>JBFRWO010000118.1:0-21162 GCA_051439625.1 Crocosphaera sp. | reverse complement strand
CATAAAAGTCAACATCACCGAGATAAGTATCAGGCATTAAACTAATAGGTATTGGGGCAGTATAAGATAAATTACCCTTTCTTTCTAAGTCAGTAATTGTAAAATCAGTGGTTCCTGTCTTAGTATTAACATCAACGCTAATGAAACTAAGTTTACCATAAATTACATCAACAGTATTAGTAATTATACCATTTTCATTATCAGCAATCAAGGTTAATTGTTTACCATTCCAAGCGTAAAGAGCATCATTATTATTACTGTCTATTCGACCTAATTGATTAACATCAAATTCATAGACACCATTTTCAATATCAGAAATATTAAGATAACTTCCTTCTGTTCCAAAGGGTCTTAAGTAATTTCTATCCCCCATTAAATCATTCCCAATAGTAGAAACTGCTCTATCTCCTGTTCCCGTTCCTACCATGAAGTTACCACTATTATCATAATTAGGAGTATCATTAACCTCAACATCTCCTAATGTTTCAATTATCCAATTATTAGGACTAGGTTCTAAGTTAGGATCTGGGTTAGGTTTTAAGTCTGGATCTAAGGTCGGATCTTCCATTTCTTGATAACTAATAACTTCAATATTATCAGGTTGAGAGTCATACCAAATAAAGTTATCAAAGGTTACTGACGCTTCATTACTGACAACATCATCAAGAACAATAAAACCCCATTCATCACTAACGGTATTAAAGTATAATTCTTCAGTACCTTCAACAACAAAAGGGGTAATGTTAGCCCCATCCCAAAATAATAAGTTAGCAGTTCCATTAACAGTAATATCAACTTTATTTATTCCTGGTTCTGTACCCCATAATGCTGCACTTCCTTCCACTCCATATTGACTTAAATCAACCATATCATGAAAGAAAGTAGATTGTATTTCCTCAGTAGTAACTGCACCTTCTCCTGTACTGAGAATGTTGTTATCGATCGCACCGATTCCATCAGCAGCAATTGAGGAATAATCACCAGCTTGTAAGATTTCTATATCAATAATAGGATTGGTGGGTGTATCATCATTAGGATACTCAAAGGTGTCATCGGTTCTGAATGTTAACTCAGTGTCGTTAAGTACATTTAATTTAATGATTAATCCTGTACCTATACTATCAGCATATTCTGTAAACTCATTATTTTGATACGGTTCTCTCCAGTCTGTTTCACCTTGATATCGCCATTGGAAATCTGTTCCTATTATTCTGATGTAATCATAAGGATCAATGGTTTCTAAATTGAATAAGTTAACTTGGTAAATCCCTTGACCTAAAGTAACTATCTGTCCTTGAGTGTTAACGTTATTGAGAAGCATTATGGTATATTTAGATATATGGATGAGCCTAGTATAAGTTCATTAATTATCAAAAGAATACCCAGAACATACTGATAATTCTTGTCAAACAAATGCTATTACTAATTAATAGTTAATAGGTTTTAGTTACCGTCATTGATACTCCAAAATTAATACTTCCAATACCAAAACCTAACCCAATACCAATTAAAGGATCTAGTTTGGTGATCGCAGATAACCCACTCCCTAGAACAACCCCAGAAACTTGTAAGGCCAGGAATAATTTAAGTATCCTCTTTCTCTCATTAACAGCAACAGAGTGAAGAGTAGCCGCTATTGACTGCGATTGCGTTTCCTGGCCAACATCTTTTTTACGGTATTGTTGGGGGAGTCCATCAAGTTTGTGAGCGATCGCTGTCTTATTTGTTCTGACTGGTTCACCTGTTCTGTTAGTTCAGGGATAGAGAAGTCACGATGTTTGAGATAGTCGGCGGTTAAGTAGTTGAAGGTGGTGATGGTTTCGGCGGCGGCGTGCTGTGCTGCGGTATCAACTAAGTTTAAATGATTCTCTTTGATGTCGTTTAAAGGGTTGGTATCAACGTATATTTCTTCGGGGTGTGTGGACTCTATGTTAACTTGTTCGTCCTGATGATGAACTAATCCGTTAGGGGGGTTATCATTCAACGAACTATTAACAGGTGGTTCCTGTTGTATGGTGGCAGGAGGAAACCTATCGAAACCGTCATACTCCTTGATGTGAGCGGCAAAGTGGTCAAATAATTCTATTTGTTCGTCCGAGTATAAACTACTTTGTCCTTTACGTTGGGGTTCCATGTTATACCCCAATGTTTTGAGATGATTACGCCATTGATAAAATTGGGTTTTTCCTATGTCATATCTCTTAGGTAGTGCGGAAGCTTTTAACATGATTATTAGGGTGAGGATTTTTCTCTATTATGCCAACATTAAAATAAGTTTAATAATAGTTTCTTAACAGTTTTTAATATTGCTACAACCTCGTGATAGATTGATTTACAATTGTTTGACGTATGCTATCATTAATAAATAAAGGTGAGGTTAATGTTAATGAGTAAGTCACAATTAGGGGTGAGGATTCCCAATACTCTGCTTAATGAACTTAATAGTTATGTTGAGAAAACTGGGACTAATAAAACTCAGGTGATAGTCAATGCGATCGCTGAATATTTGGGGTGTGGTGATAGTGTGCCGTTGAGTGAGAGGGTGGCTGAAGTTGAGAGACGAATATCTGAACTTGAAAATGAAGTCAAAGCTACGATAAAAACAAGATAATAATACTATTTATTAAAGTAATAGGAAAAAAGTTCAGATAAGAATATTTCAATTATTATATTTAATATCAATAATAGTTTGGTTTATTGATACTTCAAGATTCGATAGAAAAGCACTTTACCGAATAATTAATAATTAAGAGTTGATAGTTAATAATTAATTATTAATTCAATAATGAAGGTTTAAAGCCTCCCCTTTCAAGGGGATAAATTTTAAAATTTTCCTTTTAGCCAATCCCCTTCTTTAAAGAAGCGGATGCGACCCAACCGTCGTCGTACGGCGGTTGGAAAGCGCACCAAGCAGGGGTAATTATTAATTATTAATTGTTCATTATTAATTGCTGAATCATCAATAGTAAATATAATTCCAATAATCACAATCCCACCAAGAAATCAAGCTGTCTAACCACTTCTTGTTGATTAATCACTGACTGATTTAACATTGATTGTAATCTTTCTTGTTTCTCAATACTAGCTAAATAAGAGTCAGTAGAACTTCCACCAAAGCGATAATCAATTTCTACTACATTACTCAATATATTCTGATTTTCTACTTGAGTTAATAATAACTGTTGTTGTCTGCTTTCTCTTTCATAATTCAACACTAAAGTTAATATTTCTTGTTTTAAAGTGCTTTCAACTTCTGCTTTTCTTCTGGTTAAGTCTGCCCCATACGCTTCCAATTGTGATTTCTTAATTTCTAAGTCTGTAATGGCGATTTCTGAGCGTTGCATATCCCCACCACCAACAATATTTTGTATGAATCCGACGGGGTTAGTCAAGGGATTTTCTAAGAGATTTGTCCATTGATTAGAACGAGTATAATTAATGCGATCGCTTAACAATTCATCTCTATCCCCTAACATAGCAATTTGACTATTCAGTGCAGAAATTTCTAAGGAGTTATTAACCGCTAATTCTGTCAGTTGGTCAACACAGTCAGCACTACTATCAAGACAAGGTAATTGAGCAGTAACTTGACGGTTAACTCTTACTTGTTCTGAGGTTACTGAGGTTGTTACAGTATTCTCTGTTCCTTCAATTGTTTGACTCTTGACTAACTGAGGGTTCATCAACATCGAGAGTAACGGTAACATTAAGAGTATGGTCAGTTTGCCCATTCCATTTAACTTTTTTAACGGTTCCATTGTAAGGGATTTTAACGGTTGAGAGTTGGTTAATAGCATTGTCAATTTCGATAAGTTTGGCTGATATTTGAGTTTTACTGTATTCTTGTTCTTGTAATTGTCCGGCTCTAATGGTACGTTGTCGTTCTAATTCTAAGCTTTGTTGTTGAAGTGCGATCGCTCGTCTATTATTCTCAAGGTATAATTGATGTTCTGCATATCTACGTTGCTCTTTTGCTGTCTCTAACTGGCTTTTAGCTACTTGTAATTCACGGTTAGCTTTTTCTTGTTTAGCTTTTAGTTGGTTAAGAATAACGGTTTCATGTTCAATAATAGCTTTCAGTTTATTATTATAATTAGTGGGTTGATTGTTAGATTTTGATGATTGTAAAGGTTGATTAAAGGGAATAGTAGATGATGGGAGTTGAGTTGAGAAATTGTTATTAATTGTCTCAGTAGTTTGAGATTGATTAGATAGTTGAATATCTCGACTCTTGTTTACATTAATGGTTAATGTTTCCTGATTTTGATTAAGAGGGTTCCCCTTAGCATCAACAAAATTAAACTTAGAGTTAGGTATTTTAGTAGAAGGGTTGACTTTGTGAGGCTTAACTGATCGTTGATTATGGTTAATAGTTGATGGTTTATTTCTAACTGATGATTGATGACTGACATCTGATGAGCGATGACTAACTCCTGATAAGTGATTTAAACTATTGATTTTTTCCTGTTGGTTACTAACAGCTTGTACAGCTTCATTTAACTGCTGTTCTTTAAGGTTAATAGTTGCTTGTTCGTGGCTTAAAGAAATTGGGGGTAAATTAGGGAGTTTAGCGATAGAAGAAGGTGCTTGTATGTTAGGAATAGGAATGGTCAGCTTTTTTAAGGATAATTCTAACTGCTTTCGTTGATTGAGTAATCGCTGTCTTTCAGTTGTGCGATCGCTTATTATTTGCCCTTTAACAACTTCATCCCCAGGTTTCACTTTTAAGTCAGAAGGATCAGTAATCGTTACGTTTATTTTAATACGATTGGGTTCAACTGATTTAGGCTTGGGTTCATATTCAAAATTGGAAATGGTTAAGGGAGTAGGAGATTCAGCAACAGCTAATTTAACTGTTGAATCTTGAGGCGTTAAACTAAAATTAGTGATTAATAATGCAGTGGTTAATCCAATAATATTCCTGACTTTCTTCACCCATTTAGAAACACTCTTAGTCAACGGCCGTTGATCCTTACCCTCAGTTTGATTAGTTAATAACGGTTCATATTCAACAATAATGGGTAATTCTTCTAAGGGTTCCTTTTGAGCATTGATAATTGATGACTGACTTTCAACTGATGACTGATGACTGATACTTCGACTTTGCTCAGTACAAGTAACTGATGACTGACATTTCCATTTACTGATTAATTTACGTGAGCATCCTTTCCCCGTTTCTTGTTTCACCCATTCCATTAACTGAGAATAGGAATAATCATCAGGAGCTTTATCTAATGCTATGTACACGGCAATGGTACGCCTCCAATGGGGTTTACCTTCTAAATGATGATATTTTTTTAGAACATTAGAACTAACCATCGAATTATTAATGTAGGTTATTTCTGTTAGTTTGCCCAGATTTTAGGAGAAAAGTAACAAGTAACAGAAATTAATAAAGGTTACGATGATGATCTTTTATAATAATAAAAAACCGGCTTAAAGCTAATATTAATCCTTCAGATGACAACAGAAAAAGAACTCTATCAACCTATATTAATCAAAGCACAATCAGAAGGAACTCTCCAACATTTAGCTGAAACCATAACCAAATCTCTGAGCAAGGTTATTAAAGAACAATGTCCTGATGTTTCTGATAAAGAACGTGAAAAAGCTGTCAAAAAATCAGTTTTAGAAATCTTTGATGAGTTTGGATAAATTGAATTATAATAAAAATTATCAACCATCAATTCTCTGATAATAAGGTAAAATCTCAACATATTCAGCTTGAGTTCCAAAGCGACATAAAGCGGTTAATTGAGTTAATGCAGCAACTTTTTTCTCTGCTAACCGAAATTTTCTAGCCACTTTTTTTACCTCAGTTTGATCAACGGGTAAGACTATTTTAGTGCTAGAATTTCCAATAATATCACTACTCAAATGACGTTCTGATTGAGAAGCTAAAACTAATCCTAATCCATATTTACGACCATCAGCGATGATTCTATCACAAGCAGGACTATTTTTTAGTTCTTTAGCTTCATCAATAAATAGATAAGTTTTTGGTAATTTTTTATCAGTTTCTCCCATTAAACGATGTTGATTCATTAATTGTGATGCTAAAGATTCAGAGGCAATTGCTGCTAGTTCTGGGGGTAATTTTGATAAGTCTATTCTAATATGTTTTTCTGTAAAGCTTGGTTGTTCTCGACTAAAAATACCATATTGAAATGTAGCAGCAAGTTTGAGTTTGAGTTTAGCGGATTCTTTACATTCGGTTTTTAATATAGTTTGATTTAATGGTGGAGTGTGAAGTTGAATAAGATAATTTTCTAAAGTAATTAATTGTTGCCAATCATTGGGTTGTTCAAAATATCTTAGTTCAATCTGATCTTGTTCTCCAGAATAATGATCTTTGAGTAAGTATCTGATATGATGATGTCCATCAAACCGTTTTTGAATGTCTCTTGCGGCTCCGATATATACTAATTTATCTTTATGGAAAATAAAATAAATTCCACTGGTGTTAGGTTTGCCAACTTTTAAGTCGTTAAGATTAATATTTTCTGCTAATTCTTTTTTATTATCATCTTTAACAGAGGTGGCGGAACGACGGTTTAATTCTTCTTCTAAATCATTAAAATTAGGAGGTTGTAGTGTCCAAGTTTGAGGTTTTTCTTGATAAATTCCTCGTTTAATATAACAAGCTTTTATGGCTTCTAATATTTTACCTTCTTGATTGGGACCTAATCTTAACGTTTTTTTTAAAGAGGAAGTTACAGCGATTGCTTGTAAGTTGGGGCCACCCCCTTCAGGATCTAAGTTGACAGTTAAGGGATTAATTCCATGAGGACTGGCCATGTGTAGAGGATAGACTGTTTCCCCTTCAATTTGTTGATCTCCATGAAAGTCAATGATGAATAGTTGGGTGTTGGGATAAGTTTGTCTTAATGAATAGGCGATCGCTTTGAGAGTTTGAGTTTTACCGCTACCGGATGCACCAATGGCTGCAATATGACCATTAGGTAAACTGGCAGGGTTCCAATAACAGTTATTTCCTAACAGAATCCCTGATTTTTGTGACTTGTTTTTATTTTCGCCATTATTTACATTTAAAACGGCAGTAGGTAATGGCTTTTCTTTAGATTTAAAATTAAACATTTGTTTCGACTCCATTAATAAGGTTTGATTTGACGAACAACTAAATTACCGGATACATAATAATCATTTAGTAGTTTCATGACTTCGTTGGGAGTCGCAGACGTTAATTGTGCAGAACCCATTTCTCCTGGTTGTACAGTAATAGTATTAAATGTATTTAAACTATTCATAATGATTAAATCTTCTGAATCATGTACTGTTAGTGTTCCGGTTAAATAAGTTCTTTCAGTAGGTAATTGGGATAAAATTGGATAAATTTCTTCATCATCAAAGGTTAAGTTAAGGATTTTTGTTTTAATTGGACTGATACGCTCAACTCTCATTTGTGAGACTTGAATCTGATTTTTTTGACTGTTACCAATACTATAAGTATTCCCTTGAACATCTTTAACTAATAAGTCATTAATACTTAAAGCTTCTATAACTTCATAAGATTGATTAATGGGTTGTTCAATTAAGTTATTATGTCCTTTAACTTTAACTTTCAGTAAATATTTGTTCGATTCTTGTTTGACGATTTCTATTGCTCCTGATGGCAGTCCTAACGCTTGGTTAAAACTTCTGATTATACCACCAGCACTATTAATATTGATGCTGATAATGGCGATCGCACACAAAATCATCAACAAAAACCATTCTGCATTACTGCGAGTGGCCAGCCGTAACCGAGGATTTCTGGGAATGATTAACCGGCCATGACTGGGATAAAATGCTTCAACACCAGATTTAGTAAAGACATCCCCAAACCAGCCGAAAAAATAACCTAATATTAGACCATGCCAGACATGAGGATAACCTATTAGTGCGATGGGATAACTTACTAGAGTAATGACACCACTAGCAAAGAAGCTGTGGGTTATCCCCCTGTGTACCGTATTGGTTTCTAACCAGCGACTGAGGGGGAAGAAGAGACGGCCAATGAATGATTTACTGGTGTCAATGTCAGGCAATAAAGAAGCGATCGCCGCCACCCCCAATAGTTCTAAGTTAGCGGTTCCCGTCATGATAGAGGTCATCGCTATACTAAAGGTGATGTGGGTGGGGGTCATCATTGGTCAGTTATTAGTTATTAGTTACTTGCACGGAGCAAAGTTCAAGTATCAGTTATTGGCCTAATCTTCCACCTTGTCTCGGTAAGGAATAAATCATTATTCTTATTATTCCCACCGCAACGCTCATAATTCCCCCCAATAAATATAAACTTGTATTATTAAGCCCTAATCCTAAAAACCGCATGATCATAAAACACATCAACGCAGCGATTAAAAACGGTGTCCCATCAATCCATTGTGTATGATCCAAAGCATGGCCATCTAATCCTAAATATTCCTCTCTGACAACACGACGAGCTAACATGGGATTCCCCCCCGTTCTCTGCTGTAATTCTGCCATTTGTCCTGGTTTAAGCTCAATTCCCAAGTTTACCGCTTCATCTTCCATAATTTCTCTAATGGCATGATTAGGCAAGGGTTCCAGTTCAATTCTTGGTAATTTAATAAAAATATCTCTTGCAGGTGGATAAGTGGCCAATAACAACATGGGTTGTCCTTGTTCATGCAGCTTCTCTAACCAACATCGGATCGACACAGGAAACCGATGAGCATCATCAAGAATGAGAAAGCCTGTATTATATGATAACCAGTCTGCGATCTCCTCTTGTAATTGTTGTGTCGTCATGGCTTTCCCTTCGATGGTTTCAGTATCAATGCCTAACTCATCTGCGATCGCCATAAAGGTTTGTTTGGCTGTACCACTACCAGGAGAGGATACTAAAAATCCTTGTTCAGTTATTTGTTGTGTGATCAGTTGTGCCAGGAAACTTTTCCCACTTCCAGGTTCCCCAATGACCAGTATAGATGAATTAGCTAATAGAGCAGCAGCAATTCTTTTTTTTTCTCTGCTTCTATAGCATATTATTGAATCGGAATCGGAACCAGTACGAATTGATAGAGATCGCCTTTTACCATTGGGCATGACTTGATAGGTGTAGATGCGTTCTTCCCCTGTCTTAAGCTTACGACGGTGGCGTTCAATGGTCATTTTGGATTAATAACATTCTTATTTATTGGTTGTTTTATTGGTTCCGTTTCTAGATCAAGACAATAATAATTAAACTTAAGGCAACTCCTAAGAGGGTGACGGCAGCTTCTTGGCATAATCCTAAAAAATTCATCAGTTTTGCTCCTAATAGCTTTTTCTTAGTATTCCCTAATTGAGTGAAGAGATTTAAAATTGATCGCCAATTTTCGTCTCTTATCATTTACTTAACACTGAGGGAAACTATCCTTAGTTACTATTGCAAGCGTTGAATTGAATCCCCTGAATGACAAAGACAATTAACATCGCATTTATGCTCTTAGTTCTCGTAATTTCCATATTTTTCTACTTTAAGAGTTTGTAAAAAAAAACAAATAACTTGAAATTCCAATAATTTTGGGACTGACATGACAGCCAAGTTCACTCTATCATAAAGTCAGCAAAGTCAATAGAGATGCGTTCTAAAATTAGAGGGAAAACCCATGAAAGTTTATTGGAGAAAATTACTTGTACAAGCATCTCTCTGGATGACCAGTAAAATTTTACTCAACTTTCTTGGACTTGATAATATAGCTGATTATAGTGAATTTCTGCTTAAACAAAAAGCAACTATTTTTATGAGTCAAGCTATCCCTAATTTTGTGATTTTTCAACTGTAAGACGTAGAGGAAAAGTGATGTCAACTGCTATAAGCACCACCCTCGGATATTCTGCTTATCTGACTTAAAACAACGATAATTGCCCAGGAGTAACATTACCTCGTCTCCCCTGATGATAACTGAGATGACAACCCGTACACAGAGGGATTAAGTTTGATGGCTCATTATTCTCTGGGGTGAAGTCTGCATGATGTACTTGTAACGTTCTTGCTCTCCTTTCTGAAATACTCAGTTTGGAGACATCCTCCCCTGGTTTGATACACTGCATCCCACATTTTGCACAACGCCACCCGGCTGC
The DNA here is from genome assembly GCA_051439625.1 of Crocosphaera sp. Taxonomy (GTDB): domain Bacteria; phylum Cyanobacteriota; class Cyanobacteriia; order Cyanobacteriales; family Microcystaceae; genus Crocosphaera. The sequence continues at coordinate 11,070 of JBFRWO010000118.1, read as the reverse complement.
TTCTTTTATTGAGTTAGCAATCGCTTTCCAGTCCTTAGGATATCGGTTCATAAGCAATAGTGAAGAAAACTCAGGGTTTTAAACTCTCTTCAATGGTACTATATAACTTGGTCTTGTATTGTACTGCACAAGATGGTATGGTACCATACTTTGAAATACAAACGAGAAAGAAAAACATGAATATTATCTTGTTTAAGGAACAAGAAACAGGTTTCTCAACTCTCTTAAACGGTACAGTTTGGTTTTGTACTGAACTGTGTTGAATGGTACCATACCGTACACTTATCATCTAACCTGATGGGGGAAAATTTGATGATTATTCTCATTGGTGGGGAAAAAGGAGGGACTGGCAAAACCACATTGGTGACAAATCTCGCAGCTATGCGTCGGAACCAAGATGGAGATGTGCTAGTTATTGATACGGATAAACAAGGTAGTGCGAGTTATTGGGCGGCCACCAGAGAAGGGAATGAACTTTTTAGTCGTGTTCCTTCTATTCAAAAATTTGGCAAAGCGATCGCGAATGAGATAAAAGATTTAGCTTGTCGTTATGAAGACATCATCATTGATGCTGGAGGGAGGGATAGTCTTGAACTTCGGGCGGCTATGACGGTGGTACAACAGTTGATCATTCCCATCCAAGCTTCTCAATTTGATGTTTGGACATTGGCCGCTATGAGTGAATTGGTCAATCAAGCGATCGCATTCAATCAAGACTTAAAAACTTTTGTTGTTCTTAATCGTGCATCAACCAATCCCTCGGTTAGTGAGACACAAGAAGCTAAAGAAGTCTTAAAAGATTTCGACAATCTCAAATTGTTAAATACAGTGGTTCACGATCGCATTGCTTATCGTAAGGCGGCCAAAAGTGGACTGTCTGTGGTTGAACTTCAACCCAAAGAAGTCAAAGCAGCTAGAGAAATGACCAGTTTATATAAAGAGGTATTCCATGAATAAAAAACCCCGTTTAAGTGCAAAACCCCCAACAACTTCAGAACAGGATTTTATTGAGGCCGCAGAAAAATCATCAAGTTCACCATCTTCCATTGAACAAGTTAGATCATCAGATCCTTTACCTTGGGAGGGAGATATGGTTCGAGAGGATGTGATTAAGTCGATTAATTTAAGGTTGTCTGAACCTTACATTTTAAAGTTACAGTTTCTATCGGAGAAAACTAATAAAAGTCAACAACGTCTTATTCGAGAGGTATTATGTCCGGCATTAGACTCAGAAATTGAAAAGCTCTTAAAAGGGGAATAGTTAAGGTATTTTCTTCTTTTTCAAGGTTATACCATTCTATACCGTCTTATAAAGTAGTGTGAGCGTGCCATACAGTAAAGTATGGTGTGAGTATAAGTGGTACCATACCATACTGTGTTTTACTGTTTCATGCCATACAGTCAAGTATGATATGAGGTTGAAACACACCAGACTGGATCGTGTCACATGAAATGTTTTTACTGACAAGGCAACTACTCAGGAGGAAGACCATTATTGTTAGTTGCCAAACCCCCGTTTTTTAGTATTTTTTCGTTTGTTGGACTTTTTCTGACCGTCTGAACTCTTTTTTCCCTCACTCAAGTTTGTATTTTCAGTTCTTGTCCATGACAAAAGTGCTAAGAGTCCGATTCCAACTTCTTGACCGAGAGGAGTCATCATAGCAAAGAAGGCAAGGGGAAAACCGAGGATAAAAAGCCAAATTAGATGAAGGGGTGATAAGTGAAAAATTAAGATGGTAACAATACTAATAATCCAGAATAGAACAGATAGAATTGAAGCAGGAACAATCCCTTCTCCTTCTACAACGGCATTTCTGAGTGATAGAATACTCCAAATCACCCAAACAATACTGGTGATTAAAGTGATCTTTCCAGCGATCTCCATCTCAAAAGCTCCCTAAATACGAATATTCATCTTACAAATATAATTATGCAGTGATCGTGGCTCAACAAATGAAAATTAATAGTTATTTTGAAGGAACTTATCCTAATATTACACTCTGGTTAACTCATGGTTGGATTGAGATAGGAGAAGATGAAATGAGTGAGTCCTTTATCCGAGTTTTAGATATAGGAGGTACGGTCTGGGAAGGAAAAACAAGTTATAAAACTTTAGATTAAGCTTTTAATGATTTAGAAGCGAATTTAAAGGATATTATCGAAGATAGAGGACTTGAAGAGCTTTAAACATCGCTATCATTTTCTGGCATTTCTGCGATGTTGGAGGTGAAGGGATTAGAAAGAGAAGAAGTTTCAATTTTGTCTAAGAGGAGGACACTACCATTGAGGAAGGTGAAAGCGAGAACAGCGTTGATGATGAGGGTAGAAAGTTTCATTTTGATAACTCCTTGAGTTGGTTATATACCAAGATAAAGAGTAAAAATACTCTTGCCGTCACCTATAAGGATAAATACACAGTCATCCTCATGGGTGATGACAGCTTCATCCTTAAACCAAAAACCCGACTCAGAACTGAGTTAGAAGAAGAAAATCAATGATTTGCAGCAGATATAAGAGATAAGAGTGAATTTTGGTTATTAAAGGTATTTTTAAAGGGCAAGTCTTTATATTTGGTGACTTGTTGTTATCTGTTCTTAGTTTGCCCAAAATTCGGTTAGTTCATATCAATAAGCTTTAAAAAAAATATAAATACATTATCAATTATTAAAAGTTTTGACCGTTATCTCTTGTTATTCACCTCCTCTTCTGACGGGGTTTTTTGTGACCATTATCAAAATGTTTTCCGTGCTAATTTTACTATGGGAAAATCATAAAGATTTAATACACAAAAGACGGCTTTATTATTAACTTTTGTAAAGTACCCAATTTGTGGCGCGGAGTGCAAAGGGCAAGAGGAAAACAGAGCAAAGTGCAACTAAGTCCTGGGGGGGCCACTCACAACACGAAACCCGACATTATAGCCGTTGCCGCGCGCGAAGAGGCTGTAGCCGCGGTAGGCGCAACGGCAAATGAGAGGATTGCTGAACCAAGAACCGCCGCGAATGAGCTTTTTTGCTTCATTATCGTTACTTTCATCTAAATTTGACTGATTATCAAGATTAGAATTTTGAGGATCAAGCCAAGCACTACCATCAGTAGGTGCATCCTTATAATCACCATGCCAATCGTCTTGACACCATTCCCAAACGTTTCCGTGCATATCGTATAAACCAAAGGCGTTAGCTACCTTAAAGTGGCCTACAGGGGTGGTTTGTTCTCGATAAATTCCTTTTGGTCCTTTTCCATAATTGCCCGGATAAATTTTCTTCTCATACTCAAAGTCTGTTCCTCGGTAGTTAGCTAAATCTGTGGTTATGGTTTCACCAAAATGGAAAGCAGTGGTTGTCCCTGCACGACAAGCATATTCCCATTGAGCCTCACTAGGTAGCCTATAATCCCTTTTTGTTAGTTTAGACAGACGTTCACAGAATTCAACAGCTTCATACCAAGAAACTTGTTCAACAGGTCTAAGCCATCTTTCTATGGTTTCTTGGTCTTGTTGATAAGGGTCTTTGAAATGAGAGGGATCTTCTTTTAAGTCGATGTTGACTTTTAAATCAGTTCGAGAGGCGATCGCTTTCCATTGCGCCTGAGTAATGGGATATTTGCCCATAAAAAACCTGGGAACGGTTACTTTGTGTTGAGGACTTTCCCATTGAAAATAATTTACCTCGTATTCTTTACATAGTCTGGCTATTTCTGCGTCGTCGGTTCCCATCATAAATTCATCCCCTGGAATTTCCATCATATCCAGAGTGATGCCATCACCTAAATCCTCTGTATAGTATCTTGCCTGTCGTTGTTCCTTTTTAATAACTAATTTAGTGGCCATTTTTTAGATATAGACATTTCTTGCATTAAGTTTTGCGTTAACCAGACAACATTTATTTATAGGAGTCGACACATAGATTAGGGCAGTCAATCTGCTTGAAATAAGCGATCGCCTGAGTCATTTTTCTCACTAATATAGCAACCGCCAACGCAGTTAGGACATTTTGAAAAACTGAAACCTAATAGTAGCAAGGTTTTTACCCCCTGCCTCCGGCCTCCTACTATAAAAGAGTAGAGCCAGCTAACGTTTCGGCAATACCTACTAGGCTAACTGACTCTGGGTTATTTTTGGATGTTTTCACATCACCGGAACAAGTCTGGACTCTTCTTCGGCACGCCCGACAGATTCCCACCTGCCAGTTCTGGCACAGAAGAGTGCTGGGGGGGCCACTCACAACACGAAACCCGACATTATTGTTGTTGTCGCGCGCGTTGTTGTTGTTGCGGTTGGCGCAACGGCAATTGTTAGGATTGTTGTTCCAAGAACCGCCGCGTTTTCTCATGCCTGTCCCGTTTTTCATCTTCGGATGTTACGGCCACTTCTGAACCAAATTTTAGATTTTCTTTGGAAAATCCCAGTTTTGTCGCTGAAACTTCCAATGAGAAAATATTTCTTGTCTTAATCGATAAGTATCACCATGCTTAAGATGAGCTTCCCAACTTTGCAAACTTTGCACCAACTTTTCTAGGGATATTTGTCCATAACGGTAGTCATACTGTAACTGTCTTAATCTTAGACGAGACCGCCTTAAATTATCGTTTCTAACTCTAACTTGATCAGGTAAAACCCTAAATCCTAAAAAGTTGGCTCCCTGTTTTGTCTCAAATAATTGAGTTTTAACAGGATGAAGTTTTAATCTTAAACTCGTTAAATAATCCTCAATTTCTTGCCTAGCTGATGATAAATAATCCCAATCATCGGATAACAAAGCAAAGTCATCTACATATCTTAAATATTTTCTGGCTTTAAGTTGTTCTTTGACAAAATGATCAAATTTTGTCAACATTACGTTGCAAAAGAATTGACTGGTTAAGTTACCAATAGGAAGTCCTTTTCTTCTTTCTAGAATCGTTGATAAGCTATCTCCTGGAAAGACCTCGATAAATAGCTCTTGTTCATTACTATTATCAATAATCTTATCAATCAACCACAATGTATCTTTACATTTTAGATAACGACGAATTTGGGCTTTGAGAATTTCGTGGTCAATACTAGGAAAATATTTTTTAATATCACATTGTAAGATATATTTGCTGTTCCGTGCAAAGTCAATAAATCGTTTTAAAGCGCGATGAGTTCCATAACCTTCTCTGTTAGCATAAGAATCTTTAATAAATCTTTTTTCAATGGGAGGGATAATAATATTACAAAGAGCATGATGAACTACTCTATCTCGATATGGTGCAGCAGAAATTAACCGGGGTTTGGGATCATAAATCCTAAATGTGCGATATTTCCCTGGTTGATAGGTATGGGTTCTAAGTTCTTTTTGGATGTTTAGTAAATTTCCTTCTAAATTATGGTTAAATTCTAAAACACTGTCTCGAAATCGCTTACCTGATTGTGCTTTTTTTGATGCTTCTAATAAATTTTCAAATGCAGTTATTTTATCAAATAAATTACCGATTCGCTTCATTTTTTAATCTCTAAACTTCAATTATAGCTTAAGTAAGCTGTTTATTGATGTGCTACTACTTAGTTAAAATTGGCTATATCTTCATAATGATTATTATTAGCTCTTAACTTACCATTTTGTTGTTTTTGCTGTTTAATCCATCCCCCTAATTCTATACCAATCCCTTGTAATTGCTGATTGATATACTCATAGCGTTTAACTGAAATTAATTCAAAATCATACAGTAAGCGTGTTTGATACCTTAAAATATCTAATTGGCTGTTTAAGTCGACTAACTGAGTTAATTTATTTTTACTGTATCTGGCTTTTAATAGTCCTTCTAATAGTTCATAAAGTTCAGTAATCATTCTATCCCCCAAGGAAAATTTATGGTCACGGGGAAGTTTATTTAAAATGGGAACAAACCATTTCACAAAATCATAACTTTTCTGAATAACTGGCAATTCATTCATTGATACTAATAGTCCTTTATGCTTTTTACTTTTTGCTTTACTTTTTGCTTCAGTGCAGAAATGCTTAGAGAGCATGGATTGATCATTATGACAGAAATTTGGGGGTTAATTGCCTCAACAAATCTCACAAATTATTGCCTTTTATCTCTAATATATTAACTTTTGTAAAGTAGCCCATTTTTTGGGCCGGAGGGCAAAGGGCAAAAGGAAAACAGAGCAAAGTGCAACTAAGTCCTGGGGGGGCCACTCACAACACGAAACCCGACAATAACGTTGTCGTCGCGCGCGAGGCCGTAGTTGACGCGGTAGGCGCAACGGCAAAGGTCAGGATTGAAGTACCAAGAACCGCCGCGAATCACTTTTTTTGGCTTATTTTCCTTATTTTTATCTGAATATGACTGATTATCAGGATTATAATTTTGAGGTTGAAGCCAAGCACTACCGTCACTAGGCGCACCGTCATAGTTATCCTTAAAATCGTCTTGACACCATTCCCAGACGTTTCCGTGCATATCGTATAAACCAAAGGCGTTAGCTACCTTAATATAGCCCACAGGGGTTGTTTGCTCACGATATTCACCTTTGGGTTCATCAGCATAGGTATAGGTGGCACGATAGTTAGCTAAGTCTCCTGTGATGGTATCCCCAAAGTGAAAGGGTTGTTGATACTTCTGATTCCATTCTGCTAGGGTTAACTCCTGACTGGTAACTGATGATTGATCAGTGATAGCTGCTCTACAGGCGTATTCCCATTCAGCTTCTGTAGGTAAACGATAGGGTTTGCCAGTTAGTTTAGAGAGGCGATCGCAAAATTCTTGAGCTTGATACCAGCTTACTCGTTCAACGGGTCTATCCCATCGGGTTTTGGGGGTTTCGTCTGGTTCTAAAGAGGGTTGAGGAGGATCGTCTTTAAAACGGGATGGGTCAGTATCTAAATCAATATTAACTTTAAGTTCCGTTCGTTCGGCTATAGCTTTCCATTGTCCTTGTGTGATGGGATAACGTCCCATAGAAAAAGGTTGAAGGATTACTTGATGTTGGGGTTTTTCCCATGTAAACCAATTTCTATCAAACTTTTTAACCAGTGGCTCAATTTCTTCATCATCGGTTCCCATCCAGAATGTACCACCAGGGATTTTCATTAGTTCTAATTTGATTTCTGGGGTTAGTTCTTCTATAAAACCTTGAGCTTCTTTTTGTTGCTTATTAATAACCCATTGTTCTTCTCCTGGTAAAAACCTCGATAGTAGATTTTGATTTTCTTTAATTTCTTTTTCAATCGTAGCCACAGAAAATTGAAAAAGATGAGATTTTTGTTGACTATTATTTTTTTGAAAAGAAACGGAATCATTTTTTTTACTTTCTTTACTTTGTTCTTTATTATCTTGTTGAGTGTCTTTTAAACCCCCTCCTTCTAGTCCAGGGTCTTCATTTTGTTCAATGGTTACAACTTCAAATGTGCAAATTTTGAGGCTTATTTCATCTACTTTAGCCTTAGATTTAGAAACTATTTCTTCACTGATTATTTCTGGATTAGATGGACTTTCTTCGGTGATATTAGGTGTTGATGATTGCTCTTTGACTTTATCTCGAATTCTATATAAAGACTGTAAAGCTTCATTGGTTTTAAATTTAATTAAACGAGTCCATATTGTTTCAGCTAATGTAAAATCTTGTTTAACAAATTCAGCGTCTAACGCATCAGCTTTTAATAGAGCTAAGTCTGAGTCATTAGGATGAATATAATCAGGTAATAAAAGTAAATGATATTTACTTGCTGGTTCCAACGCTTCATAGGGAGTTTGTGTTTTTTTTAGATGTTCTAAAGCCAACTGTTTAACCCTAGTTCTTAACCGCTTACATAACCTTTCTACTGTCGCACAATTACCCTCTCCTTGTAACCGTAAAGATTCTAATAAAGCAAAAGTAAATGCTCCATGATTTAAAGATTTAATTTCATAGGATAACTTATTGGGTTGACAAGAAGATATTTTTATAATTCCCTGTTCTTTAGATAATTCAAAACTAGAACTTTTCGAGGAAGAATCTCGGCAAGCATCAAGCAGTATGATAATATTTCCTGCTCCCGAACGACGGAGATAATTAGTAATTTCATTAAGAGGAATTGCCGTACGTTCAAAATATTCTGGATCACCACTACTATCAGAAAATAATAGATAATGTTGTCCTCGATATTCCAAACCATGACCACTAAAGAAAAACCAAAGATTGTCAGACAATGTTAATAAGGGTTTATCTTTTTTGAATTTATAGCCCAACCAAGAATAAAAATTGCCATACATTGGTTGAGAAGGAAAGTCATTCCTCATATCAGGAATAGGATCTGAATTATCAGTAAATAGATAAACATTATCAAATTTTGCCTCTTTAAAAAATTTGCTCATTTCTGTGGCATCATTCACCGCACAGCTTAAAATACGATGAAAATAATAACGATTTATCCCGACACAAATTGCCCAATTTTTAGACATTTTTCCGAATAAACTTTAGCTTAATGGCTCCTTTAGCTCCAGCTTCACCACCGGTTCCTAAAATCCCAATTTGACCCTTTCCATTAATTTCAATGGAACATTCTAATTCTGACAATTCTATTCCAATAGTTGTATTTTCTGCCTGAGAAAAAGCATCTTGTATAACTTCTAAAAAATCATGTACATTTTGTTTTAAGCGACTAGCACTAACAAAGTTACCTCGACTATTTTCTTCAGAATCATCATAGTAACCTCCTCCAGCCGAAGAAGTTTTACTATCATCAGTTTCTCGAATAATCCAAATACCTTTTTCTTCTGACATAATTATGTTTTAGTGACTGCTTTAAGTTGGGCTTCGAGAGAAGCAAATTTTTGTTCCAATTGAGTCATCCTCTGACTTAATGGCACATTATCAGCGCATCCTAAGTATTCGGCGATCGCAGTAATGACCACATCAGTTTTAGACGTGCCTGTTTTCTCAACATAGGTGTTGAGTTCATCAAAAAGGGGTTGGGGCATCCTAACGGCGATTTGTGGCTTACCCATAATCTTTTACACAATTGTCTTTCTTTAATATACCAGCAACCGTGTGACTAAGTAAGTAACCTTTGTCCATAACATTAACTTTCTTCAAGCATTCTTAACACCTTCTCCTCAAACTCCGTCAACCAAGGCCGATCTATCCTCCCCAAACTAGCCAATACAGCCTTAGCCGTATCCTCCATCTCAGAATCATAAAGTTTACATAAGCGATCGCACAATTTCCGCACCATCTCCTGCTGCTCATTGGAATAGGATAAGTCTTTGAGATTTTCAGGTTTAACTTGATAATTGCCATCCCATAAGCGGACACTACAGGAAAAGTCATGAACTGCGGTGATAACACACCAACAACCCCCTTTACCCCGTAAATCAGGATTATCCTTAACCATAATCATAGCGACTTCGTTTACTCGCCAAGGATTAGGAACTGGTTTCCGTTCACGGATTTTGTCTACAATGCTTTTGACTATGCGACCACTAGGAACTTTACCCCCTGCTTGTTCTACGGCCTTGGCCCAAGCTTCACGTTGCTGGTCGGGTTCAAGTTTGGTTAAAGGTCTGACTTGCCTTTCAGATGTAGGTAAAATTTGGTGACCATTGGTCACCATTTGGTCACTGTCATTTTGTGTACCATTGGTCACCTTATGAGTTTCATCATTCTGGTTTTGGTACCCAATGGTCACCATTTCTTCAGATTGAGTTCTGTTATTGTTGGTCACCATTTCTTCAGATTGATTTTGGTACCCAATGGTCACCAAATTTTCAACAACAGAGGCTCCAGCAATTAAACGGTTTGCAGCGTGTCGCCCAAATCCAAATCTTTCTTGACAATAAGCCTCAAATGTTTTGTGGCTGCTACGATAGAGCCGTCGTTTTCTGAGTTCATATAAAGCTTTACCAGCTTCATAGAAAGCTCGTTCAACCTTACGTTCTAAGTGTAAGCGATCGCGTTCTTCCTCATCAGTTAATTCATCAGTATTAGTTAAGGTTTGGTTGTCATCATTTTCCACCACTTCAACAGTGACAGAATTTTCTGGCTCTTCATTTGGGGTAAATTGAAAGCATATTACCCAAACTGTTTGATTTTTCCCCTCAAAGAACTCATTAATGAATTGGTCAAAGGTATAGTTAGGAAATCCTTCGGCTTTTAAGTCAGCTTGGGTCATTTCCACCAATTGCTGTTTTACTGGTTTTTCCGTTAAGGTTAACCAACCGATAATTTCTCCACCATATTGAAGTCCTTTGTTGTAAGCAGGTACTTTAACCCCTTGTTCATAATACTTAATAAACGTTTTAGCCGTGCGATCGCTCCATACTCTTCTTGTACAAGTTTTGCCTTGGTAAAGTTGCTCCAACGTTTGACCAAAACTAATCCCTTTGGGGTTCTTTGAGGGAATAGAGTTTGAGCTTTGAGGGTTAAAATCCAATAAACTCGGTTGTTGTGATTGCTGTGTACATGGCTTTAAGCGATGTTTACCCTTAGTTTTTGCCCAATGGTCAAACCAAGCTTGGGGACTAGGGTAATGATCCGTTTCTCGGATAGGAACTGACAAAATGATGGAGCGATCGCTATTTTCAATGGTGTAATTGGCATTGAAAGAATTGTAAGTAAACTGCCATCGATGGCCATGAGCAGTCCAAGATTGAGAATGGTGCCAAGGGTCAGTTATCGCTGTCTTAACTTCTGACTTCAAAGTTCTAAGTTCTGACTTCATATCCCCTCCTCCACTGGAACACCATTCTCGTCATATTCAATGTCATCAATGGGTGTTGCTTGATAGGGCCGGCCTTGTTCAGTGAATTCGATGTTATGAGTGTTTTTAATTTTGGGGTAAAGTTCGTCAGCTAAAATCGGGTCACTAAGTTGGTCATTGAGAGTAGTTTCGGGTTCGGGTTCGGGTGTCCGTTTAAACATACTGCCCATTTTTGCCCATAGTTCCTTTTTGGCAATGGGATCTAGTTTTTGCCTGTAATCATCGGGGTTGTCTCGTACTTTTTTCCAATCTTCGGCCCAACCGGGATCAATGGTTAACTTAACTTTGGGTTCTCCTCTTAAATTAGTTGATAAATATTTGACCGGATAATCAATGACCAATCCATCAGCGATCGCCCACT
>JBFRWO010000117.1:0-3852 GCA_051439625.1 Crocosphaera sp. | reverse complement strand
TCCCATCTACAATAAATGCTATCATAATAACTATCATGAAGACTTATAAATTCAAGCTATATCAACATAAACGAAATAAGCATTTGCACCGCACTATAAATGCTGCCAGCAGCATTTACAATCATTGTATTGCGCTACATAAACGCTATTATCGGATGTTTGGTAAGCACTTGAATAAACATAAGCTTCAGAAACATATAGCCAAACTCCGCCAGAAAAATGAGTATTGGCAATTAGTTGGTTCTCAAGCTGTACAAGATATTGCCGACAGAATTGAAAGAGCATATCAACTATTTTTCAAGCATCATGGCAAAGGAGTAAGACCACCTAATTTCCGAAAAAAAATCAAGTATAAGTCATTTACTTTAAAGCAAGCTGGCTACAAATTCTTAGAGGGAAATCAGTTAAAAATAGGGAAACGTGTCTATAAGTTCTGGAAAAGTAGGGAGATAGAAGGGAAGATTAAAACTGTCACTATCAAAAGAAATCCCTTGGGAGAAATCTTGATTTTTGTCGCGTGTGACCATATTGACCACCAAGTCACAACCATGTCGGGTAAAAATGCGGGTTTTGACTTTGGGTTAAAGTGCGATTCGTTTCTCAGAAACCAAGCTGCATCCTTTGCAGCAAGGGGGATTGAGAGCATTTCTAAGAGTAACCTCAATGGGTTGAGTAAGCACTTTTTATCCTCTTAGAACTGACAACTACATAACCATGATGGTGAGCAAATCTTGCCAAGGAAACCATCCTTAGACAGCAAGAAATTCATTTTAAAAGAGCGAGTCCATCCTCTTTGACGCAAAGAGAAAAGTAAAACCCTTACGGTAGCGACTGGTCATCAATCCGTAATAGCAGGGGGACGGCGGGAAAAACAAACTACTAGCCCAATGTGGTTAACCGTTGACAAGTTCTCATGGTGAACAAATGCTAAGGAATTTTCTGAATTGTCCTTACGAAGAACCAGAGAAAGGGCTTAATGCTCTGGGAGTCCTAAAAAGGCATAAAGATTATTAAATATAATCTTCAACAGGTGGCTATAAATTTTAGCTTAATAGCCTGCGTTACCTAAAACGGGCAAATAAATTCCCACCTAAAAGAACAAACAAATGGTATGTGGAACGAAGTAAATCAACTGTTTCTCTCAGGTACTGGTCGAAAGCCTGAGTAATCAACCAAGATGTAACATCTAGTCTCATTTGCTAGGAAACACTTGATAAAGATAGGGTCAGAAGCGAAAGGCTCTTTGTAACGAAGGGTATATGCTGACAGACCCACGATAAAACGGAAGATAGGGGTATGAGTAGAAGTAAATAAGTTATGGACTATGTTGAAACAATACAACAAGAGTATAAATGGGCAGACCTACCCTGGAAGAAATTCGAGAAAGTACTGCACAAGCTTCAAAAACGCATCTATCAAGCGTCCCTTCGTGGTGATGTCATAAACGTTAGACGACTCCAAAGACTGTTAATCAACTCCAGAAGTGCAAAACTTATCTCGGTACGTAGGATTTCTCAGGATAACCAAGGACACAAAACGGCGGGTGTAGATGGGGTCAAAAACCTAACTCCAAAGCAACGTTTTAAATTGGTTGATAAAATCAGCCTGAGTACTAGAGTCTCACCTGTGCGGAGGGTATGGATTCCAAAACCAGGGAAGGATGAGAAAAGACCTCTAGGTATCCCCACGATGCACGACCGAGCCGTACAATGCCTCGTCAAACTGGCACTTGAGCCAGAATGGGAAGCAAAGTTTGAACCAAATTCATATGGATTCAGACCTGGACGCTCATGTCACGATGCTATCGAAGCAATCTATAAAGCAATCAATACGTCTCCCAAATACGTATTAGATGCCGATATCAGTCAGTGTTTCGATAGAATCAACCATCAAAAATTACTACAAAAAGTAAACACTTTTCCATCCTTACGTAGGTTAATACGAGCTTGGCTAAAAGCTGGGATATGGGAAAATGAAAAGTTAGCTGAAACAACTGATGGAACACCACAGGGAGGGGTTATTAGCCCGCTTTTGGCAAATATCGCCCTGCATGGAATAGAGGAATGCGTAAAGAAATTTGCCGAAAAGTTAGACTTAAGAGATAACCGAGGCAGACAACAAGGCAAAAGGGATAAAAGACATTCCCTCAACCTTATCCGATATGCAGATGACTTTGTCATCCTTCACAAAGACTACTCCGTAATCCTCAGATGTAAAGAGTTAATCACCAACTGGTTGACTGACATGGGATTAGAACTTAAACCTAGTAAAACCACTATAACGCATACCCTACATAACGTAGGAGGAATAAAAGCTGGTTTTGACTTCTTAGGATTCAACATCCGACAATACAAAGCTGGCAAGTACAGAAGTGGTAAGAATACTCACGGTATTCCACTAGGATTCAAAACAATTGTTAAACCCAGTAAAAAAAGTATTCGACTACACTATGAACAGTTAGCCAACTTCATAGGCAGTAATAAGCCACTGAATCAAAAGGCACTAATAATAAGGCTTAACGCCATTATTAGGGGATGGTGTAACTACTATTCTACTGTTGTAAGTAAGGTGGCCTTTAGTAATTTAGACAACCTCTTAAAGTGGAAGCTTTGGAAGTGGGGCATAAGGCGACACAACAACAAAGGAAGAAAGTGGCTCAAGGACAAATACTTCCATAGTGAGTGTTACTACGACAACAATAGTAATAAGTTCATTAGCAGAGATTGGATTTTCTCGACAACAAAGGATGGGAAAATCGAACACAGGATACTATTTCACTCCGACACTGACATTGTTAGACACATAAAGGTGAAAGGAAAAGCTAGCCCATACGACGGAAATCTTGTGTATTGGAGTACCAGAATGGGGAAAAACCCCTTAATGCCAGTGCGTAAGGCAAAATTACTAAAAACACAAAAAGGTAAATGTAACTGGTGTAGCCTAACGTTTAGACACGATGATGTATTGGAAGAAGACCACATTATTCCGAAAGCAATAGGCGGAAAGGATAGTTACAAGAATCTACAACTACTACATCGACATTGCCATGATGAGAAAACTAGGAACGACCTAAAGCTTATCAATAAGCACCAAGGCGATAAGAGGATGAAAGAAATCTATAGATGGTTCAATAAACAAAACTGGATATGGATAGACGACATTCCCACATTAGTTTAATAGGCGTACTGGAGAAAACAGCCGAGTTATTGAGGAGCGGTATGAAGGGAAACTTTCACGTCCCGTTCTGGAGAGCAGTGGGAGGGGCAACCCTTTCACTGACTTTAATGTGCTTCTTGACTTGCTCTGACGGTTCAGAAATCAAATCACCATTGTTTCTCAAACAATCCCTTAAGGAGTTAAAGGTAGCTAGTCGCAACCATTCTCGCAAGAAAAAAGGTTCTAATAGTAGAGAAAAAGCCAGAAAGAATCTAGTTAGAGTTCACGAAAAAGTAGCTAGTAGAAGAACAGATTGGTTTTGGAAGCTGTCCCACGAACTAACAGATAAATTCGATGATCTCTACTTTGAAACCCTTAATTTAAAAGGAATGCAGAGGTTATGGGGGAGAAAAATAAGCGATTTGGCTTTCTCTGAATTCCTTAAAATCTTGGAATATGTAGCCGAGAAAAAAAACAAAGTAGTTAGCTATATAGATAGGTGGTATCCAAGCTCAAAAGCTTGCTCTGTATGCAACTATGTTTTGGACAAACTGCCACTAGACACTCGGTATTGGTGTTGCCCTAGTTGCTCCACCAAACACGGAAGGGACGAAAATGCGTCTAAAAATATTTTAAAGGTTGGGGCTTCAACCTTGATGTTAGGGGATGTCAGTCAACCGAAGGGTTGCAATCCCT
>JBFRWO010000116.1:0-10737 GCA_051439625.1 Crocosphaera sp. | reverse complement strand
GATAAAATACGATAAGCTGCTGCTTCTAAAGATTCTCCTTTTCTCACTAAAGTTCCTGGTAAACCCCACTGATTAATATAAGGTTTATCAGAGCGTTTAACCAATAAAACTAAGAGTCGATTTTTTGAAGAATATATTGAAAAAATTAAATTGTAAACACCAACTTTAAAATCCTCTAAAGTTAGCTTATTCTTGCTTGAATTCATGCGTATAGTTTTTCCTGATGAATATAATCTTGAACCGATTGAATTAAGACATTTTCGTTACCATGTTTTCGGTAAGCAGTAGAAGAAACCGCCGGTGCATTTAACTCAGCAATTTGATATTTTCCTCCTATATCTTCCAACGCTTTTAAGTCAGATTCATTGATAGCATAACCAGGACGAGGAACAATTAAAAGGGAAACTTTTCCTAATAATTCATCAATCCGATACCATTGACGAATTTGTTTAACTAAATCAGAACCAATAACTAAAAAATATTCTGCATCTTCTCCCCATATTTCCTTAGCTTTGCCAACACTAATTAAACTGCGACGATGACTTAAACTTTTAGAAAGATAAATATTATCTCCCCGAGAATCAATATTATCAATTAATAGCTTTAACATCGCCAGACGATGATCCAAAGAAGTTTGATGATCTTTATAAGGGTTATCAGCAGCCCAAATTCCTACATAATCAAAATGATTGGATAACCAACAAATAATCGATTGATGTCCGGCAGTTGGGGGATCGGCACTGGTTCCAAAGAGAGCAATTTTTGTCATAAAATTTGATACCAAAATTAAACAATTAAAGAGCGACGTAATGTTTCCAATGGTTGAGAAATATTTACTTGAATAGGACTCGGTTTCGTTATCTTATGAGTGTGCTGCGGTAAACTTTTAAGAGATGTTTGAACCCGTTGACGAATGGTGTCTAAAGATTCATTTTCCTGTAATAATTTACCTTCTTTCATGACTAACTGTAATAAGGGTGTTTCTCCTAATTCCATAGCCTCCTCAACTAAGGCTAATCTATCGCTGTTTATTATCCCGTTATTATAGCGACGAAATATCTGTTTTCTCCCCGGATAAGTCATTTTATGGCTAGATTGTTTCATGGTAGGAATATTGTCTATTTCTACTAATTTATAAACCCCATTAACAGGTTGTCCCGTCACCAAACGAGTTCCTACCCCATAACCGTCAATAGTAGCGTTTTCTGTTCGCAACCGTTGCAACTCCCATTCATCAATATCCCCACTGGCAAAAATATTTACCTTTGGTAGTAGCGATCGCACTTTTTGCGATAAGGTTCCCAAGTCTCCAGAGTCCAAACGAACCCCTTTAACCTCTATTTCGCTATTGTCAGCTAACCGTTGCGCCGCAGTTACGGTATCATAGGTATCGATTAGTAAGGTTGCCCCTGGAAAGTAACGATTAAAGGCCATAAAAGCCTCATCTTCGCTGCCAGATAAGCCCTTAATAGCCATCACCAAAGCGTGGGCCATAGTGCCACTGGGTTGCTGGTTTAGTTCCTTGGCCGCCAAAACATTAGAAGTTGCATCAAACCCCGCCCCTAAAGCTGCTCTAGCCGCCCAAATTGCCCCTTGAGGGCTAAAAGCTCGCCTTGTGCCAAATTCCAACAAAATTGCCTTTTCTCCTGCTATATCGCGCATTCTCGCTGCTCTGGTGGCGATTAGGGTTTGATAGTTGAGGGTATTTAAAAGGTAGGTTTCGACTATTTGCGCTTGCCATAACGGGGCCTCAACTCGCAATAACGGTTCATTGGCAAAGATAGCAGTTCCCTCGGGAACCGCCCAGACATCTCCCGTAAAGCCTTGGTTTTGCAACAATGACCAAAACTCGGGGGTTACATGGTCAAAAATCCCCGTACTTTGCAGATAATCTATCTGTTCCGGTGTAAAACGCAAATTTTCTAGATACTGTAAACCTTGGGCCAGTCCCATTGCGATCAGATAACCAAAATTATCGGGTAAACTGCGCACAAATAGCTCAAAACTGGCTTTTTTTTCGGCTATACCTTCTCCTGCATAACAAGCAGCCATAGTTAACTGATACAAGTCTGTCAGCAAGCTACTCTCTTGGAGTGATGGGGTTAAACTGGGATTGAAAGTTAACATGGGTAGTATTTTTACTCTTCCGATTCAATTATAGTGATTTTTACCAAAAATGTAAACAGTGAACGAATAATTAATAATTAATAATCTATAATTTACTAATTTAAGATAAATACCTAAAAAACAACCAATATTTTCTTGATCCCTATAATGTAAAGTTTGATTGCGAAAGCTAGGAGATGTCAAAGTAAGATGTTAGATTGAGGATGAAGCTAATAAGGAAAGCTTCCCTGGCAGATAACTAGCAAGGTAAAACAACAAGTTCAAAGGAGAATACCCTGTATAAGTTCATGTCTGTCTCGTTAACTCTCAATAACAGCAACCAAGCTAGAGGCTTATATTTCCTCAAGTAGAACCAAGGGAGCAAGATGTCTGAAATTGATCATTCAGTGCAACTCTAGGCAATCTCAAGGAAAACGTGGAAAACTCTAAGGGACTAGCAACCTGGTTGCTGTTGTTGTTATGATTAATTAATAATTAAAAAATAATTAATTATATTAAGTTGAAGAGCAGATATGAGTGAGAAAGAACGTAAATCATGGGACTTAGGGCGTTTTCTAAACACCTTAAACTATTTTGAATTGATCCCGTTTGTTAGTGATCTGCAAAAACTATTTCAGCCAAGCGATCGCCCTTCAGTTAACCTAAATAATGACACTATGAGTATGATCTTAGTTACCGGAGCCACAGGAGGTGTCGGTAAGCGTGTAGTTCGTCTTTTATTAGAACAAAATTATTATGTTCGTGCCTTAGTACGGGATATCGAAGCAGCTAAACCCCTTTTTGATGAGAAAGTGGAACTTGTTCAGGGAGACGTTACCCGTCCCGAAACCTTGACCCCCAGACTATTAGAAAATGTTTCGGCCGTTATCTCTTGTGTAGGAACCCGTGTACAACCGGTAGAAGGAGACACCCCCAACCGTGATAAATATTACCAGGGAACTAAGTTTTATATGCCACAAGTTGTGGATAGTCCCGAAACAGTAGAATATTTAGGCATGAAAAATTTAACCGAGGTGGCCAAAAAATATCTGAGATCCGATACAAAATTATTATTTGATTTTAGTCACCCCACAGAAGCAATAAAAGAGACTTGGGGTGCAGTGGATGATGTGGTGATGGGAGGAGTTAGTGAAAGTAATATGCGTTTAGAACAAGATAAAGCGGTGTTTTCGGGAAACGTTTCCATCGCTAATAATGGGGGTTTTGCTTCGGTTAGAACGAAAAATTTAACTCCTCCGGTGGATCTTTCTGAATATGAAGGCATAGAATTAAGAGTAGAAGGAGACGGTAAACGCTATAAATTTATCATTCGTTGCGAAGGGAAATGGGATGGTGTTGGTTATAGTTACTCCTTTGATACCTTTTCTAACATCCCGACAACGGTACGTATTCCCTTTTCTGAGTTGATACCAGTATTTCGTGCCAAAACCGTACCAGAAATGGGCAAGTTTGACCCCAGTTGTATCTATTCTATGCAGTTGATGCAAACAAAATTCGAGTACGATGGGGGTTTGAACCCGAAATTTTCTCCTGGTTTATTTCGCTTAGATGTTAGTAATATTAAAGCTTACGGACGCAAAGTCAAGACCCCACAATTTATTTTAATTAGTTCTGCCGGTGTTACTCGTCCCGGTCGATCTGATATAAATTTAGAAGAACAACCCCCGGCTGTAAAAATGAACGATCAACTAGGTGGTATTCTCACCTGGAAGTTGAAAGGAGAAGAGGTATTACGTCAGAGTGGGTTGAATTATACGATTATTCGTCCTTGCGCTTTAACCGAGAAACCTGGGGATAAAGCCTTATTTTTTGAGCAAGGAGATAACTTAAAAGGCCAAGTTAGTCGAGATGCGATCGCCGATCTTTGTTTACAACTGCTACATTGGCCAACAGCTTCTCAAAAAACCTTTGAAGTCTGCGAAGAAGACAAACCAAATCAGGGACAAATAAAAGAAGCGATCGCAGCTTTAAAAACAGATTAATTATTAATTATTAATTGTTAATTATTAATTGCTAAAATGACCACCTTATTCATCGTTGGTACCGATACAGAAGTCGGTAAAACTGTTGTTACCTCCGCAATAGCTGCTTATTGGCAAACCCATCACCCCATAGAGTCCTTAGGGTTGATTAAATTAATACAAACTGGGATCGGCGATCGCGAACACTATCAAAAATTATTCCCCGATCTAGAGATAGTCAACCCCCTACGTTATGATACCCCTGTCGCCCCTCCTGTGGCTGCACAGAGGGAAAACCGTCCTATTCCTTTGGATCTGGTACAGCAGGGTTTAAAGGACTTACAGCACCGTAAAAAGCTGGTTTTAGCGGAGGGACTGGGTGGGTTAGGGTCCCCCGTGACTTGGGACTTAACTGTGGCTGATATTGCAGGAAACTGGGGTTTAGAGACGGTTTTGGTGGTTCCTGTTAAGTTAGGGGCGATCGCTCAAACCGTTGCTAATGTGGCTTTGGCCCGTCAACATAATGTTAATTTAAAGGGGATTATTTTAAGTTGTTTTCAACCTATATCTGAGCAAGAAATTGTTGATTTTACCCCTATTTCTCTCCTTGAGTCTCTGACCAAAATTCCTATTTTGGGAATGATTCCTTATTTAGAAAATATTGAAGATATTTCTACATTAGCCCATGTTGCTGCTAATTTACAGTTAACATCAGAATTATCAAGAATCTAGTTTTAAACTACTAAAATATTCTAAAGCTTCATCACACCATTCAATCCATTCATTTTCATAAAGAATTCCTCTTTTAAGGGTTAAATAAAGGCAATAATCGGATGGAGTTAGATCATCAATATTCTTTAAATAATCTTTTTCTTTTTGTTTATAACGGGTTAAAGTTTCTTGATGAATTTGACGACGATGCTTTAGTTCTTGCAGAATAATTTCTGGATTTACTAAAGAGCCAGCCCTGATTTTAACTAATAAATCTTCTCGAATAACTGTCGGTTCAGATGGGAAACTTATCCAATTTTCTAACTCTATTTTGGCGTTGCATCACTGCGGGATGATTTATAATTAAAGAGAAAATTTTAAAGAGAGCGATCGCTTTTAAGAAAACAAAAATGAACTGTCCTAAATGTAGATCTAATAATATTAGAAAAAACGGTCATAGACGAGGAAAACAAAACTATCAATATAAAGATTGTGGGCGACAATTTATTGATATTTATTCTCAGAAAGGTTACCCTAAAGAATTCAAACAAGAATGTTTGACTATGTATGTAAATGGGAATGGATTTAGGGCTATTGAAAGAATTAAAAAAGTCAACCATAATACAGTCATACGTTGGGTAAGAGAGATAGGAAATCAATTACCAGATAGTCCTGAAGATTACCAAATTCCACGGGTTGCTCAACTAGATGAATTACAAACATTTGTTGGTAAAAAAAAATAAGATATGGATAAGGATCTGCTTTAGACAAGGATTATTGTAATATTTTAGAATATGTAATAGGTGACAGAAGTGCGGACACCTTTGAAAAATTATGGTCAAAAGTAAAAGCATGGAATTGCTATTTTTGGATAACAGATGGATATAAGGTTTATCCAAAATTTATTCCTGATGGAGACCAGATTATTAGCAAAATCTCTATGACAAGAGTAGAAGGAGCAAATAGCCGTTTACGTCATTATTTAGCTAGACTGCATCGCAAAACATTCTGTTATTCTAAGTCTAAAGAAATGCTATTTGTGTCGATAAAACTACTTATTTATTACTTAAAATATAAAGAGCTTTCTGCCCTAATTAGAAATTAAATATTGTTGTTTTATTATTAAGCGGTCTCGCTCCGCGAGTGCTGCCGCACCGCGAGTGCTGCCGCACCGCACTATATTAAATTCCTCAAAAAACTAGGAGAAAATCTCAGATCATCCCGTAATGATGCAACGCCCAAATGTGTAGTCAGACTTTTAGAGAAAGTTGAGACCCCCAACCCCCCTTTGTAAGAGGTGATTGGATAAAAGATAAAAATGTTTAGGCTTGGATCTCAAACCTATTTTGTACAATATTAGCCCAAGTTCCATTATTAGCTAATTCTTGATCTTGTACCCCAGACCAAAGGGTATAATTACCTGGAGTTAACCCTGTTAAATCAAAACCAAAATCAAAACTACCCCAGGTAGAATCTTGAGACCAAGGTGTAATTTCATCTCCAGAAACATCTTCTATATCCTGCCAAGCTTCTCCTTCTTTTCTTAACCAGAAATCAATGCGTTGTATATCAGCAACACCGTTAAGATCCCTGACCCAACCATTATTAATATTGAGGGTATCATTAGAGGTATAAACTTGTGCATCGATGTCAAAATAACCATCCAAACCAGTGGGACTCGGAGCAATATTATCTATGACAAAAGTTTGAGTAACCACATTACTTTTATCACCGCTTTGATCCTCTGCTTGTCCCCAAAGAGTATGTTCACCGACCCCAGAACCTCTTAATTCTCTCAAGTCCAAACTATATTCAAAACCACCCAAATCATTATCATTTGGTTGGGGAGTAAAATTGTTAACATCACTAACATCGATCCAGTTTCCATCAGGTTTTTGTACCCAGAAATCTACTTTAGCTACATCAGAAGGACCATCTTCGTCATAGATCCAAGCATTGTCTAGGACTAAAGTTTCAGTGGGTTGATAGTTCTGTTGATTAATTTGAAATTGTAGTTGTGATGGGGGTGTATTTTCTTGGAAAAAATCAAAAGTTTGAGAAACAATATTACTTTCTAAACCTTCTTGATCATAACCCCTTGCCCAAATTTGATAACTACCAGATTGATAATAACTGAAATCTATTTCATGATTAATACCAGCCGAATCATTATCATTTATCCGAGGTTCAAAATTAGTAATATCAGCAATATTTTGCCAACTACCGCCATCTTTTTTTATCCATAAATCTACATAACTCAAATTTTGGTAACCATTTTCATCTCTTATCCAAGCATTAGTTAATTTGAGAGTATTTCCTTCAACACTAACATTAAATTGTAGTTGTTCTGGAGCTATATTTTCTTGGAAAAAATCAAAGGTTTGAGAAACAGTATTACTTTCTAAACCTTGTTGATCATAACCCCTTGCCCAAATTTGATAAGTACCATATTCATAATCACTAAAGTTTATTTGATGATTAATTATAGCCCAATTACTGTCATTTTCCCAAGGTTCAAAATTAGTAATATCAGCAATATCTTTCCAAGCTTCTCCATCTTTTCTTACCCATAAATCTACATAACTCACATCTTGGTAACCATTTTCATCTCTTATCCAAGCAT
This sequence comes from Crocosphaera sp., assembly GCA_051439625.1. GTDB lineage: Bacteria > Cyanobacteriota > Cyanobacteriia > Cyanobacteriales > Microcystaceae > Crocosphaera. The sequence goes on along the minus strand of JBFRWO010000116.1, from coordinate 3,315 downwards.
TAGTTAAATTGAGAGTATTGCCCTCAAAAATAACATTAAATTGTAACCCTTCGGGGGCTACATTGTCATCACCAACAATATCATTAACATTAATAATTAAAGCTTCTGAATAAGTATTATTTTCTGAATCGGTAGTTTGCACACGAATGCTATAAGTATCTTGAGTTTCAAAGTCGAAGATAGCATTAGTTTTGAGGACATCACCATCAATGGTAAATAAGCTATTATCGGTGTCTCCATCCCCTGTAACTAAATAGTAAGTAAAGGTTTCACCAGTATCGGGATCAGTCGTAGTAAATGTACCCACTTCTGTGTTGATGGGTTCGTTTTCATCAACAGTATTGTTATTTAAGGTGATATTTATGGGAGTTTCATTAACATTATTAACATTAATAATAAAAGCATCTTCAACTTTATAACCAAGTAAACTTGTGCCTCGAATGATAATTTCTGCTGTTCCTGTCTCCTCATCAAGATAATCAATAATAAGCTTATTATTATCAATGCTAACATCAACTAAACTAGGATTAGAATTACTAACAATTGAGAAAGTTAATTCATCTAAATTCGTAACAGTAATATCCCGAAAAATAATAAATTCTTCATCATTACTTAATCTAGGATTATTCGGATCAATTTGTAATGGTAAATTGCCAAAGGCTGAATTTAGAATCCTTCCATTGAAAATAGGGACTGTGGCTATTTCATCAATTACAGCTAAATCATTTTGGGATAAAACTTCACCAAAAACGGTAAATCCACCATTTTGATTATCTAAATTACTGGAATTATCTTCGAGGTTAAAAAACCATTGATTAGTAGCACTATTAGGATTATTTCCTAATTTTGCCATTGCAATTGTTCCCCGTAAATTAGAGCGATCGCTACTAAATTCGTTTTGAACGGCTGGATCATCAGGGACATCACTAACCTCTAAATTATTAATAGTAAAACCACCACCTTGAATAACAAAACCAGGAACAGAACGATGAATTATGCTATTAACATAGTCATCATCTTCAGCATAATTAATAAAATTATCAACGGTTAAAGGTGCGCCACTTTCGGCTTGATCGAATAATAAAACATTAATAATTCCCCCTGCTAAATCTGTATTATATAATTCAAATCTTGCCACTTGACCTGTTGTTAAAGGGTCATCAAAATGAGCAAGTAAATCTATATTTGTATTAGCTGCATTTTCTAGAACAGTTAAATCACTAATAGGATTTTTAATAATGGGTAAAGATGCTTCATTAACATTATCAATATTGATAGTTAATACTTTTTCAAAAGATAATCCATCTTGATCCGTTGTCCGAACTCTAATGTTATAACTATTCTTGGTTTCGTAGTCAAAAATAGCATTGGTTTTTAGTTGATTATTTTCAATGGTAAATGAATTATTATCGGTTGAATCATCTCCAGGAACTAAGGTATAAGTGAAGGTATTACCTGTGTCTGGGTCAGTGGTAATAAATTCACCAATAACTGTATCAATGGGTTGATGTTCTCGAATTCTGCTATTAGATAGGTTTAAATCTGTTGGACTTTGGTTAGACATTTGTTGGTTAATAATTGTAGCAATTGCTTGATTATCAGTTAAGTGAGCGTTAGCTGATTGAGTTAACTTAAATAAAGCGTCTCATCTTCTTCTAACACATTATCATCCAAAATGGTAACGCTATAAGAACCACTACCAGAAATCGAATTCTGTGAGGATGGGAATGGTTAAAGGATTGGTGATACTGTAGGAAAATAATCCTAAATCTTGAGCTTCTCCTAAGCTATTTCCTGCATCGGGAGTTGTTGATTGGTTGTTAGCAGATGTTATAATCAGTTTGGTTATAATTTATTGGATTTCAAAGGTATTTTGTACAATATTAGCCCAAGTTCCATTATTAGCTAATTCTTGATCTTGTACCCCAGACCAAAGGGTATAACTTCCTGGAGTTAACCCTGTTAAACCTAAACTATAATCAAAACTTCCCCAGGTAGTATCTTGAGACCAAGGTGTAATTTCATCTCCAGAAACATCTTCTATATCCCGCCAATCTTCTCCTTCTTTTCTTAACCAGAAATCAATGCGTTGTATATCAGCAACACCGTTAAGATCCCTGACCCAACCATTATTAATATTGAGGGTATCATTAGAGGTATAAACTTGTGCATCAATAGCAAAGTAACTACCGGTATCACTAGGAACAATATTATCATTGCCTGAGGTAAGAAAATCAAAATCTTTAGAAACAACATTACTTTTTAAACCTTCTTGATCGTAACCTCTAGCCCAAATTTCATAACTACCAGATTCGTAATCACTAAAGTTTATTTCATGATCAATACTAGCCCAATTATTATTAGGTTGCCAAGGTTCAAAATCAGTAATATCAGCAATATCTTGCCAAGCTTCTCCCTCTTTTCTTACCCATAAATCTACATGATTTAAGTCTTGATAACCATCTTCATCGTAAATCCAAGCATTAGTTAATTTGACGGTATTACCTTCAATACTAACATTAAATTGTAGCTTTTCTGGGGCTATATTTGCTGCTGCAAACTCAAACTCTTTAGAAACAGCATTACTTTCTAAACCTCCTTTATCATAACCCCTAGCCCAAATTTTATAAGTACCATATTCATAGTTACTAAAGTTGATTTGATGATTAATACTAGCCCAATCATTATCATTTGCCCAAGGTTGAAAATTAGTAATATCAGCAATATCTTGCCAAGCTTCTCCCTCTTTTCTTACCCATAAATCTACATAACTTATGTCTTGATAACCATTGTCATCGTAAATCCAAGCATTAGTTAAATTGAGAGTATTGCCCTCAAAACTAACATTAAATTGTAACCCTTCGGGGGCTATATTATCATCACCAACAATATCATTAACATTAATAATGAAAGCTTCTGAGTAAGTATTGTTGGCTGAATCGGTGGTTTCAACACGAATGCTATAAGTATCTTGAGTTTCAAAGTCGAAGATAGCATTAGTTTTGAGGACATCACCATCAATGGTAAATAAGCTATTATCGGTGTCTCCTTGCCCTGCAACTAAACTATAGGTGAAAGTGTCTCCTGAATCGGGATCTGTTGTGGTCAATGTGCCGATTTCTGTGTTGATGGGTTCGTTTTCATCAATGGTATTATTGCTGAGGGTAAGGTCATTTGGGGGTTCATTCGGAGGCTCAGTAGCAGTTAAAGTTAAGTCATAAGAAGCAGGGATAGAATAACCCTCTATGGGATCAAAAGGACCAAAACCATCAATGGAAAATTCGTAGGTTCCTGCTGCCAAAGTTCTTTGATAGC
>JBFRWO010000115.1:0-14658 GCA_051439625.1 Crocosphaera sp. | reverse complement strand
CCTAGACCAGAAGTTGTTTATTTTAAAGACATGATCTTAACTTTAAGAGGAAATGCACAAATTACCGATACTGGTGCAGTTGTTGGGCAACAAAAAGTTAAAATTGGTACATTAATTGAGTTAGAAGCAAAAGATTATAACTTTAATACCAGTACCATTGCTGTCAGAATAATGAAATAAAAACATCTTTATTTTTTGATAACTCAGTCATGAACTGTTTTCAGTTTATGACTCTTTTTTTATTTTTATATAGCAATCAGGTTTGAGTTGTGAGAAAATTAGAAGAAAGATTTAACACTGTTTATCAGTGTAAACTTAAGCGACGGTAAAATGTCATTGCTAGGAGGCAAAAGTTTTACGGAAGCTTGATTTAAGACTTAATTCTGCCTCCCTTCACAATCTCTAACACAACTAGAAAAATAAAGATTGCTTCGGGGAGATAATGAAGATAAATCAGGATTTCCTAGTAATTAATTCCCCTCGCAATGACAATCAATAAATAACAATTCACTGTTAAATTTACACCAGTTAATAGTATTATATCCTGATATATTTTTGCTTATAATATATCATTACTGATTGCTATAGTTGTTTTAAATAAGATTAGAATAGTGTGAGCAGGATGCTCACTATACTAATAATAATATAGGTAAGTTGACAATAAATGTTATTCCGAGAAAACGAAAAATATCGTTATTGATCATTAAATTTTTCTGCTAGTAAACTTTGCAAAAAATTATCTAATTTTTCTTCTGGACAAGCTTCAATTAAAGCATAAAAAGCATCTAATAATTTAGCAGAGATTTCACCATGAACAGCACTTAAACCCCAAACATCTTCTACCCAGTCTTGGGGGTCAGTTTCCTCAAAAATCATTCTTTCTAAGAGTTGTTTTGCTTCTGTTTTAGAAATAGTCATAAATTTATTTAGTAATGGTTTAAATGATAATTTTGATTAAGTTAACTGTTCTCTCTATTAATAGCAGAAAATAGAGCAGAATAATCACTATCTGATAATCCTAATTCCATTGTTTGTTGAATAATACTACGAATACCTTGTAAAACTTCAGTATTTAAGCCATTTTCTTCAGCTTGATTTAAGAATAAATTGACATCTTTTAATAAATGTTTGCTAGGAAAATTAGGATTATCAAAATCACGCTGCTGCATTCTATTTAACTTTTTGTCAAAAGTTGGTGCATATAAAGCACTTTCTCGCAAAATATTCATGAATTTATCAACATCAACCCCTTGCCGTTCAATTAAGCCTAAACTTAAGGCGAAACCAGTGGTTAAAGATGCAATTAATTGATTCAAAGCTAATTTTAAAGCAGAAGCAGTACCAACTTCTCCAATATGCTGTGGTTTCGAGCCAAATTGTTGCATAATTGTTCTATATTCTTCAAATTGAGACAATTTAGACCCTACCATAACCAATAAAGTCCCTTCCTTAGCTTGAGGAATACTACCCAACACAGGAGCTTCTAAATATTGCCCTCCCTCTTTTTCTACTGCCTCTTGAATGCTTCTGCTTTCATCAGGGGCGATAGTTCCCATTTGAATGATAGTACGATTTGTTAGTTTATCGGCTGTTTCCGTACTTAAAATAACCTCTCGGATAGCTGTAGCATCCGTTAACATCAAAATGAGAATCTCTGACCCTTGAATCGCTTCTAAGGGGGTTTGAGCGATTTTAGCCCCTAAAGCTTCTAATTCTTGGGCTTTATTAATAGTTCGATTATAAACAATTACAGAATAATTAGCTTGTAATAACCTTTCTGCTAGGGGTTTACCCATCAATCCTATGCCTAATACACCGATATTCATAACATTAATTACTTTATTTTTTGTTCTTGATCGTTTTTAATGGTAACAGTGCTAAAATTCACAAGTCAAAAGTCAAAAGTCTTAACTATCCCTAAAGTGAGAGGATTAAATAAATGATTCTTTTCTATCCTTCTTCTTCATAAATGAAGAGGTTTTAGAGTATTATTGGGCTTATTATTTACTTTTGCTTTTTGCCTTTTGCTTTTTGCCTTTGCCCGAAGGGCGCGGTAAGGTATCCATTGTCTACCTTACTCCATTAATTGCAGATTTTAAAGTATATTTTTAGGTTAATTAAGGATGATGCAAGCTGTTGGTCCTACGTTGAATGTTCTCAGTAAAGTTATTCCCGAATTAATTAAGGAAAAAGATCCCTTAAAACAAGGTTATTATGTTTGTGATTCGGCTTATAAGTTTGCTGTACAACAAGTCTTGAAACAAGCACAAGAGGATAATAAATTAGAAGGGATAGACTTGCGCCCAATTAACGCAATGGATAATTTTTTTGATCGTAGTAAACTTGAAGATATTGATATGTCTGGGTTTACCCTACAAGGTGCGCTTTCTCATCCTTTTACTAACTATGCAGATACAAAATTACAAGAAATTGCTGAAGCTAATTATATTAAAAAAACTGATATTGATCGGTTAATACCAGACATTCATTCGTATTTTTTAAGAAATTTAAGATTAGTATTAACTGATGCTAAAACAGCAGACAAGGTTGAAGGTTTTAGAAACCTAATGATTTTAGATAATAGTCAGTTACAACTGCAAGAAGTTTTATGCGCTCATTGTTATTATCAATCTTGGTTGTATAACACAGCTAAACTTTTTAACGAAGAAACTTTTTCTTTGAGTGACATTTATTTAGAGACAGACTGTGGAAATTTGAAATGGTCAGATATTCAACCTCAATCTAAATCTAAACGATCTGATAGATTTGAGCAAGAGGAATTAACACCCAAAAAAAACCCCTTTTCTGAAATAGATAGTGAGCGCGTTAACCTTTTATCTACTGTACTCGAATATTTTGAAGATCCTAAGTTCAAAGAACCCATTGTCATTCAAGGAATTGCAGGAGCCGGTAAGTCTTCTTTTACTCTACATTTAGCTCATAAATTAACAGAAAAAGGCTGTACTCCTATTCGTATTCTCTTAAAAGATATTAGAAATCTTAATCAAAATTTATTAGAAGCTATTCCCCACGCACTACGGTTTGGGGAAGAAGGTATGGACAATTACGAATTTAAACCAGAATTTGCTCCCGAATGGTTACGAGAGTTAATTAACCGTAATGAATTTATTTATTTTGGAGAGAAAAGAACGAAAATATCTCCTTATGTATTTATTTTTGATGGATGGGATGAAATTAGTACCGAAGCAGGTCAAGGGTTCAAAGAAAGTATCGAAAAAGTATTAAAAAATATCAGAGACCTCTTCATTGAGAAAAGGAGTGGCCGTCCTCCTATTCGTATGATTGTAACCGGTCGTCCCAGTAGAGATGTTAGCGACACAGGTTTTCTTTTACAATCTACCCCTATTCTAACCTTAAAACCCTTAACCTATAGCCAGTTAGAGACTTATATTAAGCAGTTTCAAGATGCACGTCAAAACTCAGACACACCTTGTAATAGCTTAGATCCCGATTATATTAAAACCATTGTAAACACTTATAAAACAGAATTTGAGCAATTACTAAAACAACATAAGCAAGGAAATGTCTCGGATATTAAAGGAAGTTTAGCTGTCTTGGGTTTACCCTTACTTGCTTATTTAACCCTACGTTTACTGTTCAAAGTTACATCAGAAACTGAGTTACAAGCTCTGATTCATAACCCCACTAATTTATATCGTGCCTTAATCGATGAAACCTGTGAAGGGTCAGGAAACCCTCTCTTAAAAGAAGATTTATCACAAGGAGATGATCGTTTTTATCGTTTATCTGGTGATATTCTCAGACAACTGCTTTGGCAAACTGCACAAGCAATAACAGCAATGAGAAAAGAAACAATTTCTCGCAACGAATTACGATTACGAATTGATAAAGGACAATTTAAAGAAGATTTACAGTCTATTGTCAAAAAAATCACTGAAAAGCATCTACTCAGTCGCTTAATTATCAGTTTTTTCTTTAAAGAGAATACAGGGGAAGGGTGCGAATTTGTTCATAAGTCCTTCCGAGAATATCTCTTTGCTGAGGCGATTGTTGAACGGTTAAAAGTTTATGCAGAAAACAGCAAAGTAATTCAACAATATGAAAAAGATCCCGAAAAAGGCTTTTCTGAACGAGAAAAATTTTGGCAAAACTTTAAAAAATCTGATCCTCGTTATTATCTTACCCGTGATCTCAGTAAATGTTTTGCCACTGCTTGGTTATCTCCTGAAATTAGAAACCACCTTCTCAATATACTAACTTGGGAAATAAAACGTGCTTATGAAATAACAGAATCATCTTCACCCACTTCCCTAGATAAATGGGGTTATATTCGAGATGCGCTGGCCGATATTTGGGACTGGTGGGCAGCAGATATGGTGTTTCGCTCCCAACCCAAAGAAAACGAGTATAATACGCCTGAATTTGCTCCCCCTTATTTACTAGAACTAGCTAAACTTTGCTCTCCTTTAGATCAACAAATTTGGATGAATGAGCTTCCCGAACCGGAAGGAGGTCACACTATTAATGCTAGGTTAGGGGATGGGTTCTTTCATTTAACTGCGATCGTTCATGGGTTACTTTATGAGTATGGAATAAAAGAGCTTTCGGACTCTGTAAAATTTGGAGAACCTCAACACCGACGACGTTATCAAACCGTAGCTATAGCTAAAGATGAAAAGGATAAAGAGATTGCTTTGATCCAATTTGCTCCCAGTGGAAAAGATCCTGAACACTTCCAAATCTTAGTCAATCGTGTTAATGGAGCAAAAACACGACCTCAAGGAGAATTTCCTCGTTATGTTTGGGGAGTTGCCATCAACCTCTATGGAGCCACCCTCTCAGGAGCCAACCTCAATAGAGCCTACCTCTCACGAGCCTACCTCTATAGAGCCTACCTCTATGGAGCCAACCTCTCACGAGCCTGCCTCGATGGAGCCGACCTCTCACGAGCCGACCTCGATGGAGCCGACCTCAATAGAGCCTACCTCAATAGAGCCGACCTCGAAGGAGCCGACCTCAATAGAGCCTACCTCAATAGAGCCTACCTCAATAGAGCCTACCTCTATGGAGCCAGATATCTAACTGTAGAACAAGTCCAAAAAGGTAAAAATTGGGAAAAGGCTATATATAATGAAGAGATGAAAGAGAAATTAGGCTTAGATTGATCATCCGTCATTAGCAATCTCTATTTTTCTGTTAAAAATTTTAGCCTTATTACAATTACAATTTACTAAATTTATCAATCAAGTTTAACCATAACCAACCCAATAAACAACCAAGAAGATAATGAGGAAAATCCCACCAAGAAAAAGTAGTACCTAATAATAACTTACCTAAAATGTGAGAACGAATTAAAGCTAAAATAGGAGGATTCCAGAGTTGTAAAATCTCTATCAAACAAGTAATAATAAAAGCATAAATAGGTATTAATTTAATCGCTTTTTTACCAGAAAAGAAATAAAAAGCGAACAAACACCAAAACACTTCATACCAAATAGCTGCCCCGTAATCATTCACCCAAACACTACCTATTCCTTGATAATATTTAGAATATAAACCAATGGGAACAACAAAAAAGATTGAGAGAAGAATTAAGCTACGTTTCCTAGTTAAAATCTTCATAACTTAAGAAGTAGAAAGATGGGGTTAAGGTTTAGTTGGGAGTAACCATAATAGACAAATGTATTCGTCAGTTCAATTATATGAATTTTGACGAAAAATATCACCCAATAATAAGACAAAATCCTATTATCAAGCCCATCTTATCTTCTAGAAACGGAATTCAACTAGAAAGCGGCCTCTTTTTTCAAGAGTTCATCAATCGTTAAATTAACTTGAGATGTTCCTTCAAAAACTGTTCCTGTTTTTCCTGTTTCAAAGTGTTGCTTTGATAATTTATAACCTTCTTTTGGCAAAGGAATATAACCACTATAACTTACAAATTCAGGAGCATTTTCTAGGTAAAAGTGTATGAATTCTCGCAACAAAGGCTTATCCTGACTTGCCTTGATATTAACGTAAATAAATAAGGGACGAGAAAGAGGACGATACTGATCCCATTTTATATTATAACGAGAGGGTAAAACCGACTCATCTCCATTTTTGATCGCTAAGAGATTTACTAGATTATTGTTAATTTTATAATACCCATAGCCAAAGTAACCTAAAGCATTGGTATCTTCGGCAATTTTTTCAACTAAAACATTAGGATTTTTATTAGCAGTATAATCACTTCTAACTGCTCCTTTTTGCTTGACTACAGCTTCAGTAAAGTAGTCAAAAGTCCCTGAATCTTTCCCTGGACCATATAAATTAATGGGTTGATTTGGCCAAGATTCACGAATTTGATTCCAATGGGTAATTTTCCCTTCTGCTTGCGGTTCCCAGAGTTTTTTTAATTCTTCTAAGGTAATATCTTTAGCAAAATTATTCTTAGGGTTAACAACAATAGTAATAGCATCTAATCCGATAATTAACTCTATGTATCTAACCCCCGATTGATCACAAGCTTCCATTTCATCCAACTGAATAGGACGAGAAGCATTGTTAATATCCGTTTCTCCACCACAAAACTTCTCAAAACCGGCACCAGTTCCTGATAATTCAACGTTGGCAACTAATACACCATCTTCTATTGCCTGAGTGCCTTGAAATTCCTCAACGATGTTACGAGAAATCGGATAAACGGTACTAGAACCGTCTATTTGCACTTTACTCGTTGCTATACTATCAACAGAGGTACAAGATGATAACGTAACTGTTATTAATGCACCGATAGTTAAGCCGGTAATTCCCCGTTTTTGATAGTTAGTTGTAATAGCCATGACAAAACATCCCTAAAATAAGGTTAATGAAAGATTAATAAGATTAATTTTAGGTTAAGGAAACTTTCATCAAGCTTAACTTAGGTATTTCGGAAATCACCCAAGTTGTAACATTTTGTCATGATTGATTTTCATTAAAATTGCGGAAAATGAGTCATTCCTGCTTCAGCTTGTAATTGTAAAGCACCTTGTTTAATATTAAATTCTTCAACTTTTAGAGAAAAACCATCAACTTTAAAATTCTTCAAATTCAAGATACTTTGGGCTTCTTTTAAAATAGGATTGAGCAAAATTGATGATAAATCAGGTTCTTCTAAATATTCAATCTCATCGATAATAACTCCTTGTCCCCCTTGACAAATTTTCGGTTTAATTTCCAAACTAACCCTTTTATTATTTTTAGTATCTTCTCGTTTAACTGTTCCTTTAATCAGTATTTTACCCGTCTCTAAAAGACTACATTTTACCTGTTGTAAACTAACCTTAACAACCTGCTCATCAATAACAATCTCATTCTGTCTTTTTCTTAAAATTGCTTGCTCTAATACCCTACTAATATCTTTTTCTGTCAATAAAACACAAGCTTTTCCCCGACTAGGTTGGGTTAACTGAATATTACCAGTTAACGCTTTAAAAGGACTCACAGCAATAGTATTCAAAGTAATATTAATACTTTCCATTCTCAAAGCATTTTCAACCATTAACCCTTGACAATCAATCACTAATGATTCTAAGGTTCCTTTGGCCAATAAATTGGGATCAGTCTTAACTTTTACCGCTAACTTATCTCTTTTTTCCAACTTAGTAGATAAAGCAACTTCGGCAATTTTATTAATGGTTTTTTCCCCTAAATCATCAAACTTAAAAAACATCGGTTTAAACTGCTGTATGGGTGACTAAATTAAAAAGAAGCCCCACAAAGGGGGCTTGATATTGCTTATTAATTAAACAAGTTTTATATTCCTTAGAGAGCGTTACCGCGAGGTAATACTTCTTCAGGGAATACAAAGTTTTGGTGTGGTTGGTCTTGAGGAGCCATCCAAGCTCTGAGACCTTCGTTTAATAAAATGTTTTTGGTGTAGAATGTCTCAAATTCGGGGTCTTCTGCTGCCCGTAATTCTTGAGAGACAAAGTCATAAGCACGTAAGTTTAAAGCTAAACCAACGATACCTACAGCACTCATCCATAATCCAGTTACGGGGACGAATAACATGAAGAAGTGTAACCAACGTTTGTTGGAGAAAGCAATCCCGAAAATCTGTGACCAGAAACGGTTAGCTGTCACCATGGAGTAGGTTTCTTCTGCTTGGGTAGGTTCAAACGCACGGAAGGTGTTAGCTTGCTCACCATCTTCAAATAGGGTGTTTTCTACGGTTGCACCGTGAATGGCACAGAGTAACGCACCACCGAGAACACCAGCGACTCCCATCATGTGGAAGGGGTTGAGTGTCCAGTTGTGGAACCCTTGTAAGAAGAGGATGAAACGGAAGATTCCTGCTACTCCGAAGCTAGGACCGAAGAACCAGCTAGACTGTCCTAGAGGATACATCAGGAAAACACTGACGAATACTGCAATAGGAGCAGAGAAAGCGATGGCGTTGTAAGGACGAATACCCACTAGACGGGCAATTTCAAACTGACGTAACATGAAGCCAATCAGTCCGAAAGCACCGTGAAGGGCAACAAACGACCATAAACCACCGATTTGACACCAACGGGTGAAGTCTCCTTGTGCTTCAGGTCCCCAGAGGAACAATAAGGAATGTCCGAAGGCGTTAGCGGGGGAAGAAACCGCTACGGTTAGGAAGTTACATCCTTCGAGGTAGGAACTAGCTAAACCGTGGGTGTACCAGGAGGTAACAAAGGTGGTTCCGGTTAACCAACCACCGAGGGCTAGGTAGGCACAGGGAAAGAGTAATAACCCAGACCAACCTACGAAAACGAAACGATCGCGTTTTAACCAGTCATCGAGGACGTCAAACCATCCTCTTTCCGGTGCGCGTCCGACTGCAATAGTCATGGACTTATCTCCAAATCAATATAAGGGCAGAGTTTATTTTTTCTTAAAAATTGCCTAGCAAGGGCTAACCTCATATTATGAGGCCAGATTGTAGACCAAATCTAAGAAAACGTTACTTTTCTTAACTTAAATCTATGTTAGTAAAAACTTTGGGAAAAAGCAAACTAGATGAAAAAATTTTTTTCTCGAGGTATAAATACTCATCTCTATACAAAAATCACCCCTACTTCTTGAGTTAGTTAAGGGCTAGAAGCTCCTGAAAATGGGGAGTGTGGAGAGTGTGGGCGGTGTGAGGACTGTGGCAAAGATTAAGGAATAGTGGGATCTTAACTCAATGAGACTAATATATCTTAATTATTTCTTAAGATATTGGCGTGATGGGATGGTTTATCCTCGGACTTTTCCCACTCTTCCCTCTCTCCCCGTCTCTATGTCAACAGATAATGAAAGTTAGTAGGTCTCATTGGATTGGAAAGATGAATCATCCAATTGTGCAACTGCCATTTGTAGGGCCGTAACGCGATCGCTAACTTGGTGATGTCCAGGAACTCGATCCAAAATGTTAAATTTTTCTAGTCTTTCTTGAACTTTACCCTCTCCAGCCACCATAAACACTTCTAAACCCTTAGCGTAAGCATCATCGATAGTTTTCTCTAGTGCTAGGGTTGCCGTTACACCCAACAAAGGAACATCGGTTAAGTCGATGACTAAAATTTTGTAGTTATCTAAGATGGCCTGACGTTGGGTTATGGCTTTAGCTGCACCGAAACTCATAGGCCCGCTTAAGTCTAAGAGCATAATTTCCCCTTTTGCCTGTTGCAGTAAATGTTTAGCAATGCTACAGGATATAGTCTCATCTTCGTGGGTATCGATGGCTTTGACCTTATCAGCTTGAATATTGGCCAATTTTTGAATGGTTAAAATATTAGCGACGAATACTCCTAACCCTACCGCAATAATTAAATCGTAGAAAACAGTGAGTAACATCACCCCATACATAATCGATGCAGCTTTCCTAGAAAGGACATGAGCGCGTATGAGGAACTTCCAGTCAATAATATCAATACCCACTTTAAAGGCAATACCGGCTAACACCGCTAAAGGAATATTTTGGGTTAAAGGAGCAGCCCAAACCACAACCAATAATAAAATAAAGGCACGGGATAAACCTGATAGAGCAGTACGTCCCCCTGCTTGAATATTAACCACGGTTCCCATAGTGGCACCAGCACCGGGTAAACCCCCCAATAAACCAGAGGCCAAGTTAGCTACTCCTTGACCAATTAATTCTTTATCGGAGTTGTGTTGGGTTTGGGTCAAACTGTCGGCAATAACGGCGGTTAATAATGCGTCAATACAGCCTAACATTCCTAAAACTAAACCATCGATAATCATAATATTGGCTTGTTCTACGGTAAAGGTAGGCATCACTAAAGAGGGTAGTCCGGTGCTAAACTCAGGGATAGTTTTAATATTGGCCTCAGAAAAGAAGAAGAGAGACAGTAAGGTACAACCAATCAAGGCGACTAACTGAGGGGGTACATATTTCTTCAGTTGGGAGGGCATTAAAAATAATACCGCTACGGTTAACACTCCTAAGATAACTTCCCCTGTATGGGTATTGAGGGAAGTTATGACAGTGGGAAAATTTTTCAAGGCAGGAATCACCCCACCTTTAGGGTTGGGAGTGCCTAATAATGGCCCAAATTGTAGAATAATCAGAATTAAGCCAATACCAGACATAAAGCCCGAAATAACGGTATACGGCATCAAAGTAATATATTTACCCAGTTTTAATAAGCCGAAAATAATTTGAAAGACCCCTGCTATCATGACCACAGTAAAGGCCATATAGAGACCATTTTCAGGGTTATCGGCGGTTAATTTGGTGACTACGGCTGTCATTACCACTGTCATCGGTCCAGTGGGTTCAGAGATGAGGGTAGGAGTCCCTCCAAATAAAGCAGCGAAAAAGCCGATTAAAACAGCACCCCATAAACCGGCAACAGGCCCTGGAATGGGGGCATCAGCAGGAATGGCTGCTACCCCGAAGGCTAGGGCCATCGGGAGGGCGATCACAGCCGCAGTTACCCCACCAAAGATGTCCCCCTTGACATTCCTAAAATGAATTCGATTGGTTATTTGCATGGTTCAATGTGAAGTGATAGTGACGATTTTTTCTATTAAGTTTATATTTGAGTATGATTTCCTATGAAAATATTGAAAGCAATTGAGAAAAATAAACATCTCAAACTGCTCCTTTTGGATTAGTTAATGGTATGCTTTAAGTCGACTTTTTGTAAAGGTTAATTAATAATAATAAAGATAAGGATAGCCAAATCAAAAAACTGAGCCTATTCGCAAGCTGAACGCCGAAGCACCATAATGGATTGTGTTATAGGTGAGTTCTTGCTCCGCGAGTGCGGCTGCATCGCTCGAAACACACCCCAGTTAAGCTTCAGAGTAGGTTGTACCCAGTAACAATTTTAATCTTCATATTCTAGTTCTTCATTTTCTTCCTCAATAATTTCATCTTCATCTTCTTCAATAATGAATATTTCTGTTGCATAATACTGTCCATGTCTTTCATAAAATTCTACTTCAACAAGGGTTCCTTTTTTTAACTGGTATATTACTTCCAAGCCGATATAATTTTCATTAAAAGTAATATTATCACTACCATCATCAGGTTTAATCCTTCCCCAATGCAAGTTATATTTTTTATTATGTTTGATAAATGAAACGACTCCTGTTTTACTTAAATTTAGTTCAGTCCTTTTATCAATAGCTGTTTTAACTTTATTATATAAACTAATAAAATTTGGATTATTTGGAGCAATTTTTAAACAGCGATCGCAATATTCTAATGCTTCTTTTTGTCTTCTTAATTTAGAAAGAGCATAGGTTAAATCACGGATAATTATTTCTAACCCACGAATATTCTTGAAATTTTCATCAATTTCAAACCCTTGTGATAACTGTTCAACAGCATTTTCAAAATCATGGTGAATTATTAGGACTTCTCCCATTGCAGTATGAACTTTAGCCATGCCTTTTTTATCATTGAGTTCTTTTTCTAAGAAAATACCTTTATTAAAATACATTTTGGCAAGTTTCAAGTTTTGTTGCCCTTTTTGATTTCCTTTTAATTGACCTAAACTATTAGCAATAATTGCTTCTCCTTGTTTATCCTTAAGAGATACAGCTAAGTCATAACCTTGACGTAAAATATTTTCAGCTTCATCCCATTTTTTCTGTTTAATTAAAACAGTACCAAGGGTAGTAAGAACTTTAGCTAAATTTATTAAATTTCTTTTATCTTCATAAATTTCTTGGCTTTGTTGAAGAAATTGTCTAGCTTGGTCAAAGTTTCTTTTAGATTTCTCAAGTATTGCCAAAGAGTGTAATATAGAGGCATATTTAGAAGGTTTATTATTGAGGATTTCAACAATAACCATATTGTTTTGAAAAATATTTTGTGCTTCCTCTAAATTTACTTGTTGTTTGAGTAATTTCCATAGGGAGGTGCAGCTAGAAATAAGACAGAAATGATTATTAATAGTATTAGCGATTCTAATACTATCTTCAAAAGCGTGTTTTGCCTCTTTTAACTTACCTTGTTTGTGAAGCACTCTTCCTAAATGATTCCAACCTATGGCAACTGGTGATTGATTGTTGAGTTGTTTAGCAATAGCAATTTCTTGTTCAAAAGCATTTTGTGCCTCTTTTAATTTTCCTTGTTTGTGAAGCACTCTTCCTAAACGATTCCAACCTATGGCAAGTTGTGATTGATTGTTAAGCTGTTTAGTAATGGCAATTTCTTGTTCAAAAGCCTTTTGTGCTTTTTGTAATTTTCCTTGTTGTTGTAATAATTTACCAAAACATTGTAAGCTCATAGCAATTCCTAGCAAAGCTAATTCATTATTAGTTTCTTTGCTACTAGCAATTCTTTTTTCAAAGGAATTTTGTATAATTTCGACTTCCTGTTTCTGAAGGACTTCCGCTAGATACTGGAAGCCTATAGCACGGTTAGATTTATCATTGAGAGTTTGAGCGATCGCAATTTGTTGTTCAAAAGCCTGTTGTGCCTCTTCTAACTTACCTTGCTTCTGAAGCACTTTTCCTAAACAGTTCAAAACAATAGCAAGAGGTAATTGATCATCAAGAGTTTGAGCGATCGCAATTTGTTGTTCAAAAGCCTGTTGTGCCTCTTCTAACTTACCTTGCTTCTCAAATAATCCTCCTAAACAGTTCCAACCAATAGCAAGAGATGATTGATCATCAAGAGTTTGAGCAATAGCAATTTGTTGTTCAAAAGCCTGTTGTGCCTCTTCTAACTCACCTTTCTTCTGAAGCACTTTTCCTAAACAGTTCCATGTAATGGCAAGTTGTGATTGATCATCAAGAGTTTGAGCGATCGCAATTTGTTGTTCAAAAGCCTTTTGTGCCTCTTCTAACTTACGTTGCTTCTCAAGCACTCCTCCTAAACAGTTCAATCTAATAGCAACAGATGATTGATCATCAAGAGTTTGAGCGATTGCAATATTTCGTTCAAAAGCTTGTTGTGCCTCTTCTAACTTATCCTGGGAAATTAATAAATTCCCCAAGCGATTACAAACAATAGCAATAAATCGATGATTATTTAGTTCTTCATCAATCAAAAGTTCCTCTCTAAAGGTTTGAATCGCCTCATCTCTCTTATTTTGCTTGTCAAACACACCCCCTAAAACATTGAGTACCTTAGATTCTCGTCTTTTGCGAGTTTTCTGATCCGCAATTTTAGGTAAATTAGCCTTAGCAACATTTAATCTGTCTTCTGCTTGCTCAAAGTCTTCTGAAAAAGATAGATAACGCGCTTCGTGCATCTGATATCTAACCACTAAGTTCCAATCGTCAAATTCCTCGGCCCAAGATTGAAACCGTCTCATCAAGGTAATCGCTTTATCCCAGTAACCATATTCTTCAAACACATCTTGTAACTGCAACACAAACTGATAATCTTCCATGTTGCGTTGTTTTGTTTCAGCTTCATTATTCTGTAACCACTCAGTAGCAATGATCACATCATCCAAATTTTTCGCTACTTTTGTAACCACTGTTTCATCATCAAAGTTTTCTGACTGTAACCACTCCAGAAAAAACTCAGCATGACGTTTTGCTGCTGAGGTTAACAACTCTCGTTCTTCTGCTAAAGACTTAGCATATTCTCGAATTAAGGGATGTAATACAAAACGATTTTCTTCCGTTTCTACATAATTTAATAATGACAACTCACATAACCTATCGAGAAACTCCTCTGCATCCCATTGATCTTCACATCCTGCGGTTGCAATTGCAGTTTCGAGAGCAAAACCTTCTTCTGCACAGACACTTAAACAAGCAAAAAAGTCAATTTCTTCTGGTTGCAACAATTCTAAACTTAAATTCAAAGATGCTTCTACATCAAAGTCTGTATCTCCCCGAAGACGCAAACGAGAGACAAGCTTTAATTTATTTTTTTGCCCTTGTAATGACTCTAAAAATGTTTCTAAAGAACAGGGTTTTCTCCGTAAGTTTGCTCCCACCACTTGCAAAGCTAAGGGTAATCTTCCCACCAGTTGGGCAAGTTGTTTTGCTGCTGCTAATTCACTATTAATGCGAGTATCCCCTAAAATCTTTCTCAGTAAGTCTAATGCATCTTTTTTAGGAAGAGATCGCAGTCTAACGGTAGCCTTTTCAGGAACATCCAAAGAAAAGGGCAAATTTTGATTACGAGTGGTAACAATAACGCCACAAAGCTTTCCTCCTGGACGTAATTCTTTAATATCCCCTACCGTTGCATTATCAAAAATC
>JBFRWO010000114.1:0-10367 GCA_051439625.1 Crocosphaera sp. | reverse complement strand
AATTGGATCTGATTCCCCTACCAGAATAAAACCGGCCCAGTTAACGGGATCGGGGTGGGTTTTCATGGTGGTTAACATCGCTTGTCGTAATGCTTGAGCTTTGTTTTGTCCTGCTTGTAGGTTCTTATGGAAGTTAATCATTAATGTGGAAGTTTCAGCATCGGGAACTAACCATAAAGACATGACCACACTGGGGACTCCAGCAGCGATGAAGGGACGAGAAATGCCGACAATACCATCACTGGTGATTTCTCCTAAACCCGTCTCACACGCGCTTAAAACCACTAAATTTGCTTGTAGATCCAAGCCGTAGATTTCTCCATCCAGTAAAAAGCCATCATTGCTTCTGGAAGAGGCAAACACTAAGCTTGTGGGATCGCCATGAGTGGCAAAGTGGATGATATCTGCATCTTCAATATAGCGTTTAACTCGCCATTCGGTTGCCCTTTCTCCAATCAGGGGAGTAATGTCTAATAATTCGGCGATCGCATAAGCTTCTTGTTCGGTTCCTGGTAAGGGAGCAAGACGTTGATTATTGTTACCTCTAGGCATTTCTGGGTTGCCAACAATTAAGGCTGTTTTAGAAGTTTTAGGGGTTTGTTTGGCTTGTTGTTGTGCAGTAAATTTTAATAGTTGGATCGAAGGTGCAACTCTCAGGGTATGGTTTTCAATGAGGTATTGATTATTGTTGTTTTTCAGTGCAGCAAAAGGAACTTTAAAGAGTTCCCCGTCTGGAATAATAACTATTTCTTCTTCTGGGTTGGTGGGTAAATGTTGAGCGATAGGATCGATTAATATTTTGTGCAGTTGTTGTAAGCAGTCGTCATCTTTATGACAGGTTCCTTCTTTCAAATTTTCGGTAACTTCTTGGCTATTTCTTCCTCTAACTGTGGCAAAGGTATTATTAGAAAGATCGGCAATGGAACCATCAATATTATAGTTAAGGTTGGTAGCAACGGGATTATTTTGCGGTATAAAGAGGGTTGTTGCTGTTGCAATAGCTGTTAGGGTTAGTCCTGCAATTAAATAGGGTTTTCGGTTACGGAGGAAATATACGGTTAAACCTGTACCGATGATAAGAATAAGGATAGGAATAATGGGAAGATTAGCAGCAGAAACTGATTGTTTTTGGTTGAGGTTAACGTTAGCAAAGTGAACTTCTCCCGTTGGTTTAACTACCCATATATATACTTTTGGTTCATAGTCTTGAGGTATTGTTCCGTAAAAGAAGTCGACACTTTTAGGTATAAAGTATTTGATTAGTGTGGCATTCTGTTCTTTAGCAATATCTTGAATTTCATCAATGCTTATAGATGATTCTGTATTACGACTTATATAATAAGAAAGAGTACGAGTGCGTCCATATTCTGCAAACACTAAAGCATCTGTATAGTTATTTTGTTTAATTCTTAATTCTGTTAGTCCTTGAGGGAATATTCCCTGAATTTGTCCCATGACAAAACCCTCCCACATTCCACCTAATTCATTACCATACATACTAAAGGCATCTAGCTCATAATTCCAATATATCTGATCATTTTTAATCGCTTCTAGAAAGAAATTTTCTGCTTCATTTTCTTTTCCTTGTTTTAATAATGACAGCCCAATATTGGATTGGAGTGATGAAATCAAACTACCATCATTTTGTTTTTCTTCTCGGGAACTTATTAATGATTTTATGGGTTTTTTATAGTTATTAATAGCTTTATTATAGTGACCTAAAGTAAAATAAACATCTCCAATTAATTTATGTATAAAAGGGTCTTGTTCCTGATTATTTTCGTCACCATAGTTAATACTTTTTTCAAGAGATTTTATTGCTTTATCATATTGTTTGGTTGCAATATAGGCTTGGTGTATTGAATGCCACGGATTGGGGATTTCTCCAGATTCTAAATCTTTTTCACAAGCTTTAACCGCTTTATCATAAGCTTCAGCAATCATGTAAATATCACAAATTAAATGATAATTATCATATTCTGTCAGTGTTTGTATTTTATCTAAATCTTCCATCATTGCTTTTTTATCTGCGTCGGAATAATATGGACTATATTGTTGTATAGACGAAACATAATCTAAAAACCATCCTATTTCATTTAATGGTGTATTTTCAGTTATTGGTATTCGTAACTCCTCATAAGCTGACTGCGCTGAAGCTGAAGAAATAGTCAATTTTTTCTGAGTTATAGTCTCTATAGGATTAGAAAATATAGAAGCTAAAGTAATAACTGCTGCTGTTGCTAATTGATACAATTTCATGATTAATAGTAATTAGATAATGGTTGATTTTGCAATAAAAATATGTAGGGTTCAACGGCCGTTGAACCCTACCGTAATGTGCTTCTAAAAAGCAGGTTCTTCTGATTCTTCATCAATAAGAATTTCAGACATATCATAATAAACTCGTTTACCTTCTGCAAAAGTTTCTGGTTGTTTTTCTCCTCTAACTAACACAGGTTCTTTACTAGGAAGCTGACGACGATTAATCAAATCTCTTAACACATTATTAGGATTATCTTTCCCTTCTAAAGTAAACAATAAATCATCTTCATTACAAACTGCATTTTTGTTTTTAACTGCACAAACTACATTAATATCTCTATCAGGAACCCAAGTATCGACTTCCGCAACAACATATTTTAATCCATCACGATTATGTATTCTTTGAAACCGTTGAGCAACCTCCTTACAACGTTCTTCCGGACTCCATTTTTCCCCAAAATAATAATTATCAGGTTTCCAGGAAATAATGGTTGTTTGTGTCTTTGACTTCGGTTTATTAACTACCGTTGCAGGAACCATTTGACCGTTATATTCGTCTTGGCTACAAGTAAAGGTTATGCCTTCTTTTGTAGCTGTAAGGCCAGGCTCTTCCTTATTAGTCATAGCATTAACCAAAAAGGCAGCTATTAAGACAGAAGGAATTACAGAATAAATGAGGAGCTTTTCGTAGCGAATCATGATTTACACCAGTATATGTTGTTAGGAAGTTAATAGAGATTCCTCGTAAGCTATTAAGCATTCAAATCGCTAGTTTAGACAAGGCAACAGGGAACAGGGAACAGGGAACAGGGAACAGATAAAGGTTTGGAGACTGTCTAATTAACTTGAGAATATTTCGTTTAAATGCCTGTCAGCTTATCTCGGAATGACATTTAATTTTGGTTGAAACAACACGATTATAAACCAAGTGAAAAAATTAGCAACGTCCCATTGTGACAATTTTCTAATTGTCAGACTATCTTATAAAAAGTATCATAGAATACATATTTAAAAAGTGGTGGGTTACGGCAAAGATAAAAACTCCTAATGTTTTCATCAAAATTAATTTTGCGCCTAACCCACCCTACGAAGTGTAAATTTTTCTTACTACTCAAATAATAGCAAGCAAGATGCTTGCACTACGAGTTAAACTGATTTACATAGTTCAATTCCTGAATCAACAGGTTCCTTAAATTCCTCCAATAATTGACGAAATTCGTCCCCTTCAATAGTTTCTTTGTCAATCAAAATTTCCACCAAACGATCCACCATCGCTCGATTTTCTCGGATAATATTTTGCGCTTTTTGATGACATTTTTCCACAATTAAATTAATCTGTGAATCAATTTGTGTAGCAATTTCATCAAAGGCCGCATAATTTTCTTGATTATCCTCTTCCAAGGCCAATAAACCCAGTTCCGACATACCAAAACGAGTCACCATCTGTCTCGCTAAAGAGGTCACTTTTTCGATGTCATTGCCAGCACCCGTCGTTACCTCATCTTCGCCAAAAATTACTTCTTCGGCTGCTCTACCCCCCAATAACCCTGCAATACGGGCTAATAATTGATTATGGGTGATTAACCCTGCGTCCTCATCTGGGGTAAACCAGGTTAACCCTTTGGCCTGACCTCTGGGAATTAGGGTAACTTTTTCTACCGGATCATGACCGGCCATCATAGTTCCCACTAAAGCATGACCGATTTCATGATAGGCGATTAATCGCTTACTCTTACTATCCACCAACGGGGTTCCTTCCATACCAGCAACCACGCGATCGATTGCATCGTTAATTTCTGCCATTGTAATCGCTTCTTTGCGTCGTCTGGCGGTAAAAATAGCAGCTTCGTTGAGTAAGTTGGAGAGATCCGCACCGGTAAACCCTGGAGTACGTCGGGCGATCGCTTCTAAGGATACTTCCTCATCCACCTTTTTATCCCTAGTATGAACTTCTAATATACCCTGTCTGCCTTTCATATCGGGGTAATCTACGTTAACCTGGCGATCGAAACGTCCAGGCCGCATCAAGGCCCGGTCCAAGACATCGGGACGGTTGGTAGCAGCAATGACGATAATGCCGGTATTCCCTTCAAAACCGTCCATTTCCGTTAATAATTGGTTGAGGGTTTGTTCCCGTTCATCGTTACCCCCACCGTAACCAACCCCACGTTGGCGGCCAACTGCGTCGATTTCATCGATAAAAATGAGACAAGGGGCGTTTTCTTTGGCTTTTTTGAATAAATCTCTGACCCGTGAAGCACCTACACCGACAAACATCTCCACGAACTCTGACCCGGAAATACTAAAGAAGGGAACTCCTGCTTCTCCGGCCACTGCTTTAGCGAGGAGGGTTTTTCCCGTTCCAGGGGGCCCGATTAAAAGTACACCTTTAGGAATTTTTGCACCGATGGCAGTAAATTTTTCGGGTTCTTTGAGGAAGGTAACAACTTCTTCTAGTTCTTCTTTCGCTTCATCAATACCGGCAACATCTCCAAAAGAGATCCCTGTTTTAGCTTCCATTTGAAACCTAGCACGGGATTTACTAAAATTCATCGCTTGACCGGACATACTGGCTGAACGGCGAATAATAGCAATAACGATGATGAAAACAAACAAAAGTACGGGGAGTTGTAGCATTAACCGCACCATAGCCGAGTTGTCGGGAGAAGGATTATAATCTATCTGGACATCGTTGTCTTTGAGACTGTTAATCAGTTCGGGATTTTGTTGTAATAAGCGAACTTCTCGGGGTTCTTCTTGACCTTTTAAGGTGACTTGTGCTGTTTGTAGTCTGGGATCGATTTCTACCAGGGTAACTTTCCCGGCATTGATATCATTTAAGAGTTGGCTATAACTATATTCTTCTTCTTTCTCTTGTCCCCAACTTGGACCGGCCATTAACAATAATTGTAGGAAAAGGGTGCTGGTTATTAATTTGCCCCACCCCATGAAACGACTTTGTCGACTATGCTTGGTACGGGTTAATTCCCTTTGTTTTTCTTGATTGGTTGTTTGAGTTTGATTTTGTCGTGATGTTAAGGAGCAGATATCTTTCATAACCAGTCTGTTGTTAAAAAATTACTCTTTATTTTCATTATGAACCATTAAGCAGCATCTAGGGGAGTTTCTCGGTGATAATATAGACTCTGTTGCCTGTTCCCCGTTCCCTGTTCCCTCCCTAAACTAGCTATTTGAATGCTTAACACCTTACTATTAATAATTTAGTATTTTGTTTTTTGTTTTACTCCTTTCTTCTGATAATCTCTTTCGGAAAGACTATTACCAATTCCTTGTAAAATACCTTTCCCAACTAATCCAATTCCACGCCCGATTACTTGGGTTAATATATACACTAATGCTTTGCCTAGTTTCCCCACTAAGGAGCGCAATAAGGGGGAGGTTGCGTCTCTAATTTCTAATAGTATGGTTACACTCCATTTTATTCCCCTTAAACTATTTAGTTCCTGTTGACGGGGACTATAAATAACGGAGGAATCAATACCTTTTTCGTTGAAAAAGAAGAGTTTATATTGACTTTCAAAAATGTCTTTGGGTTCTCCCCAATATTGTTGTTTTCTGTATTGCCAGGCTAGACGGTTTCTAAATTTGGCAATTTCTCTCGATGATATTGTTTCTAAATTGTACAATCTTTCTTTTATTTTTTCGTTGTTGGAAAAATAGTTTAAAATTAAGGATGTAATTGCGTTTGCAACTTGTATAAGAAGGTTATGCAGTATTTTTTCTTGTTCTTCTTTTGCTTTGCTAATTTCCTGAGTATTCCCGTCACTTGCTAATAAGAGAAAATCAAATAAGTCTGGAAAAGCAGGTATTCTATTTAAAATTTCTTGAGAGACAATATCTTCGTTGTCTTCTACAATTATTTCTATATCTTCTAGGGAAAAATTTTCTTGATCGTTGCAGTGTTTACTGAGGAAAATTAAAGCTGATTCTCTCCATAATCTCCCTAAAATTGACAAGCTATTTCTTGTTTTTGATAATTGAACATTATCTCTTTCGATAAACTTAATATCACTAATAATTCTATATAATTGCTTCAAAACAATTTCTAATATTTCTTTCTTCTTCTCAGACTTTAAAATATCAATTTCTAAGGAAGATTTAGTTAAATTATTAAGCTTATTTTGCAGTTTATAAATAGTTTCATCAAAAATTGTTAACCCTTTTTCCTCTACTGTTACTGTTGCTTTTAATTCTGAAATTTCGCTACTGATTACTTGAGAAGGTAAGACAATAACCTCGACAGGTAACAACTGTTCCACTAACCACCTAGCTGTTAATAATTCCCTTTTTCTTCCTTTCCAAAATAGTTTGTCTAACTTAGAAGTAGGACGATTTTTCAAATTTTTATTAATATATTGTAAGTTACTATTAATTTGTTCTAGTCCCGATTTTCGCGCTTTAGATAACCAATTTTTTTGAGTTTTTTTCGTCCTTACTTCAGATAATTTACCAGCAGCAATAGTCGGCCAAATTAATTCACCCTCGATAATTCTTTGCCAATTTCCCAGTAAACTTTCTATAACTGTTCCTTTATTAATATACCCTTCGATACCTATTTTTTTGAATTCTTGTTGTTGCTTTAAGCTCAGATCATAACTAAGTAGACATAGCTTTATCTCCGGTTGACTTGCTTTTATTTGCTGATAGAAACTTTCAACCGTTAACGTCCCATCGCTTAAATTAGGATCTAAACTAATTAAATCAAAATTGTTACTTGATAACTGGTTTAAAGCATCCATTAAATTATCAGTTTGACCAGAAATTTCCCATTGAGAATTATTACTTAAGATCGTTGCCAGTCCTAAGCTAAAAATGGGATCTTTGTCTACAATAAGAAGGGATATAGGGCGATCGCTCACAAGGTTTATACCGGTGAAGGCTTGGTTAAGGCTTCATCTAGTTTAGACTGTTCTGGCTGTTGATGGCCATAAAAATCGATACGATAGTCAGTTATAGTGACTCCTGTTTGTGCTTCTATCTGTTCAATCAAGTCAGAAGGTAGCTGAACATGAACATCAATAATTTGCTGAGTATCTAAACAATTGACATGACTATGGGAGTCGGTTATGGTTCCATACAGTCGTCCATCACATCGTTCTAAACATTCAATAATTCCTTGACTGGATAAAGCCTCTAGATTTTGATAAACTGATGTATGACCAACATTTTTGCCGTTTTGACTCAGACGATTATAAATTTCTCTAGCTGAGAGATGTTCTTTAGTTTTCCAGAGTAATTCTAAGATATAGCGACGTTGACGACTAATACGCATTCCTAGACATTGACAACGGTTTAAAGCATCTTCTAAAGAGCGAATTTGTGTGTTTTCTTCGACCATTTTTTTCCTAAGATTGACTTAAACATACTCGTTACCAATTTAGCTTAAATCAGTCCTAACTGTCCACAATATAGTAATCAGGTTTCAGTGTTGACAAAATTAGAAGCAGTTTTTAATGCTGTTAAACCCCTACAAGGATTATTCGTACGGACATAAAAATATCTCGTTTCTCATATATCATCACTGACTACTAGAGCTTACTTTATATTATAGATAAAGGATAAGAAAAAATAGTCTTATCTTACTCTTATTATTAACCAATACCAAGGAAAAATTAAATGCTACAAAAAAAATTAATAGTAACTTATGATGGTTCGGCTTTTTATCCAGAAGAAAATATTAAATTGGAACCAAATACCCGTTATACCATTCAAATTATTTCTCAAGAAAAAACTCAACAAATAACGTCTAAAAATGCCTGGGATCTCCTAGAAGAAATGACAGGAACCTATGAAGCACCTGAAGACTGGTCAAGTGAACATGATGATCATTATTTATTACGATAAATATTCAACAGCACAATCACTATCAAATCCATCCGCTAAAATGAAATATAGTAGCTAAAAACTAAGCCTGTTATTTCTAACTTCCGAGTTCTAAATTATGACCGTTACAACTCCCGTCGACTTCCAGGATAGCTTTGATATTATAGTTGTAGGTGCTGGCCATTCTGGGTGTGAAGCAGCCCTAGCAGCAGCGCGTTTAGGCTGTCGTACCCTAATGTTAACCCTCAACCTCGATCGCATCGCTTGGCAACCCTGTAACCCGGCTGTAGGCGGTCCAGCGAAGTCCCAGTTAACCCACGAAGTAGACGCTTTGGGAGGAGAGATCGGAAAAATGGCCGATCGCACCTATCTGCAAAAACGGGTTCTCAACTCTTCACGGGGGCCGGCTGTTTGGGCGTTACGGGCGCAGACGGATAAACGAGAATATTCGGCAGTGATGAAGGAAATTGTCGAAAATCAAGAAAATTTAAGCATCCGTGAAGGAATGGTGACGGATCTGGTATTGGGAAAAAACGATGAGGTGATCGGCATCCAAACCTATTTTGGCACTTGTTTTCAGGCGAAAGCGGTTATTTTGACCACGGGAACCTTTTTAGGGGGTCGCATTTGGATCGGGAATAAGTCTATGGAAGCAGGAAGGGCCGGAGAGTTTGCAGCAGTGGGTTTAACGGAAACTCTCAATAACTTAGGGTTTGAAACAGGAAGATTGAAAACAGGAACACCGGCTAGGGTAGATAAGCGATCGGTTGACTATTCTCGCTTGGAACCCCAACCCCCAGATGAGGAAGTGCGTTGGTTTAGTTTTGATCCAACGGTTTGGGTGCAACGAGAACAAATGAATTGTTATTTAACTCGAACTACTACCAAGACTCATCAATTAATTAAAGATAACTTACATTTGTCTCCTATTTATGGCGGGTTTATTGATTCTAAAGGACCCCGTTATTGTCCTTCTATTGAGGATAAAATTGTTAGGTTTGCTGATAAAGAAAGCCATCAAATTTTTATTGAACCGGAAGGAAGAGAAATACCAGAGTTGTATATTCAAGGGTTTTCTACTGGTCTCCCAGAAAAAATACAATTAGCAATGTTAAGAACATTGCCAGGGTTAGAAAATTGTGTTATGTTGCGTCCTGCTTATGCAGTAGAATATGACTTTTTACCGGCAACCCAATGTTATCCTACTTTGATGACCAAGAAAATTGAAGGGTTATTTTCTGCTGGACAAGTTAATGGGACAACTGGTTACGAAGAAGCAGCAGCACAAGGAATTGTTGCTGGAATAAATGCGGTTAAATTTGTTAAAAATGAGGAGATGATTATCTTTCCTAGAGAAGAGAGTTATCTGGGAACATTAATCGATGATTTATGTACCAAAGATTTAAGAGAACCCTACAGAATGTTAACTTCTCGCTCTGAATATCGTCTAATTTTAAGGTCAGATAATGCGGATCAAAGAATGACTCCTTTAGGTCGAGAAATTGGCTTAATTGATGACCGTCGTTGGGATTTATTCCAAGAAAAACAAGCTAATATCGTAGGAGAAAAAGAACGACTTTATGAAACAAGAATTAAAGAAAGAGATGAAGTAGGAATTAAGATTGTTAATGATACGCAACAGAAGATAAAAGGGTCAGTAACGTTAGCTGACTTATTACGTCGTCCCAAGTTTCATTATCAACATTTAGAACAGTATGGTTTAGGAAATAAAGAGTTAACAACCGTTGAAAAAGAAGGGGCAGAAATTGACATTAAATACTCAGGTTATTTGAAACGTCAACAAATTCAAATCGAACAAATTAGCCGACATAGTAACAAAAAATTGCCCTCAGACATCGATTATATGTCCATAGACACCCTTTCTATGGAAGCGAGGGAAAAATTAACAAAAGTACGTCCTTTGACCCTTGGCCAAGCTTCTCGCATCGGTGGCGTAAATCCTGCTGATATTAACGCTTTATTAGTTTATTTAGAACTACGATCGCGTTATCAATCTGTTTAATTGTAATGCTAAGATATAGCAAAAAATTCTAGGATTCCATAACTTAAATCAGGTGTGATTTTATGACTAAATTAGATATAGTTCAAGCTAAATCAAATTTATCAAAACTTCTTGACTTGGCCATAAAAGGGGAAGAAATTGTTATTACTCAAGATGACAAACCAGTTGCCAAAATATCCCCTATTAAACGGCCATTAAAAAGAGGAAGTGCTAAGGGTAAAATATGGATGAGTGATGA
>JBFRWO010000113.1:0-3650 GCA_051439625.1 Crocosphaera sp. | reverse complement strand
AAATAGCACTGTTTGACCAACCTTGAAAGTTGGCTAAGGCTTCAGATAGAGGAGAAATTCAAACAATTAATTGGTGATCGCTTAATTTAAGGCAACCATTGAGGACGAAAACCGACTAAAGGCAACTCTTTTAAGTCTGGTTTACTATCAGGGTTATTGTTAATAGGAGGAATCAATAACCATAATTTTCCTCCTACGATCGCCTGACCAGAATTATTAGTTAAATTATCTTTTAAGCGAGGATCATCACTGGTTAAAACTTGGTCAAATAATAAGGCTAATCCATCAGGAGATAAACTAAGTTTGATGTCTTGATAATCGGATAATTTAGCTAAGGGCATAACTTCTCCTGATTTAATATCAAACTTAGCAAAATAGGGTTGTTCTCGATATTCTTCTCCTTCTAATAGTTCGGTTAGTAAACAATATAATTGATTTCCAGTAGGAGTAAATTGACAATCAACAATCGACCCTTCTGTGTTTAAAAGTTCTTTTTGAATACCTTGATTATTAACATAGAATAATGATCTTGTGTAACGTAAATTCGCATTATCTGTATTAAAATCAACCATCGCTGCCGAATTTCCTGTAGGAGAAAAATCTAATAATTGACCAAACTTAGGTAAAAAGTCTAAAGGTTCTGATTCCGGTTCTAAAGGTAAAATTCCAAT
Source organism: Crocosphaera sp. (assembly GCA_051439625.1). GTDB lineage: Bacteria > Cyanobacteriota > Cyanobacteriia > Cyanobacteriales > Microcystaceae > Crocosphaera. The sequence continues at coordinate 2,979 of JBFRWO010000113.1, read as the reverse complement.
TCCTTCACCCCTGGCAACAGCTAATGCTTGATTATCAGGTGTAATTTCAAAATGACCCCCTGTAACCTTTAATCTTTCTGGTTTTTCTCCTTTTCTAACTATCCATAAATCGAAGTCAGCAGGATTTTCTCGATTAACTCTTTGAATAACAATAGTTTCACCATCAGCAGAAAGATCAAATTGATTATTTTGATAAGTTTCGTTGTCTAAAATTTCTTCTATTTTACCAGGAGGATTATTATTACTATCTTCTACTCCATTACTAACTCCAGTGGTAACAGTATAAAGTTTCAATTTTCGTAGGCCATCAATACCTAAACCTTCCTCATAAGCAGAAAATAAAATGCGATCTCCTTCGGGATAAAATTCAAAATTCATTACTACTAAATCAGGTGGCGTTAACATCCTTTTATGTTGTTGGGTGATGTTGTAAAAAACGAGTTTACCCTTTTCTTTTCCTTGAGTTCCTATGTAAGCTAAAGCCCGATCGCGACTTTGAAATGTTTCCAGAAAAGGTTCCATTTCTTGACCTTTTTTATTATTTTCTCTAAATTTTTCCCTTGCTTCGCTCAACTGAACAGTATAGGTTTGTCCATAAGCAACAGGAGTTTCTACCGTGTAAGCTAAACGACGGCCAGCCCAACTTACTTTACCAGGAAGAGGGGGATCAATAACTAAATTTTTCTCCACCGTTGCTTTGTCCATTGGACGATCAAAAGTCAAAATAAACGCCCGATCTTTATTACTAATAATTTGTTCTTGCCAACTAAACTTTTCAACTTGTGGACCCTTTCTTAAAAAACAATTTTCTCCACAAAGTTTATCCCCAATCATTAAACCAGCAATGACGACACTAAACCCTCCAATTAACAACATAGAGAGTTTATCAATAGGTTCTTGGAATCTAAGTTTATTCATCATATAAATTATTAGTTATTAATTAGAATACCCATAAGGATCATTAGGAGTCGGAATAGTCGTAATACTATTCGCAGATAACACTAACTGCCGTTTTTGCGCCGGTGTTTGTTGCATAGTTTGCCTATCAATAGTCAGGGTTTCTGTCATCATTTCCCCTTCTACTTGTAGCCAAGTATCCGGCGGATAATTACTACGATCGCGTTCTAACTTAACAGGAAGTCCCACCGGATAAGCATCCACAGCGCAACAAGTAATAATAAAACGACTCAATAATATATAATCTTCAGGGAGCAAGGGAGAATGCACCACAAACCCCGTTACATTGGCTTTTTGACCCTGATAAGCATCCGGTTCGGGATAAGCATTAAGGGTTCTGATCCAGTCGATAAGCGATCGTTCTTCTGGTTTAACATTCAAGGCAAAGCTTTGAATTTCGCTTTGGGTGATGGGTAAAGATTCTGAAATACCCCGTTGCAAAGCCATTTGACTATCAAAAATGGTCGGAGGAATAATAAAACCAGCGATCGCAGAAATAATCAAGAAACTACTGCCCCATCCAGGGGGAAAAATAGTGATGTGTTCCACGGTTTCCCCATTATTGCCCTTTTGACGAAGGGTTTGAACCCATAACCAAGCTTTGACACCTGCCAAAATAATTAAGAGGATACCTGTGCCAAGAACCAGCAAATTATAGTTAGGATGGATTAATAATTTTAGTTGACCGCTTACCCAATATTTGAAGAGTAGGACACCCCAAGCGAGAACAGCTAAGATATCTAACCCTGGTAAAAACAGCTTTAGCTTAGGAGTAAGTTTAAATTTAGATAGTACATTCATAAAATTATTTGACCTCTTTTATCAATGGATAATTGATAATTGATTAATTCGGCTGAAAACCGATCCTTTACAGGAGAGATAAGAATTTAGAATTTAATATTTCCTTATTCTACACTCCACTTATCCATTCTCCATTACTTAAGACAGGTATTTCAGAGAAAGTAACTATGAAACAAAGCTAAGATAAAGGTTAACTGTCCGGCCAGTGCGAATAAATAAACTATCATTCTGGGTTGAAAAATTGAAAGCATTAAACCAACGGCCTTGATATCGATCATCGGCCCAAACACCAGAAATGCTAACAGAGAACTCGTGGTAAAAGTTGAGGCAAAGGATAAAGCAAAAAACGCATCTACTGTTGAACAAATAGAAACAATGGCCGCTAATAACATCATGGCCAGGATCGAACTAATGCTTCCCTGTCCCAAACTCAAAACAATCTCGCGAGGAACAAAGACTTGTAGACAAGCTGCGATCGCACTGCCTAAAATTAACATCCCACCCAATTCTCTCAGTTCTTGGGTAACATTTTCCAGAAATAATTTTAAACGTCCATTCACCACCGATGATGGATCGGAACTCATGGTTAATGTTGCCACTGATGTTTCATCCAGTCGCATTGGACCTTTATCGCTTCCCAGTAAAAACGTTCCCGACTGTAATAGCATCGACTCTCTTAAATTTGGTTCTTGTTTTCTGGAACGAGCAAACTTGGGTTTACGGGATAACATGGTAATCCGTTTGGCCAATAAAGGTTGTAGCATGGGACAGGGATCTTTTTGTACACTGAAAATCCAACCAATAGCAATGGAGATGATCAAAGAGAAAAGAATGCGATAAAAAACAATTTCTGGTTGACCACGAAACGCCACCCAGGTAGACCAAATTACAATCGGGTTAATTGTTGGGGCCGCTAATAAAAAACCGATAGCTGCTGAGTTGGGCAGTCCCTGTAGAAGAAACCGTCGCGCTACTGGCACATTTCCACACTCACACACCGGAAAAAGAAAACCGATACAACTGCCTGCGATCGCCCCTAATAACGGATTTTTAGGAATAGTGGCTATTAACTTTCCCTCATCTATGAAGAGGAGTAAGGCACTTGATAAGGATACCCCCAACAGCAAAAAGGGGAAAGCTTCCACCAGCAAACTGAGGAATAAGGTAAAGGCGTGGTGTAATTGTGTCATTATACGATTGCCCGATCAGGCTGGTATTGGT
>JBFRWO010000112.1:0-15023 GCA_051439625.1 Crocosphaera sp. | reverse complement strand
CCCATAGGGACGGAAATTCCTGGAAAACCAGAAACATTGGCTAAGTATCCTGGAGTGTAGGGATCATCGATTTTGCATTCATAGGTGCGATCATTCTCGATGGTATAAAGGGGGCCAGCAGGACACCTCATAGTAGGAAAAATCATGGCATCAAGCTCCTGAGACTCCATAATAGAAGTAAGAACTTGACGCACTCTCGGAAACTCGTATTGAGTAATATAGAGATAACGAGGGTCTGCTAGTCCTTTATGCTCTACAGAGGCTTGCGCACCTCGAATACGCCCAGGATTTAACGCATTTGACGATTGAGCAATAGTATTAGATAAAGCTAAGTTAATCAACCGTTCCAGACTTTTGGGGACAGAAGCAGTTAAAGTCTCTAAGTAATTTTCCAGTTGGGGTTCAAATTCGGCTTCTGTGACTTCTTCCATCAAGGGCCAGAGATTTTCTAATTGTGTCGGTAAGTCCACTATCACCACCTCTGCACCCAATTCTTTGAGCTTGTTAACGGCTTGTTGAGTTAAAGCGTCAACCTCCTCATTTCCTCCGTTGAAATCGATGACAACGCCAATTTTAGCCCCTTTCAGAGCGTCTTTATCGAGGAATTGAGTATAATCTTGATAAGATTTTCCTTGGCTGTCTAGGGTTCGAGGATCGTTGCGATCCATTCCAGCCATTATCCCTAAAGCGATCGCTCCATCTCTGACTGTGTTGGTCATAGGCCCTGCGGAGTCAAAGGAGAGAGTCAGAGGAACAATGCCATCCCGACTGACTAACCCTTGGGTGGGTTTAATGCCGATGATACCTGCAACAGAAGCTGGCCCACGGATAGAACCGGAGGTATCTGTACCTGTGGCTAAAAGGGCAAAACTAGCTGCGATCGCTGCCCCACTGCCTCCACTTGAACCGGAGGGGTTACGGGTCAATTTATAGGGGTTGAGGGTTAAGCCTCCCAGAGAACTATATCCTAGCCAACCATAGGACTCAGCAAACTCACTCATATTGGCTTTAGCGATGATGATTACCCCTGCATCGCGCAGTTTTTTGATGGTAAAGGCATCATCGGGGGGTAAAGAGTTATCTAAGAGGATAGAACCGGCTGTGGTGGGGATATCTTTGGTATTGTAGTTATCTTTGACGATAATGGGGATGCCGTGTAGGGGACTCCGTGGACCGCTTTCTTGACGTTCTTTGTCTAAAGCGATCGCTTCTGCAACAGCATTGGGGTTAACGGATATGATTGCATTAATTTTCGGTCCTTGATCTTCGTAGGTTTCAATGCGTTTGAGATATAGTTTAACCAATTGTTCGGAAGTGATTGCACCTTTTTCTAAGGCTTGGTTAACTTCTGTCAGTGTTGTTTCTGTGAGGCGTAAAGTTTGGGCCACACTTGCAGCAGGAAGGAAGTTAATACTAATAGCTGATAGAGAAGCTATGGTTTGTTTAATCAGGTTGGATAGCTTTAATTTTTTTTGATTCATCTCCTCATTTTTCACCATTTTAAGAATACTTTAATTTATAGAATTTACATTGAATCTGCAAGTAGTAACAGGGACTTCTGGGCTGTAAGCAGGAAGAATTATGCTGAGCGTGTCGAAGTATGGTTGTGTTAGACTATTTAAGGCTCAAATGTAAACACTATGAGTGATTATAGTTGTTTGAACAAAAATAAACAACAAGCTAGTTAAGATGGTGTTAACATTGTGAACTTATTAATTTTTTACCTAACTAATTCGATGATGTACCGATTAAGAAAAATAGTTACGCTGCAATCATATTCTATTTCCTCTTTAATATTGTGTATCATTATTAGTCTTACTACTTGTTTTTTATCAGTTAGTTTATCGTCTTTAACCCTAGCACAAACCCCTGTTTTTTCTCCTAGTCCTAATATTGAGGAATCCCAAGAAGTTGAGCCTAGTAATAGTATTCCTCCTGTTAATTCTCGCTTAAAAGAAGCTGAAACAGATCCCGAAATTCAAGAATTAATGGAACGCTTTAATATTGGAGTAGAAGAAGCTATTAAACTTAAAGATAAAAAGAAAGAATTAGATAGTCTTGGTTTATTTAGTTTATCATCAGGACAATTAGGAAATCTCCAATATCAAGCTGTTAAACTGGATGGACGTATTGTGATGCCGGTTGCTGTTAATATTGAAGAGGATAAAAATCTGTTAAAACTTCGTGTTAAAACTATTGAAAATACCCTTGATGAAATTGTAAAAAGAAATATAAATCCTAATGAAATTCTTGTTTATCCTTCTATTCTTAATCAGGAAACAGTAATAGTTATTTCTCCTAAAAATCAATTAGGAATAGCTGATACTGGTATCAAACAAACATGGTTATTAATGACCATTACAGCAGCAGATTCTAGACTTTATGGTATTCCCATTCCTGTCTTGGCTACAATTAGTTCTCACATAGTTCATGAAGCTTTAGAGGTAGCATGGCAATCTCGTCAGCCCCATTCCCTTTTACAAAAAGGGGTTATTTCTTTTGCTATTTTTCTTTTAATGATCATAGCTAGTTGGTTATTATTAGCCTCACAAAAATATTTAGTTCCACGCAAAAACTCCAAAATATCTATGTTTTGGAATCGAAAATTACTGTTAATAGGACACGCAATTATTTGGTTTCCTGGTATGGGTTTTATTTTGAAAGGTTTTCCTGATTCTTATGAAATTGGTCGTTGGTTATTAGACAATACTTTCACTATTTCTATAGCAATTGTTTCTTTTTTACTAATCAGTCGAATTCTGGATCTTATTGTTAGGATTGGAGAGTCACAAGAAAGATTAAAATCTGTTCCAATTCGAGTTTTTGTACAGCTTTTTTACATTTTAGTTGCCAGTTTATTCATCTTGATTATTATTGCTAATTCTATTAATCAACCCCTCACTAATATTCTAGCCACAGTGGGTGCTGGTAGTGCTATTTTAATGCTTGTTTTTAAAGATTCTATTATGGGTTTTACTGCTGGTTTACAGTTAGCAGCTAATGGGATGGTGGCCTTGGGAGACTGGATTGAAATGCCTACTTATGGGGTTGATGGCTTTGTTAATGAAATCAATTTATTCACGGTAAAAGTATTAAACTGGGATAATACAATTACGTCTATTCCTACCTATGCTTTAATATCCAATTCTTTTAAAAATTGGCGTATTATGTTTGAATCTGGGGGTAGAAAAATTCAACGTGCGATTTATCTTGATATGACTTCGATTAAATTTTGTGATCAAGAAATGTTAGAAAATTTTTCTAACATGAAATATATTGGAGAAGATATTAAACAACATTTGAGTAGTAATAATTTAGAACCCATTGATGATAAGTTTTTAACCAATATTGGGGTATTTCGTGCTTATGTAATGGCCTATTTACAAGCACATCCTAAAGTTAGTCCAGGCCCTTATTTTTTAGTACGTCAATTACATCCTACTGCACAAGGTTTACCCCTGGAAATTTATGTTTATTGTAATGATACGGCTTGGGCCCATTACGAAGAAGTACAATCAGACATTTTTGATCATCTTCTTTGTATGGTTCCTCAGTTTGATTTAAGAGTGTTTCAAAGTCCCTCTAGCTATGATTTAGGAACCTTTGCAATGAGAGATAAATCAATAGAAAACAGTTCAGATTTATCAATAGATAACTAATAATTATTCATTATCCATTATTTTAGCCCCAGATACTTTCTACCGTATAACTACTATTAGGAATAGCAAAAAATGAGCCATCAACATAACGATAATTTCGATTTAGGGTTTTAATTTGTTCCATATCCTCTGCGTCTAAATTAATGTTTTGTGCTGCAAAATTTTGTTGAATTCTTTCAGGAGAAACGGACTTAGGAATAACTACAGTTCCCCTTGCCATCGCCCATTGAATTAAAACTTGTGCTGTGGTAGCTTGATATTTTTCTGCTATGTTTTTAATGACTTCATTTTCTAATAAAATCGGTTCATTTTCTTGTTTAATAAAATCAGGACGATCTTTGGAACCTAAAGGAGAATATGCTGTTAATGCTATGTCATTTTTTAGACAGTAAGCAAGTAGTTCATCCTGTTGTAAATAGGGGTGACATTCTACTTGATTCATGGCAGGTTTTATGTGACAACTAGACAAAATATTATCTATTTTTTTGATACTGAAGTTAGAAACGCCGATATTTTTAACTAACCCTTCATTAACTGCTTGTTCCATTCCTTGCCATGTTTCTATTAAAGGAACTTCGGATAAAGATAATAAACCAGAAGCATCTTCAGGAAAATTTACCTCTGGTTTAAAAGCAACTGGCCAGTGAATAAGATATAAATCAAGATAATCGAGTTGTAAGTCTTTTAAAGTTTGTTTCAAAGCTGGAACAACATCATTTTTGTAATGTCGATTATTCCAGAGTTTGGATGTTATAAAAATATGTTCTCGTTTAACAACATTGTTAGTAAAAGACTCGGTTAAACCTTCTCCAACTTCTTTTTCATTACCATATATCGGCGCACAATCAATATGTTTATAACCTAGACTTAAAGCAGATTTAACTGCATTTTTAACTTCTCCAGGTTTTGATTTCCACGTTCCCAGTCCAAACTGAGGGATCGTATTTCCGTTATTTAATGTTAAAGTTTTCATCTGTAATTAACCTTTATTGTGTAACTGGGATTTGAATTTCACTACGTTTAGCAGCATCGGGTTTATAGGGACCATCGTAGAACAAACGACGAGGTTTACCTACCATTTGATAACCAGGATTTTTTGATAGCCAATTTTTAAGTTTTTCTAAACCTTGTTGATAACTTTCGTAGGAATAACCACCTTGTAGTCCTAAGCTTACCACTGTCATAGCAGGAATGTCCTCAACCGTAATATTATTAGCTATTTCTTGGGGATAAATATCCGTATTACGATAAAGAAAAGACACCGTTGCTTCCCCTATTTTATCATTACTTTCTAAGGTACTCAAGGGATAACGAGTTTCTACCGGTGCTGTCATAGAAATATTATTGCTGCTAATATGTTGGAATAAAGAAGAAAATGCTTGACTGCCTGCTTTAGAGAGATTTCCGGAAGAATTATAAGTAGCAGCACGATAGGCAGGATATTCCTTAATTTCGATTTTATCAGGGGCCGTGGGAGCAGGAAAACCAACAGGTAAAGGCGCACTATTGGCCTGATAAATACCAAAAGCAAACCAAGCGATCGCTATAATACCTATAGGTAAGAATAAATAGTGAGGTTTCATGCTTACAAATACCAATTATACTCATTAACTGTAACATAAATATTGTAGAGTAAACTCAGGTAAGAAGTAACAGATAAATGTTCTACTATTTTACAGAAGCCAGTTATAATTATTGATAACATTATTTTTGATAATACTATCAATAGGAAACTTTTCACATGACATGGTCAACTTACGTTAACAATTATTGGGATTTTTGGCTTATTTGGTTCTTAGCACCGTGTTTTTTAATTATCTATGGGATAAAATTCATTGATTTCAATTCAATTCACAATCAAATTTATCCATCATTTCTCCCAACAAATATAAACAAAAACAAAGAAAAATTGAATAATAAAAATCTGATTATTTTTCAGATAATATTTCTTTTATTGCTGATTTTATCATATAGTTTACTTATTCTTTACAAAGAAGATTTTGTTGGTAATGACTATTCTCATTTTACCCTATTTTCTTTAAAGGGAAGATTTTTTGGTCTACCAATTTGGGCTTATGAAGGTCGATTTTTTCCTTTAGGTCATCAAGAATTTAACTTAATTGGTTTATTCACAAAAACTCCTTTTGGTTATCATTTATTCCCAATTTTTCAACTGATAGTTGTTGTTTTTAGTATCTTCTACATATTTACAAAAGAAAAAATAAAGAATAAAGTATTAGTTATTATCCTGATCTTGATCACTCCCAGCTTTGTTCAATCTTATTTTTCTTTAATTATTCCTGAAAGAAACCTCATTTTCTGGTTAACACTTTTTATACTATTTATCCAAAGGTTTGACTCTAAAAAATCTCTTTATAGTTTTATTTTTATAGTTACTATATCTCAATTTATTATCTACTATAAAGAACCTTCATTTTTATTCATCGGTGGATTTGCTCTCACTCGTTTGCTAATTAAGTTTATCGAGAGGCAACAAACTGTGAAATCAATAAAAAACATTATAAATTTTATTCATCAGAATTGGTTAGAAATATCATTATTACTCTTATCGGCTTTATTTTTGCTTCTTTATATAATAACTATTTTACCTAATATAACTTCATCCTATGCAGAACAGAGAAATGAATTAACAAGATTAATGGTTTTAACAAAATACTTATCTTTTAGCCCATTACTAAGCATTCTCTTGTTAACCATAAGTTCCAGAATAATTTTGGTATCTCAATCAAAAATAAAATTTGATTTATTATGGGATTCCTTAGCAATAGGAGCATTATTTTACTTTTTAGCTTATATTGTGCTTAACCTTTACCGCAATTATTATCTAGCACCAGTGGATTTTATCGCTATTTTATATTGCTCTAGAATAGCTGCTAAATTGTTGAAGATAAATAAGTATAATTCTCTGATTTTATTATTTTTAATAACCCTTTTAAGTTCTTACCAAATCTATAATAGTTCCTATCTAATATTTACAAAAAAAATATTTGCAGATGGAAGAACCAAAGCAGTTGAAGTTATCCAAAAGGAATTAATAGCAGAACAGTTTCTCGATTATACAAACTTAGTTTTTCCTGTTAATAGTAATTACGAAGTGATGGAATTTTCTGCGTTTATGACTTATAAAAATATTCCTTTATTTCCTCATAAAAAGTCTTCTTCTCAATCTTCTATATCTAGCTCAATTGCAATGATTAAAATACAAGAAAAGAATCCAAAAGATAATTGTGTTCCTTATATATCTTATTTAAAATGTTACTATAGCCCTTCCTTACAGATAAATGATCGCATTGTTATTTTACCTCAATTACCAAATGGATTATTATCGCAAGATATTCAACAGTTTAAAGATAATTATCAACTAATATATCATTACGATCCTTACTCATCTGATTTGCAATGGATGATTAAGATACTAGAATATTTACATCCTCTGCCTGATAAATGGTTTGAGCTATATATTTTTAAAGTAGCTGATAAAAAAGCCAACTGATCTATAGCAATTAGGTTTCAGTTGTGAAAAAATCAGCTTTCTCGGTAAAACACAGTGTTAAACCCTTACAAGTAAGCATTCGTAGGTACATAATAGTATTATGTCCTTATATATTCTCGCTTCTCACCTATCATTACTGATTGCTATAGTTCTAAATTTTGCTAATCTATGTATTATGTAATTATAGTTTCTTAATTCTCAGATATCATAACTTATTACTATAATTTTCACAGCCCATAAGGCTGAGTTCCTATCTACTCAAATCATTAACAATGAAGATTAAAAATTGGTTCTTAAATATCCTCTTAATAAGTCTATTACTAATCAACGGTTGTGCTAGTAATGAAATCGAAACCGTTGAAACTACAAAAACACCTCTCAAAGGAGAAATTTTAGTTTGGGCAGAAGTTCCTCTAGGACTAACAGAAAAACAAAGTGCTTATTTTAAAGAAGTTGTTAATGATGCCACAATGCAGTTTGATAAACTCAATCCTGATGTGACACTATCCCTGAAATTTGTCTTACCTGATGAAAATTTATCAAACTTTAGCCGAGAGATTGCCAGAGGTGCCGGTCCAGATGTTTTTGCTGTTTCTTTAACGAATAATAAAATTGCCTCACTGATTAGTTTAGGGTACTTAGAAAGTATCAATGAAGACAATTTTGACTTATCCCAATTTCGACCAGAAACCCTGCAACAAGTTCGCTATAACGATAAACTGTATGCCATTCCTGTCCGTTTAGCAACCCAAGTCCTTTGTTACAACAAAAAGAAGGTCAAAGAAACCCCCAAAACCTTAGATGAGTTAATTCTACAAGCACGTCGGGGTTATTCGGTGGGAATGCACTCTGATTTTCGTACTACCATTTGGGGAACTGGGGCTTTTGGAGGAAAATTATTGGATCAGTCGGGGCGTGTTATTTTAGGGGAAAATCAAGGTTGGATAGAGTGGATGCAATGGCTGAAAAATGCTCAGAATGAACCGAACTTTTATCTAATTGAGGATATTGAGACGCTACAAGAAGCGTTTATCCAAGGTAGGTTAACCTATATGCCTTGCTCATCCGGTTGGCTACCTTTGCTCAGCGAAGCATTACGACCAAATAATTTAGGAGTTGCTTTATTACCGGGTAGAAAAGGTCAACCGGCCACTCCTCCTTTATGGACAGTTGGTTTTATTTTTAATCGGGCTTCTAGTAAAAATCAACATCAATTAGCTCTGAAATTGGCTCAGTTTTCTACCAATGCTCAATATCAACAGCAGTTACAGGTTAAAGCAGCCTTTCTCATTCCTGTTAATAAAAATTCTAAGGTTGATGCTAGTTTATTTCCCAAACAAGCGGTATTATTTGAACAATCTAAAAATGGGATTATTGTCTCTTTAGATCAACTGGAAAAAAATAAAGCTATCTTTGAATATGGTAATCTTCTTTATCACCAAGTGATGGCTGGAGAAATGACACCAGAAGAAGCTGCTTCAAAAATAAAACAAGTGGTTAATAATCAATTTAATTAAAAATTTTGAGGGGTATTAATGAATCGAAAAATTGTACTTGCTCCCAGTGCTTTTTGGGAAGAATGGTTTAAAACTATGGTTATTTTACAACGTCCGGCTGTTCAACTTCAACTGATTACCATCGCTGTCTCTCTTATTGTTATGTTTCTCATTTCCCAATGGATATGGAGGAAATTTAAACAGAGATTTCCTGATATTAGTCAATTTGAAGAAAAAAATAAAAAACACTATTATAAGCAATGCAGTGCTGCTTTATTTTGCTATCTAACATTTCCAACTTTAAGTTTAATCACTATTAGTTTAATACGATTAATATTCCTAGAGCATGGTTTATTTGCTGGTTATTTAACTGATACGATTAATATTTTGTGGATCTATATTTTTTATCGTATATTTTTAGTTTGCCTTTATGCTTCCTTGAGCCATAAAAAAGTTGAACACTATCATTATCGTTTGTTTGCTCCTTTGTTTACTAGCTTTATTGTTTTACATTTAATCAATATTTTTACTGATTTTGATACCATATTTCGTGTTTCCTTTTTCCAATTATTTGATCAGTCTGTAACATTGGGGGATATTGTTGTTACCGTGGGTGGACTTTATTTTTGGATCACAGGATGCTCTCTTTTGGAAAAGGTATTAATCCACCTTTTTTCTAAAGAACTACGAACAGATCAAACGGCTGTACAATCAATTTCTCTGATTCTTCGTTATTTTTTAATTGGGTTAGGAATAACCCTGATTTTTGGTTATGTTGGTATTAGTCCCACTGCTTTAGCTGCCATCACTGGCGGTTTATCTGTGGGTATTGGTTTCGGTTTAAAAGAAGTGATTAGTAACTTTGTTAGTGGTTTATTTTTATTGTTTGAAGGGGCTTTAAAACCCGATGATGTGATTAGTATCAATAACGAGATGAGTCAGGTTAAAAAGTTTGGTGTTCGGGCAACAACTGTACAAGTTATTAGAGATAATTCCGAAAAAATTATTCCTAACCAGACCTTTTTTACTCAAGAAGTAACCACTTTTACTGGAAGTGATCCATTAGTCTATCGTTCTGTTGTTGTTGGGGCAAACTATGATTGTGATCCGCAAGAAGTGATCAAAGTTTTACTAGAAGTTGCTGATAACAATCCCAATATTTTAGACTATCCAAGACCAGTTGCTTTTGCCCTTAATTTTGGGGATTCTAGTATTGATTTTGAACTAAAATATTGGTTAGATAATCCTTTAATTGGTAAACGAGTAACCAGTAGTTTGATTTGCGATATCTGGAAAGCATTTAAAAAGAATAATATTGAAATTCCTTATCCTCAAAGAGATTTACATATTATTAATGGTCTTGAAAATAACAATCATCAAGAAATGAATATTGCAAAATTGTGATCAAGATCAATAAAAATTAGTACCTAGATCACTGCGTAATATAAATTATTTGCTGCTATAATCCCTGTGTTATAGTAGGGATTGTACGGTGGCTTTTTGCTATTTTTACTGATACTTAAGGGGATTTATATCATGTTAGGTTTAAAACAATTTATTCTTTCTTCTCGTGTTTTTCAATTTTTATTAGGTTTATTATTATTTATTTTATTAAACGAAACTTGGTTAAATCATACATCTTTAAATGCAACGACAAGCTTTACAGAATTATGTTTAAATCAAGAAAGACTTTCAGAAGAAGCACAATACACCGTATCAATTTTATTAGAAGAAGCTAAAAATACTGACTGTGAAATAGCAGGTCGTAATCTGTCACAATTAGATCAGTTAGATTTATCAGCTACACAAATTAAAGACTTAACCCCATTATCTTCCTTTCAAAACCTCTCTGAACTATACATAGCTGATAATCAAATAGTAGATATTAATCCTCTTTCATCCTTAAAAAGAATTGAAAAATTAGAATTATCTAATAATAGTATTAGTGATCTTAGTCCTCTAGCTAATATGAAAAAATTAGAAACATTCTGGATGTGGAATAATCAAGTAAGTAGTCTGAAACCTCTAGCCAAATTAAATAATCTTACCCATCTTTATCTTCCTAATAATAATATTATTAATCTGCGTCCCCTCGCTTCCTTAAAAAAACTAGAAGTTATTATATTTGATAATAATAAAATTTCTGATATTTCTCCTTTATCTCGTCTAAATAAATTAATAGGTATCTCTCTCATAAAAAATAAAGTTGAAGATATCAGTAGCTTAGAAAATATGGAAAATTTGAAATCTTTTATTGCTGCTGATAATCGCATCAACGATCTAAGTCCTTTACAGAAATTATCAGAACTAAATATATTAATCCTTGATAATAATTTAGTCGAGAATATTGCTCCCTTATCTAACCTTTTTAATTTAGAGAAAATTTATTTATCTCATAATAATATTGTCGATATTACTCCTTTATCCTTTCTCCCTAAATTATCTTATATTCAACTCAAGGATAACCAAATAAAAGATACTTCCTCACTCCACTTATTAACAAAAATAACCCATCTCGATATTGCTAATAATCCACTTAATAACTTAAATTGTCCAGTTGAACCCGATTCGATTTGTAAATTTTAAATAAGACCCCATCCTTAAAGACGGGGTTTAAATTAGAAATTAACTCAAATACTAAACAGTAATTTCTTCTGGTTTAATTCCTCTATTATCGAGAACCTCTTGTAATTGATTTTCGTCATCTTTACTCAGTGAAGTTCTTAACACTTTGCCCCCAAAAGGTGCAATTTCTTGAAGAACCTTATCTGGAGTCACTTTTTTAATTAAAACAAACAAAGCAGAAGTTCCTGGGGTTAGGGTTTCTCCCAACTCTTTCATAAAATCATCATCAACCCCAATATCACTAATAGCACCACTTAAAGCACCACTAGCTGCCCCCACAGCAACACCGGCGATAGGGCAAAGAAATAAAGTACCGATTAAAAGTCCCCAAAAACTACCACTAGCAGCACCAGCAGCAGTTAAATTAATAGCTTGGTTGAGTTTAACTTTACCCTCAGCATTTTTGATAACAATGGCAGCATCTTCGAGTTCGATGAGATGCTGTTTTTGCATTTTAGCTAAGGTAAGACGTACTTCTTCGGCTTTAAATTCATCGTCGTAAGCGATCGCAATTAATTCACTCATAATTTATAAGACCTCAGTGTTAACTGCTAGGTTTACATTAATTCCTTTTCCGTTTAACTGTAGCAAAGAGTGGTTAGTCCTTAAGTTAAGAAACAGATAACATTCCTTCGGGGGAGTGTGGGGAGACTGGGAGACTGGGAGTGTGGGGAGATTAAAAAACTGGTCACTGATAACTGATAAATGATCACTGCCACGAAAGGTATCTTTTTCCACTACACTAGGAAAGATGGATAATATTAAACAAATTTAGAGAACAAACTGTGTTTAAAGGTAATTGGTTACTTTCTTTATTGGTGAGTGTGGGAGTTTGGCAGTTTAGTGTTCCTGTGATGGGACAAATGCTTCTACCTTATAGCCCTCAACTCAATAGCGAACAACTGGAACAACAAGGTTTAGAAGTGGCCGAAGAAGCAGCCCAACTTATTCGCTTTCAACAACATGATTTAGCTTTATCACGGGCAAAACTGGCTGCTCAGTTAGCCCCTAATAAATATCAACCTTGGTTTATTTTAGGAACCTTATATATTATTAAACAGGAGTTAGAACCAGGGGTTGAGGCTTTGCAAAAAGCGTTGATTCTAGAACCGGAAGAAGTCGGGATTAAATTTACCTTGGGTAATGCCTATTTTCAACAAGGAAAGTATCAACAAGCAGCTAAGGAATTAGAAGAAGGATTAGCAATTAAACCCGATGTTCCTTCCGCTCAGTTTGACTTAGGAAATGCTTATTTTAAATTAGAACGTATGGCAGAGGCGATCGCTGTTTATCAAAAAGCGGTTGATCAACAAGCAGAGTTTTGGCCGGCGGTGAATAATATTGGTTTAATTAAATACGAACAAGGTAATATTTCCTCGGCGATCGAACATTGGGAAAAAGCCCTAGAAATTGATGAAGAACAAGCAGAACCTATACTTGCTTTGGGGGTTGCTTTATATGTTCAAGGAAAAAAAGAAGAAGGAATTAAACTAGGAGAAGCTGCCCTGCAATTAGATAGTAGTTATGGAGAAATACAACACCTTATAGACAATCTTTGGGGAGAAAAGTTAGTCAAAGATGCACGTATTTTCTTTGCTACCCCTCAAATGCAAGCTATTCTTACTAAACTGGAAATAGACTCTTCTGGAACCCCAGAAGATGAACAACAAACAAGAAATAATTAACTTTAATTTTTCTGATGGTTACTAATAGTGGTTAAAACCTGATTGACAAATTTTTCATGATCTACAACTGGTTTAGAAATGTAACCATCAGCCCCACTTTTTTCTAGAAAGTGTTCGCGATCGCCTTCCATAGCGTGGGCCGTGACTAAAATAACGGGTAAATTAGCCGTGTTGGGGTCATTTTTGAGGAATTGGGTTATTTTGATGCCGTCAACTGCCTCTCCTTGATATAGACTATGGGAGAGAGAAACATCCATGAGAATAATGTCAACTTCTCCCTGTTGAGCAATTTTCATGACTTCGTCTACGTCTTCTGTCCCTTTGACGGTTAAACCCCCTCGTTTAGTAAGAATTTTCGAGAAGACACGAAGATTAATGGGATCATCTTCTACAATCAAAACTGTGGCCATCAGTATCTATTTAACCTCTTTTTATTATTAGTTAGGAAAAATTCTCATGTTCATACCTATTTTACCCTAATTAGTTGCCAAAAATAACAGTATCGGTTAATTATTAATTGTTAATTATCCGTTGCTAAAAAGCCTTTAATTGTTTCATTAAAAGGATTTGGTTCCACTAAAAAAGCCCAATGATTTCCCGGGACTTCGGCAATTTCTAACTGTTTTAAATAGGTTTTATAGGGTTTAAGTTGCCAAGCGGTTCGATTCAGTCCTTTTTCTGGTTTAACGAATAAGGTGGGAATATTAATATCTTGAGTGAGTCCTGCATATTTCATTACTTCTTCAAAAATTTCATCCCTCGCTTGTTTAATAAATTTACTGCCCCATTTTCCGCCTTCTTTTTCTTCCATTCCTAACTTAAATACTTGTTCTTGTAAGGAACTCCATCCTTGATATTGTTTCAAACCACGGGCTAAGTTTTCTGCTTCTTCGTAGCTGTTAAATGGTCCAATTACTTTTAAAAAGGGTAAAGTTTTGTAGAGAATGGGAAAAGTTAGTTTAAACCATCCTGGCATTTTATCGATAAAAAATGGATCAATTAATACTAAATCTTTGAATCTTTCTGGTTGTTGTGTTGCCCAAATAGCTGCTAATTTTGCTGACCAAGAATGAGATACAATATGAGCAGATTTCCAGCCCAAATGATCCATAAATTCGTTTAAATCAGCTATATAATCGGTAAATTTATAACCGTTTTCTGGTTTACTACTGTCTCCGTGTCCTCGTAGATCCGGGGCAATAATATGATAATCTTGGGCTAAATAATCCCCTAAATTTGACCAAACAAGAGCATGATCCACTAAACCATGTAATAATAATAAAGGTTCTGTCCCTTGATTCCATTCTAAATAGGACAATTCAACTGTTGATAATTTGATATTTTTCCGTTCAACCATTTACAAAATACATTCAACTAAGGGTTTAAATAAAGAGACAAATTCGCGTTGATTAACCACTAAAGAAGGAATGGATTTACTAGCATAATTTTCGCCAATTGTCAAGGGGAAAAGAGCAGGATCTTTTAAGAAAATAAAATCCCCTCCGGCTGCCTGAACGATCACCCAAACCGCAGCAATATCCCACACTTTGGGGGTTGCTTCCACCCCTCCAACGGCCGATCCAGAAGCTACTAATAATAAATTATAACTGGCCACGCCAATCATGCGCACTTTACAGGGAAAGGGTTTTTGTAATACTTTTATACTACGTGCGCAGAGGTTGAATAAATGACTGTTGGTGGGGATATCTCGAGAGGTAGCAATGGGTTGACCATTACAGTAGGCCCCAGTCGGTCCATTTAACCCACTTTCCCCGTACCAATAACCATAAAAAGACTGTTTGAGGGGGGGGACATAGACAAAACCAAATACGGGAGTTCCCTGATAGGTTAAACCCAGAGAAATGGCCCAAATGGGAACCCCTCGGGTAAAGTTGGTCGTCCCATCAATAGGATCGATGATCCAACACCAATCTTGTTGAGGAAAAATGTGACTGGTTTCTTCTGTCAGGATACCATGAGTGGGGAATTGTGAGGCGATCGCTTCTCGAATGGTTTGGTCGGCCCAGCGATCGGCTGCTGTAAC
>JBFRWO010000111.1:0-22306 GCA_051439625.1 Crocosphaera sp. | reverse complement strand
TGAAACCATCAAAAAGTACATTGAGAATCAGAAAAATAAATAGATACAGGGGGTTAAAACCCCCGTTCGCTCCACCGCCACGCCTTAAAAGGATGTGGCTAACTCTCGCTCACGGCTTTTTAGGTTTTGTTGAGTATGAGGCAGCATTGGTAGAAAAACTTGAGGTAGATATTCAAGGAACAGATGTTCCTGAACCTGGAACTGTTCTAGGACTTCTTGCCATTAGTGGACTAGGCTTAGGTCTTAAGCGTAAAAAGCAATCATAAGATAATAAAATAATTGGAGATTTAAAATTGCAGTATAACCGTTTAGAATTATTTTTCTACTCTAAGCGGTTTTGCTTTTTGAATTACTAATTGTGTTTTCAAAGTATGTTTTCTTTGTTTTCCACTATAAAACTGTTTTTATCGTTTTTTTGGTCTTTAGATTTTACTTTCCATTACAGGACGATTTGGTATCAGGATTTTATAGTCAAACTAGATTCAGTTTTTGCTCATTAACTAATATAAAAGTTAAGCAATAAACCCAAAACTAAAATTAATTGTGCTGTTAAAATAATGATATAACTGGCAAACTTAATCCGTATTATCCCCAACAATAAAATTAAACTAGAAATATTAAACAAAGAATTTAATAATAAAAATACTAAACCAGAACCATATAAAATAGAAGATAAAATAGGAGTTAAAAAATAAGCAGAATTGAAAGAATTAAGAGATAATAGTAAACCAAACACTATCATAATTAATAATTGGTTTAAAGGAGTTTCACCCCATTGCAAAAGTTGTGCTTGAGGGAGAAAAAATTGACAAGCTGTAGAAATAGCAATTCCCACTACAAGAAAACTTCCTAATTCAATAAACTCTCGAATTATATTATCCAAAAATAAAGATAGTTGTTGCCATATCCCCACAGAAGTTCTAACATTACCCTGAGATTCATATACTAAATTACCTGCACGGTGAAGGGGTTTAAAAGCCTCTAAACCTGATATAATAGTGCCAGAATGAACCAGAGTAGAACGACTTTTTAGCACAGAAGATGACTCATCTACTACTATGGACTCTTCTGAATAAGCACTAAAAATTAAACCCACTATAATAGAAATTAACCAAACTCCTAAAATTCTTAAAAATACTAACGTAGGATGATCTCCCAAAACTTGCCAACTGTTACTAATAACAAAAGGATTGACAGTAGGAGAAGCGATCAAAAAACTAATACATAAAGGAATAGAGACACCCTGTAAAAATAACCGTCTTACTATGGGAAGATTACCGTATTGTCCTACTGGAAGCAAAAAGCCTAAACTACTACCAATAATAACTGCTAAAATACGAGTACGGGGTAATTTAGCAACTAATTGATGTTCGTCAATAAACACTAATAAAATACTGGAAATAACAATACCAATAACAAGAAAAGGTAAAGAAATTAAGAGGTTACTGACAAATAAGGTATAGATATAATTCAGTTGAGACATCTTTAAAAAGTGATAAGTGATAATTGATAATTGATAACCCTTGTTTAAGGAAATTATCAATTATAGTCGTTTCAAATAAGTTTGAGACAGAGTAATTTCAGCATCTTGCTCACTATGCTAACAAGAAACGAGGTATATTTCGTCTCATTTTTCTTTGAATTAACTATATCTCAACTCTGATGTCTATGAATAACTCAGGAAATAATACCATACACTTTTTTGACCAAATGTCAACTAGATTTTTTAGCATTTGCTGCTTCTCCACAGGTTCGAGGAGTGGGAAAAAGTTTACCCGGGTTGGCTAAATTATCGGGGTTAAATACTTTTCTTACCCATTGCATGGTTTCTATGTCTATTTCGTTAAACATATAAGACATATATTCATTTTTATCAGAACCAATACCGTGTTCTCCTGATAGACTGCCTCCTAATTCTACACATAATTTGAGAATTTCTCCCCCTAATTCTTCTACCTCTTCCCATTGTCCAGGAATGGAATTATCATACAAAATTAAAGGATGTAAATTACCGTCTCCAGCATGGAAAACATTGGCGATACTATAACCATATTTTTCTCCTAACTGGTCAATTTTTTCTAGAACAGTGGCCAGTTGTGTACGGGGAACTACACCATCTTGAACAAAATAATCAGGACTAATATTACCAGCAGCAGCGAAGGCTGCTTTTCTTCCTTTCCAAAGTTTTAAACGGGTTTCGGGGTCGTTTGCTGTAGTAATTTCCCTCGAGCCATTTTGCCGACAAATATCAGCAACTTTATCCTTATAAGCTGCCACTTCAACCGGTAATCCATCTAATTCTACTAATAAAATCGCTGCTGCATCCCGTGGATAACAATTGGTTTTAACTGTATCTTCTACCGCATTGATGGAAAAATTATCCATAATTTCCATACCGGCAGGAATAATACCAGAACTAATAATATCAGCTACTGCTTGTCCGGCAGATTCAACTGTAGTGAAATCAGCTAAAACAACACAAATAGTTTCAGGGGTTTTGAGAATTTTTAAAGTGACTTCTGTTGCTATACCTAACGTTCCTTCTGACCCCACAAATAACCCTGTTAAGTCATAACCTGGCATTTCAGGAATACTACTCCCAACTTCAACAATTGAACCATCAGGAATAACTAATTTTAAGCCTAAAACATGATTAGTTGTGACCCCATATTTTAAACAGTGAACCCCACCAGAATTTTCTGCTACATTACCCCCAATAGAACAGATAATTTGACTAGAAGGATCAGGAGCATAATAAAAACCGGCTCCACTAACTGCTTGCGTTACCCAATTATTAATAACTCCAGGTTGTACCGTCACCCGTTGATTTTCTAAATCAATGTCAAGAATTTGTTTCATACGCGCTGTTACAATTAACACGCAATCTTCTACGGGTAAAGCACCTCCAGATAGTCCCGTTCCGGCACCTCTGGCCACCCAAGGGATTTGATTGTCATGACAGATTTTAACCGCAGCGGCCACCTCTTCTGTGGTGCGAGGTAATACCACCACCGCCGGACGTTGACGGTAAGCGGTTAAACCGTCGCATTCGTAGGTCAATAATTCTTCTTTGCGACGAATGACCCCATCTTTACCGATCGCTGCTTCTAAAGCTTTGATAATGGGTCGCCATTTTTGATCTGTTTTGTTTAAAATCCGATTTAATAACATGGGGTGATGATTAATTCTTGTATTTTATTGTAGCTGATGTGTTGCCTTTCAGGTATTCAATCAAGTTATTTTAGTTGATTTCGGTTTAAAATATTAATATCATAGACAAAAATTAGGAGATAACTAGATGTTGAAAATTAATAAGCATTATGTCTTAGATCAAAATAATAATCCGATCGCAGTGCAGATTCCAATTGCTGAATTTGCAAAAATAGAAGAAATTATCGAAGACTATGGACTGGGAAAACTTATAGAAGAGGTAGAAAATGATGAAACCTTGTCTAAAAAAGAAGCATTAAAATATCTAGATCAACCATTTAACAAGCAGGATGCTTATGTTAAGCTAACACGCATTTAAACGACGTATTGAGAAGTTAGCGAACAAATAGTAAAAGCCTCACCCCGTCACCCCGTCACCCCATCTCCCCGTCAGTAACTGCGGAGTGATTTAACTGCTTACAGTTTAATTAATTATCCTCTGCAAACATAGCTTCTCGCTTATTAGAAATCGGCCAATCTTCATTTTCTCCGCCAATAATTAACTTTTTAATAACAACTAATTCTTGACTTAATTGAGTTAAACAATTGATTAAAACATCCAGGGCAATTAAATCACTGGTTCCCAGATCAAACCAACAACGACCCCAAACCCCTTCGTATTCAAATTCAGCCATATTGTGCATGGGAGCCATCATCATTTCATCGGATACCTTAGTGTTATAATCCATATAACTAATTTCTACCCCCATATCTTGAACCTGAAGATTTTCGGCGTTAAACCCTCCCAATTTACCTAAATAAAACCAGGAATTAAATACTTCTTCTAGGTACTGTTTTTCCATAGGAGCAGGAATCGTTTCAAACTCCAACCAAATCCAAACATTAAACGGATTAAACTCTCTAAATTGAACTTCCATAAGACCATTAACTAAGATGTAACATCACTATTTCTATTATTAAACTTCCAGAGCGCACTGGACATCCAATTTGTAATAATATGGGCGGTAATAGGAACTAATAAATTATCAGTCATTAAAGCACTATAACCAAGAGCAAACCCGACAATAGTTGCCCAAACAACATAAGGCCATTGTTGGGAACCACTTAAATGTAAGATCCCAAAAACTAAACTAGATAAAATTAGTGCGAAGACATCGTATCCTAAAGCTGGTAACATCACCCCACGAAACAATAATTCTTCACTGAGACCCGGTAATAAACCTAACCAAATTAAATCAGGCCAAACTAAGGGTTTTAACACTAATTGTAGGTAAGCATCTGCACTTTGACTATAAGCCGGCCACAAACGATAAACAATACTACTAGCAACAATAATTATAGCGGCTAAAGCAGCCCCATAGAGTAGCCCATCGCTAGAAAATTGAATTGGTATTAAGGCAATGGAGCCAAAATATTGCCATAGTTTAGCGATGATTAATAAGATAATTGCAGTTACTCCCATCACCACTAAAATTTGGGTGCGGGTTAACGGTTCCATATCAAAAGAATTGGGATTAGTCACAGGCTTGAGAAAGAGAGGACATAATAGGACGTAAGGGATCAATACTAATGCCGGCTTTATGCGCCACCAACACACCCAACGCCTCTAAATATGAGTTTACCGCAATTACCTCCATTCCTAAGTCTTCAGGGGTGACATTGAGGGCAGTTGTATTGTCTTTAACGGTGATAATACGGGTATTTCCTGCACTAAAACTGAGGATCGCACTACCACCACAAGCGGTATGAGGAATCACCACTGCATCCACTTCATCGGCCCAAATACTATTGGTTTGGGGTTGGCTGACAAACTGGGGCGCACGACTTAACCCTACTAATACACAGGGTAAAAATGTGTAGCCTAACTCTTCTGCTGCGGCCCGAGGGGAAATTTCTTCATCTACCTCTAAGGGTTCTAAGGCCGGCGCATGGGCGCAGGGAAGGGCAAATTCACGGACAATCAGGTGAGAAATGACGGCTTCTGCACCGGCTAAGGGATCGACTCCTTGGCCGTGACGATAGTTATCTAAGACGAGACTATCTATGTCATCGGGGAACCTGGCCACAACTGCGATCGCCTCTGCTTTACTTTGGCTAATTAATTTGTCTGCTGCCCTCAGTAAACTGTCGGGGTGGCTAATGGTTCCCCAACTGGCTCCAGAATCGGCTGTACGCAGTTCTACTCCCAAAGGTGTATCGGTGTACACATAATCGGTTAACGTCAGTCCTAGCGTCGCTCTAGTGGCATCTGCTGCTTGAATATGACGGGTTCTTAATTCGGGTTCGATGCCTCGATCCAAAATTAAGCCTACTCGGTTTTGATGTACGGGTTTTAGTCCCCATTTTCCTTGGGCAAAGCGATCTAAACCGTACCCTTCTACGTAGAAAACATTGTCTAGGGGCCAATACAGTTGCGCCCCATTTAAGACGTTAGGGTGAGTAATCAGGCGATCGCATATTTTAGCCATAACTTTAGCTACGGGTAAAGCATCTCCTGCATAACCACCAATAGCAGCACCAATACCCGTAGGAACGATTAATACGGCGGTATAAGGACGATTAATCATTATTTATCAGTTACTCAGTTATTGCTTACTGTTTACTGTTCACTGGTAACAATAGCTTCTACTTTGGCAGTTTCTTTCTCCTTATCTACTTCGGTAATGGCCCAGCGTAGGGGTTCCCCTTGTTGTTGCAGAGTTTCCTCTACTTGTTTGATAGTGAGAGGGGTTTCTTGAAGATTGATTTCTGCTTCGATAAAATGGGTTGTCATAATTTGTTTTACCTAACAACTGACACATATTAATCACTCTATCACCTTAGCTAACAGAAGACAATTAAACCCTGTGGTTAACGACGGGGTCTTAAGAACTAAATGGTTCTAAAACTTGAGATAAAATAGTAGCCATTGAGTCTAAACTATATGATTTAATACATCTTTCTCTAGCTTTTTTGCCTTTGGTTTGTGCCTCTTCTAAATGATTAAAAATCCAGTCTATTTTATTAGCTAATTGTTCAGGAGAACTGGGATCAACTAAGTATCCAGTATCTCCTAAAATTTCGGGAATATCCCCTACTTTTGTGGCTAAAATAGGTTTGGCCATTGCCATTCCATCGGTTAATTTTAAGGGAAACTGGGCTTGTGTCGCTGGTGTATCTTGTTGGGGAACTACTACTAAATGAGCAGTGGAAACAATTTCTGGCATGGTGTTAACTGGAGATTTTGGTAGTTGAATTAACCACTTTCCCCATGTTTCTTGAAGTTTTTTGTCATAGTTATCGTAGGGACTTCCGCCAACAATTACTAATTTTAATTCTGGATTATTAAGTTTATCTAAGGCTCTTAAAATATCTTCTACACCTTTATATGGACGTGGTGCGCCAGGAAACATAATAATTTTATATTTTTCTAAGTTGTATTTTTGACGACTTTTTTGGGGATCATATTTCTGGGGATCAAATAATTCTGTATCTTTACCGTTAGGAATATAAATTCCTCCGAAACGTTGTTTAATAAATTGGGTGTGTAGGGTTATTTTATCTGCTAAAGAAGCTAATTTTTCTATCTTTTGTAAGTAAAAAGGATGATCAGGATGTTGTAAAGGGGCATCACCTTTAAATAAGTCCTCGATGAACTTTTTAGGAGTAAAATTATATCGCCAACTATCTCCCCCAAACCAACTCATTTCCCAATCATCAATATCGACAATTAAAGGACGATTGCTGAAGTATTTTTTGAGCAAGGCAATACCATAACTACTGGGTTTTAATTTAACAGCATAGAGTATATCTCCGTCAATTTTAGGTAATAATTGTTTCAGTGATCGCCACGTTCCCCCAAACTTTGCATAATAAGGACAAGGAATAGAAGTTATGGGTAAATCTTGGGGTAATTCTGCTAACCCATTTTCCTCATAAGCGATGCCAAAAATCTTGACATTATGCCCTAATTTTTGTAGAGCTTGTGTTAATAAAAAGGGTCTAATAGCCCCTCCCCAACGCCCTGCACCTTTACTGGATAAATCACTTACAATCAGAGAAATATTCAATTTACGATTAGATTTAATTGTATTCATAATATTAATTATTATCTTGATTTAGTTTTTTTGCAAAGCAATAATTTTCTTTGAGATGCTAAAATAATAACTCAAATATAGCGTTTATCGGACTCAATATGTACACCTAATATCGCTCCTCAGAACTCCGAACTGCTAAAAATAGAAAACTGTGTACTTCACAAGTCTGGTAACTGCTATAGTGTTGCTTTATTTCTATTGTTTAAGTTGCTGATTTAACCAACTTAAATAACCTTCACTTCCTTGTTGAATAGGTAAACTAATAATTTCAGGAACCTCATAAGGATGAATCTCTTTTATTGTATTTTCTATGGTTTGATAATGTTGTTGACTACTTTTGATTAAACAGATATACTCTTCATCTTGACATAGTTCATTTTCCCAATAATAATGACTACTAATAGGACCAATAATTTGCACACAACCTGCTAGTTTTTTGGCCAACAAGGTGTGAGCAATTTTATTAGAATCTTCCTTGTTTGATGCGGTTGTTATCATAACAATAAATGGTGAAGACATAAATTCTATTTTTTCTCTATAGGGTTTATATTTGAGTTGTGAACACTGTAACACAACCAGACTATTTATTACAGTTTAGAAGGTTGTGCTACCATTTGCTCATTAATGAGTTACAATTTTCTCGTATCTATTACAAAAAAATGATTAGCTTCTGCTTATATCAAAATCTAAATTAGTCTGTTTTTCTCATTTAGGTCTTGCTCAAGTATTAATGTATATTGGTATTTTTAATGTTTAACCTGCTTTACGTAATAAACGATGAAAATTAAGGATATTGGGGAACAAGGATTACTCAAAAAATTACAATCTTTTTGTCCCCATGATATAATTGGCGATGATGCTGCTGTTTTGTCCCTTGATGCCCAGAAACAGCTAGTCGTAACCACCGATGTTTTAGTAGATGGAGTCCATTTTAGCGATATTACTACTCCACCTAATTCTGTTGGTTGGCGCGCGATCGCGGCTAATCTCTCGGACCTCGCTGCAATGGGAGCTAGTCCCCTAGCCGTTACTGTTGGCTTAGCTTTAGACGGAGAACTTTCTGTTAATTGGGTGGAACAAATGTATCAAGGTATGACAAGTATCTTAGCTGGATATGATACACCTATAGTTGGGGGGGATATCTGTCGTTCTCGCGTAACAACCATTAGCATCACAGCTTTGGGTCAAGTCAATCCCAATCATGTTATTAAACGTTCTACGGCTCAACCTGGAGAGGTGATTGTTGTTACCGGAGCGCATGGGATGTCACGGGGAGGACTAGAATTGTTACTCAATCCCAGTTTAGGAACTCATCTCACTCAACAACAGCGAAATAGGTTAATCTCTGCCCATCAATACCCTCAACCCCGTTTAGACCTACTTACTCACCTCTCGGAGATGATGGAAACCACTGTAATTACAGGGATGGACAGTAGTGACGGTTTGGGGGATGCTGTGCTGCAAATCTGTGCTTTGAGCGGTGTCGGCGCACAGATAGAGTTATCCAGTTTACCTTCAATATCGATGATATCACAGTGGTTTAGTCCAGAGCAAGCTTTAAATTGGGTATTATATGGGGGAGAAGATTTTGAATTAGTGTTATGTTTAGCAGAAGAAAAGGCGAAGAGACTGCTTGAAATAGTGGGAGAAGAAGCGAAAATTATTGGCAAAATTGTTGAAGAAAAATCAGTAATATTAATCGATGGCAATGAACAACAATCCCTGAATTTTGGTGAGACTTTTCAGCATTTTTCATAAGGGTTATAATTTCTTAAAAATATTAATAATAATAGATATAATGATTAATTTATTACTTTCAATTCCTCCCACATCAGTTATCTTACTAAGAACAGGAGAACATTTAACATTAGTATTAATAGCAATGATAGTGGCCACTGGGATTGGTATTCCTATGGGTATTATCATGAGTCGCTATCCAAAATTAGCTAATCCCATTTTATTAGTGACGAATGGAGTACAAACTGTTCCTAGTTTAGCTTTATTTGGTTTTTTAATTACTGTTCCCTTGGTCGGTGGTATTGGGAAAAGACCTGCAATTATTGCTTTAATTTTATATGCTTTACTACCGATTATAAAAAATACTTACATTGGCATTACTCAGATTAAAAAAGGAGTGAAGGAAGCAGGAAAATCTTTAGGATTAACCCCTCTAAAAATTTTGTTTTTTATTGAGTTACCTCTGGCATTAAAAGTGATTTTAGGAGGTGTAAGAATTGCCTCTGTTATTTGTGTTGGTATTGCCACCATTGCAGCAGCTATAGGAGGAGGAGGGTTAGGAGTATTTATTTTTAGGGGACTTTCTACCGTTGATAATACTACAATTTTAGCTGGTGCTATTCCCTCGGCAATTATTGCTTTATTGGTAGATTGGGGACTAGGTTCTTTAGAGAATAATTTGACCCAAATAGACGCTAATAAGCACACATATAAACAAAAATTTTTTGTTATTTTAGTAATTATTGTTTCCTTAATATTTATTCTTTTCGGTCTGATTAATCAATCGCAAGGTAAGATTATTATCGGTTCAAAAAATTTTACTGAACAAGTAATTTTAGGAGAAATTGTAGCTCAACAGATTGAAAATAATAGCGATTTGAAGGTTGATCGTCGCTTTAATTTAGGAGGTACTTTTATTTGTCATGAAGCAGTTAAATCAAAAAAAATAGATGGTTATGTAGAATATACTGGAACAGCTTTGACCGCTATTTTGAAGAAAAAATCTATTAATAATTCTCATCTTGTTTATCAAGAAGTAAAGAAAATTTATAATCAAGAATTTCAATTAGAAGTAATGCCATCTCTCGGATTTAATAATCAATACGCCATTTTAGTTAGGTCAGAAGATGCTAAACAGTATAATCTGGAAACTATTTCAGATGTAACTAAATATACCCCCCAATGGACAGCAGGTTTTAGTTATGAATTTTTAGCTAGAGAAGACGGTTATTCTGGACTTTCTAATACCTATAATTTACAATTTGCTCAGCAACCAAAAACAATGGAATTAGGGTTAATGTATCGTGCTTTAGCCAAGAAAAATGTAGATTTAGTAGCAGGAATTTCTACAGATGGATTGATTGATGTTCTTGATTTATATAGGCTCAAAGATAATAAGACATTTTTTCCCCCTTATGAACCAGTTCCTGTGTTTAATCAAGCAACATTAAAACAACATCCCAATCTAACTACAATTTTACAAGAACTATCAGGACAAATCTCTTCAGCAGAAATACGAAAGCTTAACTATCTTGTTGATCATGAAAGACAGTCGATTAGTGCAGTTGTTGAAGATTTTTTAAGCAAGAAAAATTTTAATAGCAATCAGTAATCAGTGGTAATAATTAAATTTGAGTACAAGGGCATAGGGAACAGGAAATAAATAATAATCATCTCTCATGAATCATTCATAATTGCTATATGTTATAATTACGAATGTTGGAAAAATCAATTAATTGATAACTTTGTGAGGAACAAAATGAGCAGCAAAAATAGAATAAAAAAAATAATTCAAGGAGTAACACTCATATCAATTACCCTAGTTTCTTGGGGGCAATGTATGAGAGCGATCGCTAATGAGACTCCCTCAGATTCAATAGATAACCCTTTACTTGAAACAGAATGGCAGTTAGTAAGTTGGACAGAAAAACAACCATTAACTAAAGAAAACTCTACCATTATGTTTGAAAAAGATAGACTATCAGGAAGTGGAAGTTGTAACCGTTACACAGCAGGATATGCAGTTCAAGAAAACGCAATGAAAGTTGGTTTAATTGCTGCGACTCGTATGGCTTGTCCAGAAGAAATAATGAACCAAGAAATGACATTTTTATCAGCTTTAGAAGGAGCAAAAATTTATAGTATTAATGGCGATGGACATTTACAAATTGCTTATATTAAGCAAAAAGAAATTGGCATAATGACCTTCAAAAATATAAGTGATGATAATAGTAAGATGGTAGAAAAAACAGTTTATATTGCTCCTGAAACTGTAGATTGTGTTGGCGTTGCACCCCAAAAATGCTTACAAATCAAAGAAAATTTAGAAGATGATTGGACATTTTTTTATGGAACCATTGAAGGATTTAACTATGAACCTGGATATTTTTATCAGTTAAAAATAGCTCAAAAAAAAAATTAAATCCTCCTGCTGATAGTAGTAGTATTCAGTGGTCACTGATTGAAATGCTTAGTAAAGAAAGAGTCAAAGAAAGGACTAAAATATGGCTAGATAAGGAAATCAAAAACTGGAATGACATCGGAAAAATGATTCCTAATGCACCTAAAATTGATGCAGACCTTCCAAGTGTTGATAGATGCAAAGATCAAGTAAGAGAAGCAAAAACTTCTCAAGAACGATCTATTATTAAAGCAGGTTGGGAATTATTTGGACCGCAACAAATATATAATGAAACCATTGTGATCACTGCTATGAGTGGAGTCGATGGGATGTGTCGTCCTTTGGGATATCAAGCATTTGTATTTGTCGGAGAACAGTTTGCAGGAACCTTATCTCCTCAACCCATGAACTCTCGAACCGATGGAGATATTTCTCGCATTTTCCTCAATAATTCTTCCGATTTATTAGTAGAATATAAGCGTTATGATAGCAATGACCCCTTATGTTGTCCTTCTGGAATTAGTACACTATCATTTAAAATTGAACCGAAAAACGCTCAACCTCTTTTAGTTCCTGTTAAATTTTTAAATAATGGATAATCGATAATTACCTCTCCCCTTTTAGGGATAGGATTAAACCTTGAATTAATCAATTATTAATTAATCATCATTAATTGATAAAAATATTTAGGCTTGGATCTCAAAGTTATTTTGCACAATATTAGCCCAAGTTCCATTGTCAGCTAATGCTTGATCTTGTACTCCAGACCAAAGGGTATAATTACCTGGAGTTAACTCTGTTAAACCTAAACTATAATTAAAACTTCCCCAGGTAGTATCTTGCGTCCAAGGTGTAATTTCATGACTGGAAATATCTTCTATATTTTGCCAATCTTCTCCTTCTCCTTGTTTTAGTAACCAGAAATCAATGCGTTGTATATCATCAACCCCATTCAGATCCCTAACCCAACCATTATTAATATTTAGGGTATCGTTAGAGGTGTAAACTTGTGCATCAATAGCAAAGTAAATACCGGTATCACTAGGAACAATATTATCATTGCCTGAGGTAAGAAAATCAAAGTCTTTAGAAACAGCATTACTTTCTAAACCTTCTTTATCGTAACCTCTAGCCCAAATTTCATAACTACCAGATTCGTAATCACTAAAGTTTATTTCATGATCAATACTAGCCCAATTATTATTAGGTTGCCAAGGTTTAAAATTAGTAATGTCAGCAATATCTTCCCAATCTTCTCCCTCTTTTCTTACCCATAAATCTACATGAGTTAAGTCTTGATAACCATCTTCATCGTAAATCCAAGCATTAGTTAATTTGACGGTATTACCTTCAATACTAACATTAAATTGTAATTTTTCTGGGGGGGTATTTTCTGGGGTGGACTCAAGATTTATGGTGAAAGTATCATCAACAAATAAACCTTCTTCATCTGTTCCCCTAACAGTGATAGACTCCATAAAGTCAGTTACTTCATTCATAAAAAAGTCAACTGATAAATAATTATCATCATTAATTCGAGCGTTAACAATTTTTTTATCAATTTCTCCTGGATTAACCAGTTCATATTCCAAGTTATCGGTTTCCTTGTCTTTGAAATGATCAGGTAAAAAGATTCTAATCTGCTCTAAATTATCTTGTTCCATATCAGGAATTTCTGGGTCAAGATAAGGGGTGGTATTTTCTGGGGGAGGAGGAATGATTTCAGTGAGGTTTTCATACTTCAAATTGTAACTATTACTTGCTTCTAGGTCAAAGGAACGAACCCAAACATAATAATCACCTGGTTTGGGAGCATCAAGGGTAATTGATTCATTATCAGTTGATGATATAGAAGATTTAACGAAGCGAGTTTGTGCATCGTATAAAACTAAATCAAGATCAGCTTGTTCATGGGTAAATTCTAAGTCAACGATTAATTTTTGACTGTTTTCAGGAACAGTAATTTTATAATAATCGTCATTCTTTGCTATTCCTTTACCCAAAATATCACTTAACCAAGTTCCTTCTACATTGGTTAAATCATAAGCATTAATAAATTGATCGTTTGCTTCATAAGCATCATCATCTCCAGGTTCTAAAGTAATCTTGAAAGTCCCATCAACATATAAACCTTCCGTATCAGTTGCTCTAATAGTGATAAACTCCGTCAACTCGATTACTTGATTCAATAAAAAGTCAATGAAGAGATAACCACCACTCGTTCTAGGAGTAAGAGATTTATTAATTTCTCCTGGATTAACCAGTTGATATGTTAAGCTATCTGTCTCTTCATCTCTAAAGTAATCCTGTAAATAAATTCCAATTTGCTCTAAATCATCTTGTTTTATACAAGGAATTATTGGAGCAGGAATAAAGATTGGGGGTTCATTAGGTTTATCATCGGGATCGTATTTAATAGTTAAGATTCCTGTGTCATCACTAATTTCTGCAAAACTAGGATTTTTCAGTTTAAGAAAGAAGGTTTCATCTTGTTCAAATTCCCCATCATCATTAATAGGAATTTGAATACTTTTTTGTGTTTCTCCTATTTGAAATTCTATGATTCCACTTATACTCTCATAGTCAAAAGGTTCTACTGCTGTATTATCTTCTGTCATATATTCAACTGTAACTGTATTGGAACTAGGTTCAGTTAACCTGACGATTACAGTAGCAAAACCGGCATCCTCATCAAAGATAGGATCGTCAATTATTATGTGGGGTAGCTCAATTGTTGGCTGAATGGTAACACGACCTAATGGGTCTAGAATATTGTTAGTGGTTGCATCAAAGAGAACAACGTCAAAATATTCATTAGGTTCGTCAATATCATCGTCACGAATTTCTATGTCCCTTGGTGTGCCGGGAATAGCGTCAGAAACGATTGTGATGGTTTTGGTAGTATCTCCAGGATTAAAGGTTAAAACACCAAAATCAAGATCTAATTTCTCATACTCCGGCCTGTAGTCAAAAGGTGAAACACCGGTGCCGTCTTGGGTTCGCCATTTAACACTAATGGTTTGGGGAACTGGTTCCGACAGGGAAACAGTTAAAACCGCAGGGCCACCATTTTCAGGAATTTGTACATCGTCAATGGAAAATGCCGGGGGTGTATATCCTGGCCATTGAAACATCTGTGCTTGAACTTTAGGACGAGTAAAATTGTCTTCACTTTGCCAAGCAATGACAAAACCATCGTTACCCCGTTTGGCAATGGAAGGTACGGTTTGGTTAAAAGCAGCATCTCCATTAACTTGAAACTCATCCCCAACCCGATTACCAAACATATCAAACATTTGGGCAAAGATACCATTGCCACTGCCATCTTGTCCCTGTGACTGCCATGTAAGCACCACACTACCATCGCTGAGGGTTTCTGCTGCGACATTGGTTTGATCGAGGTTGGTGTAGGTGTTAACCTGAAATTCATCACCGACTCTATTACCTAAAAAGTCGTAACGTTGTGCAAAAATGCCCCAACCTGAACCATCTTGTTCGTCAGATTCCCATGCAACCATAAATCCACCATTGATTAAAGAGGTAAGAGTTGGGTTTTGTTGTGCATAGATGGTGGTGGTATTAACCCGAAACTCTGAACTAACAGGGTTATTCTTTTCGTCGTAGCGTCTGGCAAAAATCCCCCAATCGTTGCCATCTTGTCCTTTTGACTGCCAAGCAATGACAAATCCGGCCGCATCATTGATACCGTCTTGGTTACTGTCAATGGGAGTGCTTAAGGCCACAATATCGGGGTTTTCTTGGTCAGAGGTTGTGTAGTTATTAACTGAACCGACGCTTTCCCAAACAGGGTCGAAGTTTTGGTCGTATCTGATTGCTTTTATTCCACTACCAAAACCATCGGGGGTTTCCCAACTTATCAAAAATCCCCCTTCACTGGTTGGGGTAACAACGGCGTTGGTGTGTTGCGATCCTAGTTTAATTGGTGTGTAGTTGGATGAAGTTGCATAATCTCCAATACGATCACCCGAACTACTGGTGGGTATATCTGAGTCGGAAAGGTACAAACCTGTACGATGACTAGCTCTGCGATCGCTAATATTTAATTCACTAACTAAGACATAGCGGCCATTGTTGAAGCCGTTCAGACGGGTTACTTGAGGATTATAAAAATTATCGGATGTTAAAAAATCCTGATTGGACATCCCAAATCTTATGCCACCCTCCGATGGGCGTATCTCTTGCCCATCAGTATCAAACTCTTTAACAGTTAATTTTCGAGGATAATAAAGGGAATAAGAGGCAATAGCAAAAGAACCATCCACAAACCCTGTTACAGAGGGTGAAACGTACTTTATGTCAGTGCTATCAAATTCAATGGTGATACTAGGGTCTCTAGATATATTAGGAATATTGTTACTCATAATTGTTTTTGAATAAGGATTATTGCTGATTTACTTCGATAATAAATTACCCACACTTCTTCGGCAATACAGAAAAGTGCAAACTTTATTGCAGAAAAGTGCAATCATAATATCATAATAATAGTGGTGAACCGTGTTTAACAGTGTTAAGTGTTACACCCTATTTACCCAACAAAAAACCCCGGCACATCGCCGAGGTACTCTAGGAGAACTCAATATCAATGGGAGATACAGAAATTACACGATTTTAGACTACAAACAAAGAAAATATAAATAAAAATTTTGTTTATTGTCCCTGTGTTAACTAATGTAACAAGAATGTTAAATCTTGTCAACAACCCCTTGACAAAAAAATTCTGGTTTAGACATTCCACACTCTCGACACCCCCCACACTTCCCACACTCCCCACACTCCCCACACCTCCCACACTCCCCCAACTGAACAGTTATCATCTTGATTTAGGGAACTAAAAATGTGTATGATAGATCTTTGGACTAGATTTAAGTCGTTAAGAGTATTGTATTTGACAGAAACTTTAAGCTAAATAATGAGATAATTAACCGTTTTCGCCAAAAAAGTTGAAAATTAAGCCTTTTACCTACTGTTGAGAACCATCAAACATGAAACCAACACAAGATACAAGA
Organism: Crocosphaera sp.; assembly: GCA_051439625.1. Lineage (GTDB taxonomy): Bacteria > Cyanobacteriota > Cyanobacteriia > Cyanobacteriales > Microcystaceae > Crocosphaera. Next base: position 5,894 of record JBFRWO010000111.1, on the reverse strand, counting down.
TTCGACTACGTAAAAATTGGATTAGCATCCCCCGAACGGGTTCGTCAATGGGGAGAGAGAACCCTTCCCAATGGTGTTGTGGTTGGAGAAGTGACCAAACCCGAAACCATCAACTATCGAACCTTAAAACCCGAGATGGACGGACTATTTTGTGAAAGGATTTTTGGTCCGTCCAAAGACTGGGAATGTTGGTGTGGTAAATATAAACGGGTTCGTCACCGAGGTATTGTTTGCGAACGCTGTGGGGTAGAAGTAACCGAATCCCGTGTCCGTCGTCATCGTATGGGCTATATTAAACTAGCAGCCCCCGTAACTCATGTTTGGTACCTCAAAGGTATTCCCAGTTACATGAGTATTTTACTGGATATGGCATTAAGGGACGTAGAACAAATCGTTTACTTTAACGCTTATGTGGTGCTTGATCCAGGAAATGCCAGTAATTTAAGTTATAAGCAACTTTTAACTGAAGATCAGTGGATTGAAGTCGAAGATCAGATTTATGCCGAAGATTCCGACTTATATGGCATAGAAGTAGGCATAGGTGCAGAAGCCATTCAACGGTTACTGCAAGAAATGAACCTGGATGAGATCGCCGAAAAATTACGGGAAGATATCGCCCAAAGTAAAGGACAGAAGCGCGCTAAACTGATTAAACGCTTACGGGTGATTGATAACTTTATCGCTACCGGGTCACTACCAGAATGGATGGTATTGGATGTTATCCCCGTCATTCCCCCTGACTTACGCCCTATGGTACAGTTAGATGGCGGTCGTTTTGCCACCTCAGACCTTAACGATCTCTATCGACGGGTGATTAATCGTAATAACCGTTTAGCCCGTTTACAGGAGATTCTCGCACCGGAAATCATTGTCCGTAACGAAAAACGGATGCTACAAGAAGCGGTTGATGCTTTAATCGATAACGGAAGACGAGGCCGTACCGTTGTCGGGGCCAATAATCGTCCTTTGAAATCCTTATCCGATATCATTGAAGGGAAACAAGGCCGTTTCCGTCAAAACCTCTTAGGAAAACGGGTTGACTATTCAGGTCGTTCTGTAATCGTGGTTGGTCCAAACTTGAAGATTTATCAATGTGGCCTACCCCGTGAAATGGCGATCGAGTTATTCCAACCTTTTGTTATTCACCGTCTCATCCGCTTAGCGTTGGTCAATAATATTAAAGCGGCCAAAAAGCTGATTATTAAAGGTGACCCCAGTGTTTGGAATGTCTTGGAAGAGGTGATTACTGGACACCCTGTCCTACTCAACCGCGCCCCAACTTTACACCGTTTAGGGATTCAAGCTTTTGAACCTATTTTAGTGGAAGGTCGTGCTATTCAGTTGCATCCTTTGGTCTGTCCTGCTTTTAACGCTGACTTCGATGGTGACCAAATGGCAGTCCACGTTCCTTTGTCTTTGGAGTCCCAAGCAGAGGCAAGATTATTAATGTTAGCTTGTCATAATATCCTTTCTCCTGCAACCGGTCGCCCCATTGTTGCACCATCTCAGGATATGGTATTAGGCTGTTATTATCTAACCGCAGAAAACCTCCAGGCGCAAAAAGGTGGTGGTCGTTACTTTGGTAATATCGACGATGCGGTGAAAGCTTATGAACAGGGACTGGTGGACTTACACGCTTATATTTGGTTGCGTTGTGCAGACCCCAATGAAGAAATTGTGACAGATAAGCCGGATGATGAAGTCTTAAAAACAGAAACTCTAGAGGATGGTAGTGTTGTTAAACATTATCGTGAACGTCGGGTTAGAGAAATTGATGGTGAAGCGGTTTCTCAGTTTATTAAGACCACTCCAGGTCGTATTATCTACAACAAAACCATCCAAGAAGCTTTGACGATGGTTTAAATAATAGGTTTGGTGGAAGTTTCGACTTTTACCAAACTTTTTTGATTTTTCTTGTTATTCCTAACAATTAACAATTAATAATTAACAATTAACAATTAACAATTAATAACTGTCATTCCGAGGAACTAGGAATTTCCATAACTGATATCTTTCACCAGTACAGGTAAACTCAAAAACTAAGGAAAACAAATCAATTCTTAAGCAGTTACCGTCAAAATAAACTCTGTTCCCTGTTACCTGTTACCTGTTCCCTCCCTAAACTAGCTAGTTTGAACGAAGGTGCAAGATGTGAGAATAACCTCCTCATCTTTGATTTTAATACAGTGAGCAAGATGCTCACATTCCTTATTTAAATTAACATAATCGTCTAATTTTAATTTTATATGAAACATCTAAATGCAGGAGAAACGCTCCAAAATGGACGTTATACTATCAATTCTATTTTAGGTGCTGGTGGTTTTGGGATTACTTATTTAGCAACAGAAACCCCATCAAATAATCAAATAGCTATTAAAACATTAAACGCAACAGTACAAGGAAAAGATAATTTTCTAGATTTACAAAATAAGTTTATTAAAGAAGCTTTTTTATTAGCAAAATGTAGTCATCCTCATATTGTTACGGTTCATAATGTATTTGATGAAGCTGGACTTTGGTATATGGTTATGGAATATATAAAAGGGGATGATTTAGCAGTTTATTTACAAAAAAATGGGGTATTACCGGAAGCATCTGCTTTACTCATCATTCAACAAATAGGTGAAGCATTAAGTTATATTCATTCAATCGGGTTTTTACATCGAGACGTGAAACCTAATAATATTTTATTGTCTATAAATATTACTAAATTAATTGATTTTGGTATAGCGAGGGAGTTTACCGCAGGTGAAACCAGAACCCATACTAATTATAGAACGGATGGTTATGCACCCCCTGAACAATACGAAGAACGAGCAAAAAGGGATATTTATACAGACGTTTATGCCTTAGCTGCAACCTTATATAACTTATTAACTGATCAAGTTCCTCTTCCTGCAAACTTTCGTGTTCAGAATATTCCTTTACCTCCTCCACAACAGTTTAATAATAAAATAAGCGATCGCACTAATAATGCTATTCTCAAAGGGATGGAATTACAACCCGAAAAACGTCCCCAAACTATTCAAGAATTCTTAGATTTATTATTACCTAAACCTGTACAAACACCCATACCAAAAAAGGATGATTTAGCATCAGATAGAGGGGTGGATTATAGTAAGTTAAGGGACTTATTAAAAGCAGGAAAGTGGAAGGAAGCTGATCAAAAAATAGCAAGAGTGATGTATCAAGCAGCAAACCGCAGCAAAGAGGGATGGTTAAGGGTTGAGGATATAGATAACTTCCCCTGCACCGATTTACGCACCATAAATCAGCTTTGGTTAGACTATAGTGAGGGTAAGTTTGGCTTTTCTGTCCAAAAGGATATTTACCACCGCTTAGGAGGCACTAGAGAGTATAATGGAGAAGTCTGGGAAGCCTTCGGTGATGCCGTGGGATGGCGACAAGGAGGAAGTTGGTTGAACGAAGAAAATATTACATATAATACATCAGCACCATCGGGACACCTCCCAATTTCGGCCTCCGTCGGTATCTGCATTCATTGGCCAGGGTATAGGGACGAGCGTTTGCATCTCTGTTGATATAAGGATGGGTGGGGAGACTCTTAGTCTAGTAAATGATAAGATAAGTTTAAATTATTTTGATATAGAGATTAGGGAAAAATGACGGTTAAACCGCAGTGGTTACGGGTAAAAGCACCTCAATGGCAACGGGTTGGTAGCGTTAAAGAGATATTACGAGATTTAGGCTTAAATACAGTCTGCGAAGAAGCTTCTTGTCCTAATATTGGAGAATGTTTCCATGCAGGAACAGCAACCTTTTTGATTATGGGGCCAGCTTGTACTCGCGCTTGTCCTTACTGTGATATTGATTTTGAAAAGAAACCCCAACCCTTAGACCCCCAGGAACCCTTAAACCTAGCAGAAGCAGTACGTCGTTTGCGTCTCAATCATGTGGTCATTACCTCCGTTAACCGTGATGATTTAGCGGATGGTGGTGCATCTCAATTTGTACGTTGTATCGAAGCTATTCGTCAAGTTTCCCCAGAAACCACCATTGAGGTGTTAATTCCTGATTTATGCGGTAACTGGGAAGCATTAGGAATTATATTAGAAGCTAAACCAGAAGTTCTCAACCATAATACGGAAACAGTTCCCCGTTTTTATCGTCGGGTTCGTCCTCAAGGAGATTATCAGCGATCGCTTACTTTATTACAAGAGGCCAAAACTTTGGCCCCGAAACTCTATACCAAGTCCGGTATTATGGTGGGGTTAGGAGAAACGGATGCAGAAGTGCGTCAAGTAATGGAAGATTTACGGGCCGTTGATTGTGATATTTTGACCATAGGACAGTATTTACAACCCTCTGCTAAACATTTAGGGGTAAAAGAGTTTGTTACCCCCGAAAGCTTTGCAGCGTGGCAAACAGTTGGGGAATCTATCGGCTTTTTACAAGTGGTTTCCTCTCCCTTAACCCGTAGTTCTTATCATGCTGAACAAGTTCGAGAATTGATGACTCAATATCCTCGTTAATTAAGGGTGATAGTAATCAAAGTGCGATCTCTATTTTCAGATGTTTTTAATACCAATTTCTTAAAGTCTGGCTACATATTTGCATAGGGGTCAACGGCCGTTGACCCCTACAATATAAACTTAGTTTATTGCAAGTTCTGATAAACTTCATCATCGTTACGCTTACCAACTCGAACAATATAAATTTCTTCCTCTTTAATTTCATAAACAATCCTAAATTCTCCTTGATCAACTCGATAATAATCTGGATATCCTTGTAAAGCTTTATAATCTTGTGGTCTAGGATTATCTGTTAATGAGAGAATTTTAGACATTACCTGTTTAAAAAACTTCGGCTGTAGTTTCAGAAGTTGCTTACGGACTGATTTCTTAATCCTAAGATTATATTGTTTAGATTCAGTCATTTCTTAAATTTTCTATGGTAAATTCTGTCCCGTGAATTTGATTATATTCTGCAATGACTTCTTCTGCCGTGTAAAAATCTTCCTCATCTTCATTTGTCAGTTCTATCTCTAACTGTTTTAATCGTTTCCACTCTTCATAATTAATTAGAGTTGCTATGGCTTTTCCTTCCTTTTCAATGATAATTTGCTCTTGATCAATAGAGTTTAGAAAATTATCAAAAGAGTCTTGAACTTCGGCAACATTCACTTTCTTCATAACAAAACTTTTTTTCAACACCATTATAGTTTAACGCAAACTGCACTTATTAAGGAGTGGATTAAGATCCACCCCTAACCCCTCCCAAGAACCGAACCAAAATCAAAAATATTGGTTAATATAATCATCTAAATAACTCAATGAAGGAGTTGGTTGAGATAAATCTTGTTCTGGAGTGGAAAAAGGGTCAACGAGCTTTTCTTTGAAGCAATGATCACCAGTCATTTGCGATCGCTTATTAATGGAGAAAGTGGGCTGTAACCATCTGCGTAAGGTAATATTCACTATGATGTCCTCTTTATTGGCCTAAGTTATAGCTTAGGGGTACACCCGTGAATCATGCGCCCCCCTGATGAGTCATCCTAATGGGTGAATCTGAATCCTACCAGAGAACACCAAACCGATCCTCGAAGCAATATTCCTCAAACACCAATACGATCAAGGTTTAGTTATTCTGTCATCAACCTGAACTTCCCCCCACGAAAAACGACAAAAGCCTTATCTGAAGGTAGTTGTAGCGATTTTTGTACTACCCTTTACTGGGTACAATCTCTCTGAAGAGTATATGAAGTGGGTTTGAGCAAACTGCACCTATGTAGTTCAATAGTACAGCGAGCGCTAAAATCTTGTCAACATATCTCTTTTGTGTCCATGTATGGACACAAAAGAGATGTAGGCTAAAAGCCTTTATAGATAGGGTTTTCAGTCAAAAGTAGTATATATATATGGGGGGAAGTTCAG
>JBFRWO010000110.1:0-4797 GCA_051439625.1 Crocosphaera sp. | reverse complement strand
AATCTACAATCTACCCTCAAAAATCTACAATAAATCAAAAATCTACAATCTACTTTTCCCTTGCCCCCTGTCTTTTAAGCAGGGGTCAATCTACAATCTGCCCTCTGCAATCTGCAATCCTTTGACTTCCTGCTACATCATTGGTCACAAAATCGTTGTAAAATGAGATGTCAGTTGAATTCGCACGGGTTATGCCGTCTGTGACAAACACCAAGCGATATTCGTCTCCTGGTTCGAGACCGGTGGGTACAACGGTGAGAGCTTGTGCTGGACCAGCAATAAACAATGTAGTCGCAGCAGCAGCAAAACAATTTAAAATTGAAATTGGAGAGCGCATAAAACAACACCACACTAATGATATAACAAACATAAGTAGCCTAACACAAACACTCAAAAAATGTAATGTAGCACTACCCATTATGATTAGGACGTTATGGAGATTCCTCGTACCTCGGAATGATAGCTAAAGAATATGGATATGAAATGTCCTTATTAAATATTAAGTACTTCTATAGACTAAAATCACTTGTTACCAATCATCCTCGTCTTCTTCCTCTAACACAGCTTTTTGTTGTATTGGAGGTTGTTTAACGGGTTCGATATCTTCTCTCTCTTCTTCCCAACCCTCTGATAAAGGTTGCACTACTTTGGTAATAGCATCTTGAACAAAAGCTTTGAGAAATTCATCTTTGCGACTCAGTTGAAACTGTCTGTGCACTACTTCTGTGATCCCTCCATCTCCCCAGTCTTGATCTTGACGGAAATATTCCACAAAACTTTTACCAGCAATACGGGTTAAATACGCAGCAGTCACCCCTTGAATGACTTTGCCTCCTAAATAGGTTGCTATGTTTAATTGTAGGGCTTTTCCTAACAGATCAACCGCACCTTTTACTACTCCTAAACTAACTAAAGTTTTCCCTAAAGATAAAGCTAACTCTTTACCGCGATCGCTATTAATTTCGCAACCATAAACTTGTCCTATTTCCATTACCATTTGTGCATTAACTGCGGCGGTTGCTAACATATCAACTACGGGTAAAGGTGTAACTGCAATTACTCCGGCACTGATCCATTGATAACGATCAATTACCTGCTCACTTTGTCGTTTTCGTTGACGATCAATTAGTTTTCTAGCTTCTTCTCCTAACCGTTGAGATTGTAATAAAATATTATCTGCTATTAAGTCTTCTCCTTCTGCTCTCAGTATAGCTGCTAGTCGTTTTATTAGGGGTGTAATATTGGGTAGTGGTTGAACTTTTTCGCCGTTTTCTGAAGTAATACTTTGGGGATTAGCTGATAAGGAAATGACATCTTTTTCAGAAATAATTGATTTAACTCTTTCTTTTAGTTGTTCTAATATTTGTGTTTCTTCTTCTTCTGTATAGAGATCAACTTTATTAAAAACAAGGAGCGATCGCTTACCTAAATTTACTAATATTTCTAGGGGATTATATTCAGATTGTCTTAAATCATTATCGACAACAAATAATAATAAATCAGCTTCGGTTGCTAACTGTTTGGCTAAGGTTTCTCTTTCGGTTCCTTCTATTCCTGCTTCCAGAATACCGGGAGTATCTGTAATTAAAATTTCCCTGGATATTCCCTTCAATTTTAAACAATAAGTCTCTCCTATTTTTGTGGTTCCCATTGTTGCTTCTACGTCCCCAACAATGTCCCCGAATAAAGCATTAACTAAGGATGTTTTTCCGGCGGAACCTGTCCCAAAAATAACAACTTTTAATTCGCCTCTTTGTAAATTATCGGTAATTTCTTGGGAACGATTTAATAAAGCTTTTTGTGCAACTTTATCTTGAATTGTTTCTAGTTGGCGACGAATTGCTTTTAAATTTTCTTGTGCTGCTTCTGTTTTTTGTTCTGGTAATTTTAGCTGAGTATGACTTTTTTTATAACGACGAGAAGGACTAGAAGAAAAGATATTAAAATAATAAATAAAGCCATAAATTAATAATCCTAATAATCCCATGATCACAAAAACGAGAAAATTAGCTAATAGGGGTGCTGTAAAAGAAATTTGTATATAAAGTCGGTAAATAGAGGTAGTTAGGGAAATAATTAATCCGATAATTACACTTAAACCAATTATTAATATAATTAAGCGATGAGTAGGCATAGAATAATAGTTTTTATTACCAATAATATCACAAGGTAGGGTGGGCATTGCCCACCTACATTTTAAAACAAATTCAAGTCAGTAACTCCCCCTAAACTACTAGAAGAAACTAACTTAGCATATTTGGCTAATACTCCTCTTTTATAGCGAGGTTCTGGGGCTTTCCAGTTAGCACGACGTTGGGCTAATTCTTCTTCAGAAACGTTAACTTGTAAGAGCTTTTCTTTGGCATCAATGGTGATACTATCTCCTTCTTTTACTAACCCAATAGTTCCCCCCACATAAGCTTCTGGGGCAACGTGGCCAACCACTAAACCGTAGGTTCCTCCTGAGAAACGACCATCGGTAATTAAGCCCACAGAATCACCTAAACCTGCGCCAATAATAGCAGAGGTTGGTGCTAACATTTCTCGCATTCCTGGCCCTCCTTTGGGACCCTCATAACGGACAATAATCACATCTCCTGCGTTAATTTTTCCAGCTAAAATCGCCTCTAAACATTCCTCTTCTGACTCAAATACTCGTGCTGGACCTGTCATTGTTGGGTTCTTAACTCCGCTAATTTTAGCAACGGAACCCTCGGAGGCTAAATTACCTTTTAAAATGGCTAAATGTCCTTCTTTATAAACAGGGTTATTCCAAGGACGAATAACATCTTGATCAGTAGGAGGTTCATCAGGAATATCAGCTAAAACTTCGGCGATCGTTTCACCAGAAATAGTTAACGCATCCCCATGTAATAAACCATGATTTAATAACATTTTCATCACTTGAGGAATGCCACCAGCTTGATGTAAATTAACGGTAACATAGCGTCCCGATGGTTTCAAATCACATAGTACGGGAACTCGTTGACGAATGGTTTCAAAATCGTCTAAAGTTAACTCTACACCGATGGTATTAGCAATAGCTAAAAGGTGTAATACAGCATTAGTTGAACCACCCACGGCCATGATTACAGAAATAGCATTTTCAAAGGCTTTTCGGGTTAAAATTTGACTAGGTAAAATCTGCTTACGGATAGCATTAACTAACACAGAAGCGGACTTTTCTGTACTGTCTGCTTTTTCTGCATCTTCTGCTGCCATTGTAGAGGAATAAGGCAAACTCATTCCCATCACTTCAAAGGCCGAAGACATGGTATTTGCGGTGAACATTCCCCCACAGGAACCGGCACCAGGACAAGCGTTGCGCTCGATGGCTAATAATGTGCTATCATCTATCTTGCCTGCACTATGTTGGCCTACCGCCTCAAAAGCACTGACAACTGTTAAATCTTCCCCGTCGTAGTGGCCGGGTTTAATAGTTCCCCCATAGACGAAAATTGCAGGAATATTCATTCTGGCCATTGCAATCATGGCACCTGGCATATTTTTATCGCATCCACCGATCGCAATCACTCCATCCATGCTTTGAGCGTTGCAAGCAGTTTCGATGGAGTCGGCAATGACATCCCGTGACACCAGGGAATATTTCATGCCTTCTGTACCCATAGAAATACCGTCACTGACAGTAATTGTACCGAACATTTGGGGCATACCACCGGAATCTTTAATACCTGCTTCAGCGCGCTTGGCTAGGTCATTAATCCCCATGTTACAAGGGGTGATGGTACTGAAGCCATTAGCCACACCAACGATGGGTTTAGTAAAGTCATCATCTCCGAAGCCCACAGCACGCAACATGGCGCGGTTAGGGGTGCGTTGACTGCCCTGGGTGATAGCACGACTTCTTGCATTCTCAGACATTATAGCGTTCTCCTTATGGCTCTGGCAATATTTCTATTGTCGTTGCTTGTTAGCCTTAAGAAGCTAAAAAGATAACAAAAATTCGTTATAGATATTCAACCCGTCCAACCATTTCCTCTGGAGAATATACTTGATAAATTAACATTAAACCCTCAATAATTTCACCAAGAGAACGAGTTCTTTGTTTAGAGTAAATGATTCCAGGATGTTCATTGGTTTGACTAGCAATTATTAGGAAATCTCGATCATGGGTAACAATTACTCGCTTTTGTTGACGAATAAAATCTAATTGAGATTCATCAGAAGCAGTACGCAACCCTGCTGTTATAGTTGTTGTAACATCAATACCACGTGAACCTAGTTGTAAAGCAATTTGAGGATCAACTTGTTCATCTAGGTGAAAGCAAATTTTATCTTTCACTGTTTATTTTTCTCCATTGTTCTTGAAATTTTGAGGAAGCACTTTTTGATTTCATTTCTTCAACAATTTTTTCCGTTTCAAGACTATGGCGATCAATTTCTGCTCTGTGATCATAATAGTATGACATGGCAGCATAAACAGCAGCTAAAGATAAATCATATTTGATGGCAATTTTTTCTAAAGATTGTCCCATCTCTAAATACATCTCGGCAATGGTAGCAACTGTTATTCTTGTGCCAATAATTCGAGGTTTTCCAAAACAATAATCAGCATCTATTGCTATATATTCTGTACTTATTTGTTGGCTAGGCATTGGTTTAAATTAGATTAATAGTCCGCTGTAAGTAATTATATCATTATAAATTGTGTGAAGTCATTTAACAGCAGTTGCTCTCGGTTGGTGTTACAGAAGTTTTTAAATTAAGTTAAAATAAACATAGATACTGTATTTATATTCAACTTATTATGACAACAACACCAAATTCTGAACCAAC
>JBFRWO010000109.1:0-4354 GCA_051439625.1 Crocosphaera sp. | reverse complement strand
AACTTGGGTTGGGTGAAGGCATTTGGCCATGAATCTAGTTAATGTAAACTTGTCTCAAACCCAGGTATAGCAGAGATTTTCGGCTTTTTCCGTTCATTGCGATCGCAGGATAACTTAGCGGCATTCGGCTATAAGTGTTAGAAACGCCGAACTGGTTAGTTTTATGATGTTCTACAATTAGCCAATAAGTGGGACAAATCTAACAGGAAATAGGGACTTCTTAATCCATCCTTGTTCAGTTTTTTTCAGGCTTAATAGTTCTTGGTTTCTCTTGCCAACAGGAATCACCATTGTGCCATTGACAGCTAATTGTTCTTTGAGTGCAGGGGGAATATTTGGGGGCGCAGCCGTCACCATAATGGCATTATAAGGTGCGTATTCTGGCCAACCAAGATAACCATTATCAATTTTACTGTGAATATTAGTATAACCAAGCTCTGTAAGTATATCAAAAGCTTTTCGGGCTAGTTACGGTATAATCTCAACAGTATAGACGAATTGTGCTAATTCTGCCAAAATAGCCGTTTGATAACCTGAACCGGTACCAATTTCTAGCACTTTATCTTGAGAAGAAATTTCGGCGGCTTCAGTCATAGCAGCAACAATATAGGGTTGAGAAATGGTCTGATGATGACCTATAGGTAAGGGGCTATCTTGATAAGCGAACTCAACCCAGTCTGGTAAAACAAAATGATGACGTTTAACAACAGAAAAGGCAGCTATTATTGCCGGGTTTGTAATACCTCGTCTATAGATTTGTTGTTCAAGCATCTGTTCGTGTTGACTATCCCAAACATTGGTTAACAACTTCCGATTCTCTAAGTTTCTTTCTGCTGTCCTATTTATTACCATAATTACCTCCCTCGCAGCCCTCAATTGAGCCTGACGTTGGAAATAGCCAGAATTTTCTTTCCTAGTTACAGTTATTAGAACCGAGAAATTAATTCCTACTTTTATTTTATCAATTGAGAAAATATCACTCTTGTGTTTGTTAAGATTTTTGTCATTGGAAATGGCGGAGCAATAGTTTATAAAGATATTTGAGTAGGATAGAAATAGGGATTGTTTAAGGAGGTTGTAATCATGATTAAATTTTTGAAGGTAAAAAATAATAGGGTTTTAGCTTTAGAAGCTGAGGGAAAAGTGACTGGAGACGATTATCAATTAGTGATTATTCCTGCTCTTGAAGATCAACTTAAACAGTACCAAAAAATTCGGTTATTATATGAACTGGGAAATCAGTTTTCTGGGTTTGATTTCCTAGCTATTTGGCGAGATGCTAAGCTTGGGCTAACCCACTGGTCTGATTTTGAAAAAATTGCCCTAGTTTCTGATATTCAGTGGATACGAATAGTAACTAAAGTGTTGGGATCTGTTCTTCCTTATCCCCTGAAAGTTTTTCATAATAATCAACTTGCTCAAGCTAAACAATGGATAAGTTGTTAAGTTGTGATTACGCTCCATCCGAAGTGTTTTTTTGAAGGGGGCAGGAGTTGAAAGGCAGGAGGCAGGAGGGCTGTTGAGAGCAAAAATTATCCCATATATAGCTTTAGAAATGGCTGAAGCTTTAATTATGGGTGCTGAAAAGCGAAAAAGAAGAAAGAACTTTTTTCATATCATAAAGAAAGTGATAATAATGACATTTTATTCTAAGTACGCTCTTCAGGGAGAGGAATCGGATCTTGATATTGAATAGCAGCTTTTAGCCATTGTTGCTTTGCGTCTAGGATATTATCCATTGCCTCAGTTAAAGTTTCTCCTGTAGAAATACAACCAGGTAAATCTTGAATCATAACCGTATAACCTCCCTCTTCTTCAGGATAAAAAGTAATCGGATAGTTAAGGGTTAGATAGTCTTCTAAGGTTTGGAGAGATGTTCTAGTATTCATGGTTTTATTGATCTAATTCTAGGAGTTTTACAATTTGTTTTAAGTAAGTTCTTTTGACGGTTTGCCCTCCTTTTTTGGGAATCGTAATTTTTTGCCTTTTGTCATTACGAAAAGTGTGATGACTCCCTTGTGCAGAAATTTCTTGAAAGCCAAATTTAGTTAAGATATAATAGACATCATTATAGCTTAATTCTGGTGGATATCTCAATATTTTTTGAATCAGTTTTTCTAGTTTACTCATCAAAAGAGTTAGGATACAGATTTTAGTTTAAATTTAATTATCTATTATTTAATAATATAATTTATTTACCTATTTTCAAAGATTAATTTGTTATTTAAGTGTAAAAATTTAAAATTTAAAACCCGTCGTTAACAATGGGGGGTTTATTTAGGTACAAAATTTCGGACTAACTTAGAAAAGATGTTAGGGAAAAACCGCTTCAGATAAATAGCTAATACTTCGATTTTCCCAATATAAACCTCTTCTTTATTATTTTTGATAGCTTTAACAATACAAAGAGCGCATTGTTCGGGGGAAATCCCTTGAGCTTGATTTTCACTCATTTGATTCAATTTTTCTCCTGTTGCTGTTAAAGCATTGAAAGAAATAGGGGTGTTAACATATCCTGGACAAATCAGAGTCACTTGGATCTTATCTCGCCAAACTTCTGCTCGTAAAGAGTCAAAATAACCATGTAAAGCGTGTTTAGAAGCAGCATAAGTTGAACGGAGAGGAGTTCCAAATTTACCGACTAAACTGCTGATAATTACTAAATGTCCTGATTTTTTCTTTTGCCATTGAGGTAAAATAAATTTAGTTAAAGTAATGGCTCCAAAAAAATTAACCTCCATAATTTTTCTTTCTACTTCTAATTGAGTTTCGGCGGCGGTAGAACGTTGAGTAATGCCACTGCCATGAACTAAAATATCAACAGTTCCATAATAATTTAATGCTTGTTGAGTTTTCTCAGCTAAAGTTTTAGATTTTGTCAAATCCAGGGGTAATATTTTGACTTCTGCTTGATATTGAGTTATGCAACGGTTAGCCACCCGTTGTAATTCTTGTTCTCTACGGGCTGACAAAATGAGTTTTGCTCCTTTGGCAGCCAATTGATAACTTAAAGCCTCTCCAATGCCTGAAGAAGCCCCTGTGAGCCAAATAACTTTATCTTTAATTTCAGTCATAAATATATTTAAGCTAGTTCTGAGGTAAGAAATTTACGAATCAAACCAATAGTAACCCCAGGCAGTTCTAATTGAGGGGTTAAACCAACTTCTTCTATGACTTGAAAGGCTTTAATGGCGGTAGGATTCATTTCTGCTAATCGTCGTCCAATATCAGGGCCAGTAAACTGAGATTTTTGTCCCCAAATAATAGCAGTAGGAATGGTCAATTGTTCAATATACTGAGAAAGATCAAAACATAAATCTCCTCTTACAAAAGATAGCGCACTGTATTCTGCTTTGGGTTGGGTTGCTGATTCAAGATAAGCTGAAACAATCTCAGGATAAACTCTTTCTGCACTAGCAAATTGACGTTGTTCTAAAAAGTTACGAATTCCTAGCTCGTTAGCCACACCAAAATCATAGATAAAACGGTCTATAATTGGTGTACTAACTAATTGAGCAAAGAAACTACGACTGTAATTTTCCCCAAAATCTGATAATCCTGCTGGCGTGGTCAAAATTAATGATTTACATAAGTCTGGACGAGAAATAGCCACTCGAATGGTAAAAGCTGCTGTTAAAGATGAAGCAATTACTGTTACTGGTTGGTCACAAGTTTTTTCTAAAAATTCTGTAATCGTCGTTAAATAATCATCAATGCGATAGTTTCTTTCTAGATGGTTTGAAAGTCCCCAACCAATTAAATCTGGTGCTAAAATACGGTAATCACTAGCAAAAGCAGGATATACTTTAGACCATTCATAAGCACTGGAACCACCCCCAAAACCATGTAAAAAAACTAAGGTGGGTCTGTTTTTTTCTTCGATTTGACTACTCAGCCAAGGAGCATCATCGGCGGTATAGTACACCATTTTTCCGAGACTGGTTTCGACTGAATGCTGACTAAAACCAGGAATGTTTAACATAGCTTTAAAAGAGTATGATGATTGAACAATAATGGGGCAATATCAACAATGTACAACGAAAAATCTCTCAATGACCGAATGATTTTGGATTAAAAACAAGTTAATCAATTGTTAATTGTTAATTTCATAACAAACGTTAATATTAAGAACAAATAGCTGTGGGAATTGACAAAAAATTGGAGATTGGAGATTGGAGATTGGAGATTGGAGATTGAGTAAGAACAAGCCCTTGTTTTTAAACATGGGTAAATCTACAATCTACCCTCAAAAATCTACAATAAATCAAAAATCTACAATCTACCCTCCCAAGCCCCTGTCTTTTAAGCAGGGGTCAATCTACAATCTGCCCTCTGCAATCTGCAATCCTTTGAC
>JBFRWO010000108.1:0-2744 GCA_051439625.1 Crocosphaera sp. | reverse complement strand
TGAAACCATCAAAAAGTACATTGAGAATCAGAAAAATAAATAGATACAGGGGGTTAAAACCCCCGTTCGCTCCACCGCCACGCCTTAAAAGGATGTGGCTAACTCTCGCTCACGGCTTTTTAGGTTTATCCAATCTTTATCAAAAATGTCAAGAATTAACTGAAAGTTTGAAGAGGATGGGGTGTAAGGGTGGCAGGGTGTATATATAGAGATTATTTCTCAGGTCTCTCCTCGTCTCCCATTCTCCCAGTATCCCCAGTCTCAATATCACTGTAAGCCTAACCAGGATAATAAACCTTGTCCTGTAAAATATTCAATGGCCAAAATTAATAAAAAGCCAACCATAGCAGCACGACCATTTAACCGTTCTGCATAATCGTTAAAACCAAATTTAGGATCTTCGAGTTTAGGGGTTTCGGTGGGTTGGGTAGAAGGTTCACTCATGGGTTTTCTCTGTAATTATTTTCTTTACATTTCTTTACTTTAGCAATTAAAGGCACAAAGGAGAAATCTCATTTTCATCAACTTAGACTACAGACGTTTATATTTTAGGGGTCAACGGCCGTTGACCCCTACAGAAATATCTTTAGCTGGGTTTGAAACTTCTAGTCACGGCCATTGATAGCAATGAGCAAGCGTAAAATGAAGATAAATAAATTGATGTAGGTTAGGTACATGGACAACGCAGCAGGAAGATACTGTTCATCTCGGTAAGTACGAGGAAGGATGTAAAAATCTACTACTGCAGCCCCAACAAATAAGAGAACCCCTAACCCAGAAATAGCGATTTCTAGCCAGCTAGGGCTATAAACTCCAAAAAAGTAGAAGATTAATTGCCCGAAGATCACAACTAAGAGGGCAATCATACCTAAACCGATGGTTTTGGTTAAAGCCATACCATCTTGCTCAGAGAGATTAGACCCCACACTCTTAGCAAAAATGAAAGTGATGCCACAACCTAAAGCAGCGATCGCAATTCCTTGGCTACCCACTCCTTGAGAACTCAAGGCGACAAAAACGAGTCCACTGAGGGTGTAACCGGATAAGAGGCTATACAAAGCCAATAAAGGCAAGGCAACGCTGTTATTGCCCTTTTCAGCGATATTGCGGGCAACAAAAAATAGAACTAATTCCAAAACGATCGCCACAAAAAAAGTAGGGAAAAAGAGATTAGGGAAGGATTGAATCACCCCTAACCCTCCGTAGGTTCCTACTGCGGTTAAAACTAAGCCACCTCCAACAAAAGGTAAAGCATTAGCGATCACATTGGGACCGACAAGATGTTGACTTTGGGCTTCGCGAATCGCATCACGAAAGTTACTGGTATTACTCATAAAACCCCTCTCTATTGACACAAAGGATAACTTAAACAACTACTTATGTTTATAGCGAAAAATTAACCCAAGTGGCTAGTAAAGAATACCGAATCAGGGAACTGGTCAAAATGAATAGTTAGGAAAGTACGTCAGGGTAAATCTGCGTATTTCTCCAGATTAATTGTGGAGAAGTGGCTCAAATTTCCGTGTAATACCCATAGTAGGGAATTTCTCTGAGAAAGATAATAAGGAGATATAGACAAGATTCCTTAGTAGGATTTTCAACCTATCAACTGATAGAGGCTAAACCCAGACTGTTTTGTTAGGGATGTTCTCGTAACTCCTATTATTATTTTTCCCTTGAAAATTTGTTGGATGTAACAATTATGACTCACTATCACCAAAACAATACGAAGAAACATATAGATAGCATAGAGCTTTTGTGTGCTTATGCCCGTAATCCTTCTTTAGAGTTACGAAATCAATTGGTAGAGTGTAATCTAGGGTTAGTGCGTCAAGTTGCCCATCGCATTAATTGCCAGTGTTCAGAACCGTACGAAGATTTAGAACAGATTGGTTATTTAGGTTTGATTCGTGCCATTGAGCGTTTTGATCCTCAACAGGGTTGTGCTTTTAGTTCCTTTGCCATCCCCTATATTCGTGGAGAAATGCTCCATTATCTTCGGGATAAAGGTAGTGTCATGAGAATTCCTAGACGGTGGCAAGAACTGTACAATAAAGGCAAAAAAATACGTAAAAAGTTGACGGCCAGTTTAAAGCGTTCTCCTTTTGATTGGGAAATTGCAGAAGCTTTAATGGTTCCCTTAGAAGAATGGAATGAATGTCAACTAGCACTACAAAACCGTCTTTTAGTAAGTTTAGATGCAACCATCAGCCAAAATATGGATTCTTCTCTTAGTTTTGGGGATACGTTGCCAGATCATCATTACCAAGCGAAACAAAAATTAGAAGAAGATCGGCTACAATTACAACGGGCTTTGAGTCAACTTGAGGATAAAACCAAAGCAGCGATCGAATTTGTCTTTTTGCATGAACTTCCTCGCAAAGAAGCAGCCAAACAGATTGGTATTAGCCCCATGACGGTGACACGCCATCTTAAAAAAGGTATTGAGCAGTTAGGCTCTCTGTTAGAACCTCAAGTGGCTTAGGAGATGATATGCTCAAGGCTATTTTTCCAGTTTTTGAACCAGTTTCTAGCAATTCTCATTTTGAAAAGGAAAACTTCGTTCAAAATGAGAACATCTCCCACGTATTTTACGCCATTTCTTATTGATTATCCCTCCCACACTCCCCACACTCCCCTTCACCTCCTCCAACCTGCGAAAATAAGCTATGGTAGAAGAGAAAGATTTTAGCTGAAATTGTCAAAAAAGGTAACAAAAATCAACCATTGAGGAGGATTTATGC
>JBFRWO010000107.1:0-3475 GCA_051439625.1 Crocosphaera sp. | reverse complement strand
GGGCCAATAATGGCTAAGCGATCGCCCTCATTAACGGTAAAAGAAATTTTTTCTAGTAAGGTATGTCTCCCTAAAGGATCACTCAACCCCACATCAGATAATTGTAATAAAGTTTCTGTTGATCCTTGCATGGGAATTAATCTGATTTTAGTTCACTTCCTAAAGGGTTTTCTCAACCATAGATAACTACAATGAAAGCAGTCCCCTGGCGGCCACCAAGGGGACATCAAAAAAACATTGTTATTTAGGAGTATAACTCATGAATGAGCCATCTACCGTTACTTGTACCACAGCAGACATCCTTAAGCGAATTGAGGACAAACTAGATAAAATAGGCACTCGCCTTGCCAATTTAGAAGTAGGACAAGCAAAGTTAACGGAGAAAGTTGAGGGGATGGATAACCGGTTAAAGGTTGTTGAAGGAACCCAAAAGAATCAGGTTTGGGCATTGATCGTTCTTTTGGGTGGTGCCATTGTCACCGCCGGAGCTAGATTCTTTTTCAGCACCAATCCTTAAGGTTTTTTTGGGTTACTCTAGAACCAGAAAACTCCGATTTACTCTACTAAAAAAACAAAACCACCCACTATAGAACGAAAATTGTGGACGGCTATGTTATAGATTAATCAATTAAATTGTTTTATGATTGTTTTTTGCGTTTTAGACCTAATCCTAATCCACTGATGGCAAGTAGTCCAAGGATAGTACCAGGTTCAGGAGTTGCTTTTTTGATACCAAAAACATCACCAGCAGCACCTTCACCACCAGGAGACTCTGTTTCTACTGGAACTAAATCAAGATGTCCCTTAGCAGTTAGAAATAAAATACTGGAAGTCTCACCTGGATCGATTGTGTTGAGTGGAGCGTTAAAAGAAAACTCAACACCCTCAAAAGATTTTGAGCTACCATCAGGAAATACTGCAATAGTATTGTTTTGAATATCAGTGTGAAAAGCTGTATCTGGGTCTATTGAAGTATCATCTATAACTGCAAGTCCTAAACTGGTTGGTTCAGCTTCCCAATCATTGGGCTCGTCTAGAGGGTTAATAGCTGTGCTAGCATTTTCAAACACAAGATCCTCAAAGAATCCACCAGAAGTATAGGGTTTGTGATCCACTGGATGACCTTGCTTATCTGTTGTAGTGATATTAAACTCGGTAATGCCGTCATCTGGATCACCAAGTGGGTTAGTATTAACTATTTGATAAAACAATACCCACTCTGCATCTAAATCTAAAGGAATCTCAAAATTCTCATCTAGTTTTATAAAAGTGGGATTAATTAGTCCTCTGGCAATTATTGCTGGATCGTCTCTCCAGTCCCCATCGCCCAAAGTCCGATAGGCAGTGGTACTAACGGTGCTATCACATGCTGGACAAGGAAATGGTTCCCCTTTGGGTCCAACATCACCGAAGACGCTGAAAAAGTCAGGAGTAAAGGTTCCTGGGGCAACGTCAAATTCAGGTCTTAAAGCTTGAGCTTCAGATTGAACACCAGTTAAGGTGATTTCCAAGAAAGAGTTTCCCGCTTATTTTCTTGCATCTGCTTGGAGGACATCTCAAATAGGCGAGAAGAGAACAATGAAGAATTCTTCGCAAAGATTTTTCGCAAATTAAAATCCGTTTACTCACATCTTGCACCAAGAAAAGTTGATATGAAAAGCGATGCCTAAAATCCTTATCTGATGGGGGTTAATCTTAGTTCTATATATAAACTAGAGAACTAAGATTAAAAACTAATAAAAACCCAACATACCTTTTATTTTACTCCACCCGATGGCCGGGTTTTTTTTCATCAGGATATAAATCTAGCCAACTTTCATAAAGGGCTTCAATGGACGAAGTTAATTGGTCAATTTTATTTCTTCTAATAACAGCGTTAACCCCATCTATATGTGCTTTACTGCCTGCCTTCCCCAAGTGTTTAAAACGGGAAAATTCACCTTTTTTATTAGCTTTTGGAAAGACGGCTGATGAGGACTTAAGTTGATAATACCAATAACGATATTTCGCGCCCTTAGCTCGATACCTCGCTATGTAACAATCACGAGGGGCGATCCATCCTGAAGCCTCAATTTCAGATATTTCACGTTTTAAAGCATCTATCGCTTCTCTAATACGGTCTGCTCGTTCATTTTTTTCTATTTCACTTTCAGTTCTTGGCATTTTCCACTTTTACCTTGAGTAACTGTGTTATCATAATTCTCTCATTTAATAAGATAACTATGCCAGCACAGACTATTTTACCTCAAGTTGAGGAATTACTTTCTACTTTAAAAGACTTAATGCCTACGATTTATCAAAAAGATACCTTAGAATCGATTATAGGATTATTACTGGATGGACAGGGAAATGCAGTGCCTCATCATTGTCAAACCAAATCGGAAAGTGCTATCAGTCGTTTCTTGAATCATTATAATTGGTCGACTCGTTCAATTATACGTACCATTCGTTCTTTCATTTTAAATCTTATTTTATCTCAAAGAAAAAAAGGACGAAAACCCATTTTACAAGTTATAATAGATTTAACGACTCTTGAGAAAGTTGGTAAGTTTCCCCATCTGAAAGACTTGGTTAGAGTCTATAATCATAAGAAGGGTTTACACATTGTTGTTCTCTACCTCGTAATAGGAAATTGGAGAATACCTTGGAGTTTTCGGGTTTATAGAGGTAAAGGCACTCCTTCGCCCTCTCAATTGGCTTTAAAATTACTAAACACATTACCTTCTATTTTAACCAAATCTTTCCAAATTTATGTTTTAGGGGATACAGCATTTGGCACAATTCAATTTATTGATAAAATCCGTAGTAAAGAGTTTAATCATCATGGTATTTTAGGAATTCCTAATAGAAGAAAGTTAACGGATGGACGTAAGGTATCTGACTTAAAAACTCGCGGACAACAAGTATATTTACATGGCTTAGATTACCCAGTATTTGTATCATGGGTTTGGCTAAAGCGCAATGGCAAACGAGTTAAGCGATTTGTGATTTCAACGAAACCCATGAAGGGAAAAACCATCACCAGATGGGGTAAATATCGCTGGCAAATTGAAGGTTTCTTTAAGACGGCAAAACATCAGTTTAGTCTTCACCGTTTTGGTCAAAAAACTTTATTAGGGGTTTATCGTTGGTTAATTCTTTCTTTTCTTTCTTATATGTTAGCCTACTGGGTCTATTTACACAATGGGAATTTTGATGATTTAGATTGGTACGATTCAGCCCAACAAGCCTTAATTTTACTTCTTCCTCACATTTTACTTCTTTCTCTTCTCAGGAGGTTAAAGTTACTAAATCCCTGGTTTTATGAACATGGCTTAGAACTTTGCCTCGTCAGGTGCAAGATGTGAGAATAGATAAAAAGGACAGACTGTTATTGGTGTCAAATCTCCATCTTCCTGACTGCATAAGGCTTTCAGTCCTTTTTTCAATTCTCTCAGGAATAATGCAGGTTAGTTCATATCAATAAGCTTTGGAA
>JBFRWO010000106.1:0-10888 GCA_051439625.1 Crocosphaera sp. | reverse complement strand
ATTTCCACGTACTAACCCAAAAAATTTAACCCTCACATCCCAACAACAAGAAATCCTTTTGGCACTGTGTTCGCGTTAAAGACACGCGAACACAGACTCTCTCCCCCTTAACCGAGCAGTATTGAGTCACCAGTCATCAGTCACGCCTGCGTATGGCCCTTGGATTTAAACCCACAACCAACGCAGACTACTAATTGTGAACAATCGAACAATCATCAGTTAACAGTAACGGCCCAACACAATTTACTAGGGTACGCGGGACTCAAAGGAAAAACACTCTTTGCTGGTGACTGTTCATTGGTGACTGTTAATCCATTCGTAATAAGGTTGAGGTTTCTAAGACACTTAAAGAAGACCCTTCCCAATCGCTCTGACGGGCTAAATTTTGACTACCAATGGCTTCAGAAATATTGGCTAAGTTGTAATTAGCTAAATCTTGTTTAACGCTCAAGTTGGTAATTTCAGAGCCAACAGTTCCTAATAACAACCCTTGTTGTGCATTTTGAATAGTGAGGCGTTTGAGGACATTTTGGGTAACAAACTCCCCTTGAGCAGCGATCGCCTGTGAATCGATAGAATCAATGCTGTTAACAATCTGAGATTGACGATCTTGGATCTGCTGTTGACCAGAATGGCTCAGGGTTTGAGCCGCATGAGCGCGAGTAGTTTGACTTACTGTTGTATGTTGGGCTTCATCAAGGGTGACATATTTACCTTCATTGGTAAAAATTTGTTCAAGGTCTAATTCAAAAGTGGTTAAATCAGGGAGTCCTAAAGAGCCATAAGTAACGTTCATAGCTTCTTCTGTTAATTGAGAACCCCAAGTTTTTAGAGAATCAGACAAATTAGTAAAAACAGTGAGAAATTGAGAGGCAATTCCTGTAACGGGACTGGTTAAAGAATTAGTCCAAGAACTAGGTAAAAAAGAAATCGGAATAGAACCAGCTAAAAAGTTAGCTGAACTGGGTAAAGCGGTTACTCCCATAACCACTATGATACTTCCTAAAACCACAATAGTTTTCTGCTTGATATTGATAGTTTTCATGAGCAAAATTCTCCAAATAAACAATAAATAAACAATAAATAAACATCTGTGTGTGCGAGTACAAAAGGGCAGTAATATCTGATAAAACTAAGTAGTCGGACATAAATAAACAGCACTGTTTTAAGAAATATTAACCAGTCAGAAGTCCTTATCTGTTGCCTGTTCCCCGTTCCCTATTCCCTTCCCTGACAATTCACTGTAAATATGTCCGACTACTTAGCTAGTGAGGGGAGAGATAAGAATGCGCGAATTTAATTGGATTCTAAATTCCACATTCTTTATTCGACTTATTCATTATTCATTATTCATTGTTCATTCTCCATAATAGAATTTGATACTAACTGCTTAGGATTTGATTGTTTTCAGGGCAGTTATTAAGTTGAGTTTTCCTGGTTCCAGATAAGCTATAGCAATCAGTTGTTAGTTGTGAGAATTAAGTCTGAGTATAAGGAAACTTCTTCACGAGGAACAGAAAAAAAAGATATCTCACGAATCATTCGGTGATGGCTATATTGTGGATTTAAACCGCTTATTGCTGAAATAGGTGGTAATTTTCTCTTGTCCCTTGCGATTCTTTTTAAAACTATTCCCTTGCCAAAAGACATTAAAAATGCCTTTTGGCTGATGAATTTAAGCAATTAAGAAACCTGAGAAAAATGCCGAGTCAACTCAAACAAACCCCGAACTTTATCCCCTTGATATTGCTGCCAAAATTGACGGCGTTTTTTAACTTCAGACGGATTATTAGCCACCAAAGAAAATAAAGAAGCCCCTGGATAATGACGAACAGGAATCAATCGTCCATCATCAAATAACCATTGACTGTAGCGTTCAAATTTATTAACCCCATACCGTTGCGAAGCATTTTCAGCAATTAATTCATAGGGATATTTAAAGCGATCTATATAAACATCGCTAGACTGAGGTAAAATTTTTCCAGTCACTTTAATATCCATGTTGTCGAAGATTTTATCCCCAGCAGCACATTGATTAATAGAACCTAAACCTTGACCAGCAATGATGACACGAATGCCAGATTTACGCCCGTTGGCAAAAAAACGACCCACCTGTATCGCTAGAGGATCAAAGTCGAACAAAATGTTAGCTTCATCCGCAATAAAAATGCTATTTCGGAACGACAGTGAACGACGCACTGCACTGTTATAAGCAATAGAACCCAACAAAGCTGCATCAGTTTCGTTATTAAGTCCCCTTAAACTCAAAATTAAAATCTGAGAATCAGCACGAAAAGAAGAAACCTTCGACAAAAATTGTCCTAGACGACTTTCACGCCAAAAATTAAGACGTAATTTAATATAATCCAAGACTTTAAGGGTTTCAGAAGTCGTATTAGGTAATCGAAGCCTCTCTAAACTACAAAAAGGGATAAAATCAGTAAAAACAGGCATTTGTCGCCATTCAAGAGAACCAAACCCCTTTTGAAAAGCCATAGCAAATCGCTGACGAATTTCCACATCCTGATAAAAAGCTTCAATGGCCAAACCCAAAATAGAACGAACGGTATCAGGATTAATATTTAAAGAACCCGTGGGCTGAAACCCCATAACCATATTGAGCAAAAGATCCAGAAGATCCTCCTTAAATTGAGCCAATCGTTCCTTTTGTTCTTTAGGAGAAAACCCGCGTAAATCAGGAGGTTCAGCTAAATTTAAGCCTTTTTCAATATCTCCTGTATCCACATAAGAACAATAATCGGGCAAATAATCGCACAAAGCATCAAAACTACCACTACCATCAGCACGAGGCACTTCTAACACCGTTGAAGCCATACCATGAGGCAGACTATGCACCAAGATATCGCTCAATAACATAGTTTTACCAGATCCCGAAGTGCCGAAACACCCTAACCGATAAGGACGATTATAAAGATCGAGGAAAATAGGAGTTCCCCCCTCACTAGCAATAAACTCAAAACCATTGTCAGCACGACTGCCATTGAAAACTAAAGGTAAAATACGAGGTAATTCCTCCGTTACATAGGTGCGATGGCGGTTAAAAGGTTTGCCCAGTAAACTCTCCCATATCAACGTCGGAAACGTTTCCAACCAAATACGATGAGCATATTCCTCTTCCCTAACCATCCATCCTTCACGACGAAAATAGGACATAAAATCAGCACAAGCGCGATTTAACCCTGTTTGGGTGGGACGATGAATCAAAACAACCGTCCCAGTGTGAAACGGTTCCGAATGTCGGTACAGAGAAGCTTGAGATTCCACCGCTTCTTCAACCGCAATGGATGCCCCCACGTCAACATTGCCACTTTTAGCTGCTTCGTTTGACGCATTCTGGGCTTGTTTAGTCATGGAATTCAACTTATCCTTAAGCAGTTGGTTATTGCCTCGCCTAATTTGAGTGAAAAACTCAAAATTGTACACAGATTCCTTCGATAAGATATCGAATAGATAAAATAATTCGGACACAGGATCATCAGAAGGAACATCAGGTTTATCAGCCAATAACAAAACCCCTGTATATTCCCCCTTATTTCTGATTAAATGGCGATTAGCTGAGGGAACTTGCTCCCCAATCAATAATGTTTTAGCATCGAGGGTTGTAGGATGTTCCCTTAACTCTTGGCTATTAATATTACAAACCACGTAAGGCATCGGGCGTTGACGGGAACCCTGATTAAATCGTCGCCAATGAACTTCAATCATTTCATCAGATGTCATGGGTTTAATTTCTAAACCAATTTGATTAGAAAGCCATCGTTGCCAGCGATTAAACCCACGCAGATATCCTTCAACGATGATTTGTTCAATGGCACGAGACTTAACCTCTTCATAGGCCCCCGTCAGTTGATACCAACCCTTTTCCAAGGCAACCAAAAAGCGATCCGCCCAATCTCCTTTACCCATTTCACCACCCTCGGATACGGTGTAGGTGACATAAAGATTAAGAAAATTATTTTTTCTCACCCCGGCTTGAGTCAATTCATGGATGCGTTTAGCGGTTCCCCCCAACAGTAAACGCAACTCATCGGATTCCACTGCATCCATCTGCTGTCTTAAAGCCAATTGTCGCTTTTGATCATCAATAAAAGAGCCAAAATGAAAGGTCAAAGTTTCCCCCAACGGGAGATCATTGAAAGCTTTAAATCCCTCTAAAATCCCCCATAATTCTTCTTCGGAAAGAATGGGATTAAGCCCTAAACAACGAAACCCAAAAACCAAACGGTAATTCTCTTTTTTCGACTTTTTGAGTAAAGTGCCTCCCACTTCTTTACCCTTGTAAAAATATTGTAAGAAAGTGAGTAAATGAAAATTATCTTCAAAAGGTTTTAATTTGACCTGTTTGCCATCAGGAGCGATGACTTTTTTGACTCCAACTTTGACCATGATTCAAAATAGATTTATATTCAACAATGGCTCTGCTCCAATGAGGAACGGATATTAATCTTCCAAAGAAATAGTGCATCCCCCTCCAGGTTAGAACCCACCAAGTTCCGATCCCCCAACCAGAAACAGTGAGTACCCAAACCCAAGATAGTCCCAAGACTTTTTTGACTAAGAAATAACTAACAGCACTAATAATTATCCAAGGAAAGATTTGGTCCCCCGGTAAGAAAAAGAGCCGAGGTGCTTTATCGAGATTGCGATAAGTCGCCATTAGACTAATCCAATGGCAAAATCGCCTCCAACTACCGCAGCAGCAACAATTAAAGGGGTCTTAGCAGCTTGTTTCCAGTCTTCTTCTTCTCTGGCTGAACCAACTACTTTAGCAATTTGCCAAGCGATGAACATAATAAATAAAATCTGCAAAACCCCAAAGCCAAACAAAACCACATTATTGATAGTAGCAGCTTGAGGACTATTACTAAAAACCCCAGTAACTTTGTTTTGAATGTTAGTGAAGAAAAAGCCAGTATTGGCTCCACCCGTACCCCCACCAGGAGCATTTTGAGCCATAACTTTCAGAGATAAACTATCAAAAACAAAGATAGTTGCTCCCATTAACCAAGCTAGAGAACCTAACCCATATTTAGCCAGCCAATTTTGTAGTCGATTTAATTGACGACGGGGATTATCTTGCCAGTACAGAAACGCACAAACAATAATTAATGCCATCCAGGTTGAATAAACAAATAAGGCATTTAAGCTTAAGTTTCCCTGCCAAACAAAAGTTTGCCAAGAATGCAAAACCATCAAGCTTGAACTAACGGCAAGTAATCCTGAGAAAGATAACTTATCAAGAAATTTAGACCACCAAGAACGTTGTTGCTGATTCAAAATCATTGTCATGAAATTGTCCTCACACGAATATTAATCTATTAATATCGTGCTAAAAAAAAACTGTCATCCAACCTCAGTTACCTATTGCTAAAAAAGTGTAAATTAGATAAATTTCTTTAGATTATCTTTAGAAGTTAAGCAAGAAGTTCAGAGGAATTTGATCTAGGATCTGTAAGAAATTATGAGGAGAAATAATGAACAAAATATTAAGGTTGCTAATGGTGGGTTTATTGGCAGGATGTACTTCTATCACAGCTAATGAAAATGCTGTTCAACCAGTTCAAACTGAGGAAAAATCTTCTATTCCTCCCATTTCTCAGTTTACTTTTGAACTTTGTAATGTTTATTTTGTCCTTGACGAATGTGCAACCTTTCCTGAACAAAAACACTGGGGAGAAGTCAAGGAAATAAAAATTATTAATGTGTCTGAGATTAAGCAATTAGCACAAAAAAAATCTCTTCAAGTTTATGTAAAATCCCAAGGTTGTTATGGCTATTATGATTCACCGCAAAAAGAAGCATGGTATCCTATTAGTAAAGTGGTTTTGCCGAGAGAAGGGAAAACAGCAGAAACTAAGATAGTAAACAATACTGTAATGGATGCAAAGCTTAGAGAGGCTTTTGTTGAAATTGATCAGATGGATGGAGTTCTTCATGGTGGTTCACTCTACAGTCCCGATGATTGTACTCCTCTTGAAATTGATAGTTAGGGTTGGCTGAAAAAGTCTTTTAGTGGGAAGAGGAAACAATTTGTGTTTATCCTTAATTAAACCCAAAAATATAAATCTTTACTAATAAAAAACTTCTCGTTAATTTCAAGAAAGCGAGAAGTTTTTGTATTTTTAATTAACTAAGTTGTTGTGCATTTATTGGACTTCTCATACTTGTGAGGCTTCGCCGTGAGCGCGACTCCGAACGGTACAGAGGTTATCCCTTTGAGGCAGTCGGAGATGGGCAACCCACCCCTAACCCCTCCCAGGAGGGGAACAGGAGTTAGGAAGATCCAAGTAAATAATCATCCAGCCTTAGTTATGTTATGAACTGGTGGAAAATAGGGATCTCTGGTATGAAGGCTGGATGATTATTATTATGGAAGTCCCTAGGTGTGCCTCACTCGCTCGCAAGAAACGCTATAAACCACACATTATTAAGTTAAACCGCGTCCATCTTGGGAACTGGAGTTTTTCTTCAGAATACTAAAAATGTAGTAATAAAGAAGCTTAACAGCTTATCTTCGACGACTGCGTTTCTCTTTTTTCGTTGTTGAAATCGTCGTCATTTTTGATTTTTCAGTTGATGGCTCAATAAAATCTATCAGTGAAGATGATTGTTCATT
Source organism: Crocosphaera sp. (assembly GCA_051439625.1). Taxonomy (GTDB): domain Bacteria; phylum Cyanobacteriota; class Cyanobacteriia; order Cyanobacteriales; family Microcystaceae; genus Crocosphaera. Next base: position 4,251 of record JBFRWO010000106.1, on the reverse strand, counting down.
TAATACCAAATTAACATCTCTAGATAACGCTAATTCTTCCAAGGTGCTTTGTTGTTCAGGATCATAAGATAAATTTCTTTTGTTAATTAACCCTGGCCAAGTATAAGTTTTTCCTAGTTGTGTTCCCGTTAATCTTTGGTTGCGGTGATGATAACTAATGCCCCGAATATTATGATTTTTGGTCTTATGAAAAGAAAAACCAATTTCATAATCTTCTAAAGAACGTAACAGTTCAAGGACAGATAAATTAGGTTGTTGGCATAATTCATTGATAGCTGATTTAACGTAGTTAATTGATGGTAATTCCTCAATAGAAGGAATTGAATCTGTATATTTAAACTTAGGAGTAGATAGTTTAAATTGTTTCTCCAATTGTCTCACAGCTTGCTTATTTCGATAGTAATCAAAACTATCTGAAACACAAGAACCATTAGCCCTAACCCTTCCGGCAACAATATGTATATGATCATGAGGCCGATCTGTATGGTGTACTAATAAATAAGGATTATTAGTAAACCCCATTAATTTCAGGTATTGATTGCCAATAAGATGCCAAGTTAAATCATCAAGGGGTTCTGGGTTTGATAAAATGCCGTGAAACATAGGACGAGTTACCCGAAGATTTATATCTGTATAAAAATGAAACTCACGAGTCAAAGAACTCGGTTCAGTTGAAGCAACCGTCCCACCTATAATTCTGGCACCATCTTTTCTTAAAACATAGTTGAGGCAACGATTAAAATCACTTCCTTTATACTGTTTACCAATCATTAAAACTTCTTCTCCATCGCTGCTATGGTTTTTTTGAGTTCCTGAACATCTATCTGAAGTTGTTTGACAGTTGGATTATTCAAGTTAGAACCATTAAGGTTACTAAGGGTTTGAGAGATCGCAAAGAGGGTATCTCTAATTTGACCAAAAAGAGAATATATCTCCTGGTTGTTAGAAGAAAAATGCTTTTGAATTAAGATTTGTCGAACAGTAGCAGAAACACTCAAACCTAATTGAGATGCTAATTCCTGTATTTTTTGTTTTTCAGAGGCGGAAACCCTGATTTCACATTTCTCTCCTCTTTTGTCAAACTTCATATTGACCACCACCTAATTATTTAAAAAACGTTGATTAAGTTCGGGAGACATTAACCTTTAGGATTGCCTGATTAGACAAACAAGAATGCTCTCTTAAATTCTCGTGGGTTGATGCTTTGGGGGGAATTTCTCAATAAACGGGCGAATCAGGAGCCACTCTTGAAACGTCTTGAAACGGGGGTTATTTAGCCTAACTGATGTACATAAATGGGGGGATAAAACATCAGTTTTGACAAATTTTTTGTCATTCTAGCAAACATTTTCTCACCAAGCAACACTTTGGTTACCTGGGTTGATATGAAGTTGGCTTTCTTCGGCGATCGCTTTGTAGCACAAGATTTCACCGAAGTCTCTCAGAGACTGTTGAGCAAAAAGGCGATCGCTATTGATTGAAGAAGGAGTCAGAATGCAGGAGTCAGGAGTTCCTCACTTCGTTCCGGCGCTATCGCACAGGAGAGAAATAGAATGGGGATTCTTTCCCCCAATCTATTTCTAGCAACTAGCGCGAAGTTGGGGTATTAAAACGCCAGTTGCTCCACTTGGGGAAACCCCAAGACCGCACTGGCTCCCCAATGGGACAATTCGGGATGAGGGAGAAAAAATTGTTTAATTATTAATATTAATTCTGGCTCCTGACTCCTGACTCCTAACTCCTTGCCCCGAAGGGGCGATAAAAACTTGTCCATCTAGTATCATAGGCGGATTTGGGATCATTCACTGCCAAAGGTTGCTTTAAGAGCATTAAACTTACCTGAACCAGCCTTAAGAAAATCTAAAGAGAAAAACGCTAAAATCAGGGAAAATTGAGTGCATCAAGAAGACGCATAATACAAATTTGTCATGACAAATGCCTATAGCTTGCGGTCGGTAAAAAGTGGTTAAAAGTAGTATCAATGAAAGACGAAAAAATAGGCAAAAAAGAGGGTGTTTTGGGTAAAAATGGACATGATATAAACAAAATGTCCAATAACAAAAACAGAAGAAAAGGTTAAATAGTGGGTCTAAAGAGGCAAAAATAGGACAAGAAACGGATAAATGTTCTGAAAGTGTCCAGATTTTAGACCCCCGAAAAACCCCAAAAAATTAAGGAGAAAAATGAAAAAAACAGTTGTTGAAAAAATCTTAAATGTGTCAGTGGATCTAGGAGGCTCAAAAACCAAAGTAATCGGAGGAACAAGTTTTAAAAAGAGGGTCGTGTTGACAATGGAACCATCATTAGCCCAAGTGCCAAGAAGCATTTTGAATAATGTGATGGGATTAGAGAATGCCAACTTAGAAGATAAAGTGTGGCTTGAAGTAGAAGACAAAATTTATGCAGTGGGATATTTAGGCAAAGTGTTAACAGTAAGTAACCCACAACTAACGGCCTTAAAATCTACCACCGCCATTCCCAAAATTCTCGGAGTCATCTGGGTTTTAAAAGAGAGGTTAAAATTGTCAAATGATCTGAGGGTTAATATGAGTTGTCTTCTACCTCCAGGAGAAATTAAGGACAGAGAAAAATTAGAAGTTGAACTCAAACAGGTATTTAGTGAAGGAATTAATACTCCAACGGGAAAATTAACCCCAAAGCTAAATTATTTCAATTGTTTAGCAGAAGGGTCGGGCATTTATATGTTGCACCGAGCTAAAAAAGGAAAAGAATTGGTCAATGCTTCTGTGGTAGCGGTGGTGATGCTAGGATATCGCAATGCTTCGGTAATGGTATTCAGAAGAGGAATTATTAATGAGTATCAAACAACTGAACTAGGATTTGCCCATTTGATAAAAAGTATGGTCAAACAATTAAGTGGACAAACCATAGAAAGGTTAACTCCATCTATGGTTAAATATCGGGAAACTGGTTCAGAAGTTCCGTTACATTCACTGTTATTGAGTGATAATAAGTCACTAGAATTAGAAGAAATTAAGAAAGCTTCACAAGTCAGTCAAGAAGGGTATGAATATGAATTATCTAACTGGCTAAGTGAAGTCTTGCCCTCAGATATAGAAGAGGTAATCTTAGCAGGAGGAACCAGTGATGATCCCCTAATCAGAGCTAAATTACTGCACTATTTTTCTGATAAAAAGGTTTATCTTCATGCACAGGTAGAATTGCCCCCTGATGTAGAAGCCTTGGGATTAGGAAATCGCTTTGGAGATGTGTGGTGTCTTTGGGATTTTCTGAATTTTCAATTAAATCAACGAAAAAGACGAAAAGTTGCTTAAATCTAAGAAATTAAAAGGAGAAAAAAGATGAATGAAGAGCAAGAAAAAAAGAGAGAACATATTTCTCTTACTCATAAACCGCTTCACAATCATCCTGACTATCACTTGATTGTATTACTTAAAAGAAGAAAAAAAGAACAAGGAATTATCCCGAAAGAGTCCATGTTAGAAGCGACAAAGGCATTTTGGTTACCCATTGCTTGTTTAAATGTAGACACTTATTCCCCAGAGATATTAGAGCAAATTTTTTGGGAATCCCTAGCTAAATTGAATGCTCAACAAGAACTATTGTGGAATATTGTCGGAAAAGCTCTCCGTTTAGAAAGACCTCAAATGATGGTGGGGTCTGAGGCCATGGTTTCTCATAATCAAAAAGAGGATTTGTTATTTGATCAATCTGATGATTCTGATGAAGTCATTCATAGCGGTTTAGATTATGATGAAGCCGGCATCTTGTAATTGAAAACCTGAGAAAACCTGAGAAATTTTGTCAAAAATGAGGAGAAAAATGAAAGAATTACATTTATTTACTGGTGAAAAAGGCGGAGTTGGTAAATCCCTTGCCACACAAGTTTTCATAGAATATTGTCGAAAACATCAAGTAAAATATCGACTATTTGATGTGGATAGAACTTCTCCAGATGTTGGAGAGATTTATGAACCCAAGATTTATCAAAACGGTTCAGGGGTCGAGTATCAAGCTAACAACGAAAAAAAAGGAAATCGGATTTATTTCTCAGAAGAATCTGAAGATGTTTTCTTGGCTGATGAGTTATTTGCTACTGCTACTGAACAATTAGTTATTGTTAATTTACCAGCGCAAGTATCCAGGGCTATTTCATTCTGAAAAGTTCCAAAATATGCTTTAGGGAATAACCACAGTGTCTCTGCGCTTTAGCCATGTTAGTAAATCCAACTTCTCGATAAAGATTAATAGCTAAATTTCTTGTGATTG
>JBFRWO010000105.1:0-14588 GCA_051439625.1 Crocosphaera sp. | reverse complement strand
TATCTTTGGATTGGTATTCTTTGGGGTTTAGGGGTTAGTGCAGATTATCTCAAACAATTTTATGCTGAGATTCGTTAATTTATTATGAAAGTTTGTTACTCTTTAAAATGGAATTTATTAAATTGGTTTATTCAATTGAGATTCCCTCATATTAATCATATTTCCACTGAAAAATTGGCTATTTGGTTATCTGATAAAAACCAGGAAAAACCTTTAATTTTAGATGCTAGAAACAAGATTGAGTACGCTATTAGTCATTTAAAAGGAGCTTATTTAATTTCTTATGATTCCCCTGAGATAAAATCTTTTATTAAATGTTCTGTGAACACTCCAATTATTACTTATTGTTCCGTGGGTTATCGTTCAGCTATTCTGGCTCAACGATTACAAAAAATGGGCTACAAAAAAGTATTTAATCTCCAAGGTTCTTTGTTTGTTTGGTTTAGGGAAAATCGCCCCGTTTTCTGTGGAGAGGAAATTGTTTCATGTATTCATCCTTTTAACCTATTTTGGTCACTTTTGCTCTGAGAAAATTAGTTATTACCAAGGTAAAATTTCACCATTAGAATGCCAAAAAGTTCCTGTATTTTCTAGATTTAATTGATCAATACGAGCTATTAATCCTTTTACTGATTGTTCTGGAGTAATACCATTAGGAGTAAAATTAGTCATTCGAGTTTTTACTAAACCTGGATGCAAAATAGCTACAGCAATATTTTTTGGTTTTAAGTCAACAGATAAGGATTTTCCTGCCATACATAGAGCTACTTTTGACATTCGATAACCATAGGAACCCCCAGAGGTATTATCTTCGATTGAACCCATACGACTGGTCATCAGGATGATTTTAGAACCTGTTGTTAAATTGGGAAGTAAAGTATTAGTTAATTTTAAAGGAGCAATAGCATTCACTTCAAATTGTTGGCGAATACTATTAATATCTAAATTATCTAGAGTAACTCTCTCTAATATACCAGCATTATTGATTAATACATCTATTGTTTGTCCATTTAGTTTTTTTAGTAACCCTTTTATATCTGTATCTGAAGTGATATCAATACCAGTTTCTATGGATACGTCTAGCTCCAATAATTCTTGAGAAACTTCTCGACAAACTGCAATAATATGATCTCCTCGTTGTTTTAGTTGACGACAAAATTCTAAACCAATTCCTCGATTTGCTCCCGTAATTAAGTAAGTAACCATCTGCTTTTTAGTGATAAGATTAACAAAAAATCTAGGTTTATATCCCTAAATTTATCAAAATTTTACTTTAATTTATCATAGTTTAAACATATCATTTAAGTCAATATTCTAATACCAAATCCCCTTGCCATACCTACTTTTAAATTGCATAGCTTAAAACTTGAAAACCCTCCTGCCTCCTGCCTCTTCTAAAAGATAAGATAGGTTTGAGAACTGAATTTAGTATAAAACCCTATCTAAAACTGCTTGAGCGATAACTTCTGCACCATCTTTAGCTAAGATTTTACCTATTTTGGGAGGGTTAGGTTCTTGTTTTAAAAAGTCCCAGTTTCCTTGAAAAAAGCTGTCTGTATCTACAATTTGATGTTCCGTATAATTCATAATTCCTTCTAACAAAAAAGGCGTTTCAGCAAAATCATTTCTTACTAAAGAGATGATAGGAATATCTAAGCGCATAGTTTCCGCAAAAGTGCTAAATCCAGGTTTAGAAATAACTCGACTACATAAAGGCATAAAATCAACTGGACGATAGATAGAATCGCTGATTTTAATAATATTATCTAAGTCGGGAGCATTACGATCAAAGGTAATAAATTGCCAGTCAGAAAGTTGTGCTAAATTATCATAAGGGATTTGTTGTAATCCTAAACCACCAAAAGTTAATAAAATGGTTTTTTCTAGAGGAGTAGTTAAGTTAAACTTATTTCTTAAATCATCAATTTTATAACGAGGATTACCACCAGTTAAGCCCACATCTGTGATAGAATCAAAAGCAGTCATGGATTCAGCCATAGGGAAACGAAAAAGGCGATGGCATTGTTGATAACAGTCTTTAATCCAGTTAACAACTTCTTGCCATTCTTCCCCCCAAGCTTGATAAATAAAATCCCAACCAAAATTACTCATCATCCAACAAGGTATTCCTGCCAATTTAGCAATAGGTGCCATTAAAGGAGGAATATCAGCTAAAATTAAATCAACTTTATTGGTCTTAAGAAAGTTAATTTCTCCTGCCATTAAAGTTTGACGTTTTTCATAAATTTCTTGAACTTTTTTGAGGGTAGCAACCTTATCCATTGTAAAACTATCCGATTGAATTACCCCCACATCAAAGGCCAATGGACGGTAAATAAAATCCCCCGAAATATAAGATTCTAACAACCATCTCGGGGCAGTTGTTACCATAATGATTAAACTATCAGGACGTAATTTTAAGATAGCATCAGCAACCGTAGAAATGCGTACCGCGTGACCAAAACCATGGCCTGTTGCAGCTAAATAAATAATCGGTTTTTTATTATTACTTAATTGTGTCATTTTTGAATAAAAATTTAACTCAGAACTCAGAACTCCTAACTTAGTTTACCAATCTTTCGGCTTAATTTTTGGTCTAATTTTCATACGAACAAAGACGGCAGTAATATTATCATGGCCGTTATAACTATTAGCAAAGTCGATTAATCTTGCCATACCTTTCTCCAAAGATTGGCTAGACTTAAGTAAAGGTAAAAGATAGGTTTCCCAATGATCTTCTACTAGATCATTATCACATAATCCATCAGAACAAAGTAGAAATAAACTGTCTTCAACCAACTCTAAAAAGAGAATATCCGGTTGTATATATTTATTTTTATTAGGTCCCAAAGCTTGGGTTAATTGATAAGCATCCGGTCTAGCATAAGCTAATTGAGGATCAACGCCGTTTTGAATCGCCCTTTGTCCTACTTCGTGGTCGATGGTGAGTTGTTGGACTCCTTGCTTGCGACTAATAGCATAAACCCGACTATCTCCCACATGGGCAACCGCTATTTTAGTTTGATCTACTAATATTAAAACCAAGGTGGTTCCCATGCGTCCGCTACCAGAACTAGCGTTTTTCTGATTAACATCGTAAATATTTTTATTGGCTAATAAAATCCCTTTGAGAATAGTTTCTTCGTCAGGAAAATCTTCTTGCCAATGTTCAGCAAAGAACTCTTCTAAGGTTTCTACAGCCATTTTGCTGGCCACTTCCCCGGCCGCATGGCCACCCATCCCATCACAGACAATATAAAGTCCACGACCATCAACTACTGTACTCTGATTAGTTTGCCGAATATTGACCCGAGTATTCATGCCAAAATAATCTTCATTATGATCCCGTTGTCGTCCTCTATCTGTCCATCCCAAGGCGGTTAAATTGACTAATTCCATCGGTAGAACCGCCGTAGAATCATCATTAATTTCTGTAGCAGTTGGGTTTTGTTCTAAGTCCCCACTCAAAAGTTCTGGCTGAAAGTCTGGTAATTCTTCCCCTAACAAATCCAGGGATGAAGAGGGATCTTCTCCATTGCTGGGGTTCTCTTTATCTTCAATTATCTGTTGTTCGGCCGCTAAATCTTGTAGTTGTAAACGCAATTCAGCGACTTGGTCAAGCTTTCCTTCGGCAACTTGTTGAATAAGAGTGCCTAATTTGCTGGAGGTAGGATAACCACCTTTATTGAACCAAGTCTGCCATAATTGACCTAATTTTTGGAAAGAAGGGGGATCATCCGCAGGATCGGGATAGAGTTTTAATAACCCGAAACTTTGATCTTCATCGAGTCTCAGGTTATCTTCTATGAGGAGACTTTGACGACAGTTAATGACTGATAAGCTTGTCCAGAGGGTAACTATTTGATTCAACCAATAAATAATCTGTAGGGTGAGTAAGGAGTGATTGATCAGTAAATCAGGGATTTGTTGCCAATGGTGGCGATCGGGTAATACGATAACTTCCGTTTCATTATCCACCCAAGCGTCATACACTTCAGGAATTACGGGGTTTAGGTCTTTGAGGGTGAGATAGGGAAAGGCTGCGCTAGGAATGCCCATTTGTTCCCATGATAGGGTAGGATCGTCTTGTTCACTCTCTTGCAATAAACCTGAGATTAATACGGGTAAAGTGGATTTTTCTAAGGGTTGACAGTCCACTACTTGACCTTGATAAATTCTATGAGTGGCAGTGGTGGCAATGACTTGAAACCGGACTTCTTGTTGATCTGACCAAATTTGATATCTTTGTCTAAGATCGAGATATTTGTCGTTGAAGCTTAAATTATCCTCTGTTTGCTCAATTTTAATGGGTTGGGTGACAATGACTTGCCACAGTTGACCATTGAATGCGCCACATTCTTGACAGTAAGGCTCAGAAAAAGGGGTATCATGACCACAATGAGGACAAGTATAATGAACCAATGAGGTTTGACAATGTTGGCAGACCTCACTATTATTGGGGTTTTCTGAGTGACATTTAGGACAAACAAGCATAAATAACGAGATCGGTGGTTAAGGGTATTATCAGTTATGGGTTTATCATAAAAGAAAGAGCAAGTAGAGGATTGGCATGGTTTCCTCGGACACAAGCGATCGCCCTTTGCTTTATCATGGTCTGACTTCTGAACAAGTCCAATTGAGTCGCCATCATCATGGTAGCAATGTTTTAACCCCTCCCCAAACAAAGTCTTGGTGGTTGCTTTATTTGGATAAGTTTAGTGACCCGGTTATTCAAGTTTTGATTATTGCAGCTATTATTGCTTTGGTTATTGGCATCATCGAAGCAGAATATGCGGAAGCTTTGGGTATTTTAATGGCTATTTTTTTGGCAACTACTCTGGCTTTTGTTAATGAATATCGGGCAGGTAAAGCGTTTGATTTACTGAATAATATTTATGATCAAACTTCTGTTAAGGTGATTCGTGGCCATAAATTTACGCAAATTTATCGTCAAGATTTAGTGGTAGGAGATTTGGTTTATATTGAACAAGGGGACGAGGTTCCGGCCGATGGTGAATTGTTAGAAACTGTTAGTTTATTGGTGGATCAGGCTAAAATTACTGGGGAATCTAAGGCGGTTAAAAAGTTGCCGAAGTCGGAGGTTAAGTTACCTAATTATTCTCATCAAACTTATCCTCTTTTCCAGGTTTATCGTAGCACAATTGTTGCTCAAGGTCATGGGGTTTTTCGGGTAACTGCGGTGGGCGATCGCAGTGAAATTGGACAACTGGCTCAAGCGGTTATTTCTATTGAAAATAGTCATTTAACTCCTTTAAATATTCAGTTAGAAAGGCTCAGTAAATTAATTGGTATTATCGGTTTATTGATGGCTTTTTTGACTTTTTTGGGTTTATTATTTCAAGGGATTTTTACTAAGAGAGTTGATTTGAATATTGTTCAAGCTTATTTTTTTGGTTTAATTATTATTAGTAGTTTGATTGGTTTAATACCGGTTTGGTTTCCTATTCTTGAAGATGGGTTAAATGCTATTAATTTATTTATTGCTTTTCCTGAAGATTTTGGACATAAGATAATCTCTTCTTGGCGGATTAGTTTAGGAAGTGGATTATTGATTTTTTTCGCAGGTATTGCTTATCCTTATTTTCAGGGATGGCTCGATAATATAAATGATATTTTATTGTCACCATCTGTGGGAATTATTATTTTAAATTATTTTATGGTTGCTGTTACTATTATTGTGGTAGCTGTGCCGGAAGGTTTAGCTATGAGTGTGACTTTATCCCTTGCTTATAGTATGGGAAAAATGGCAACCATGAATAATTTAGTTAGACGGATGCACGCTTGCGAAACTATTGGCGCAGCTACGGTTATTTGTTCTGATAAAACAGGTACTTTAACCCAAAATAAAATGCAGGTCGAGGTAGCGACTTTTCCTTGTTTAAATTGTTCAGATTCTGCTCAAAGAGAAGTTTATAAGAATTTGATTTATGAAGGTATTGCTGCTAATAGTACTGCCGACTTAGAAAGAAGTTCTCAAGATAGTTGTTCTCCTCTTGGTAATGTGACAGAAGGGGCTTTATTATTATGGTTAAACGCTCAAAATGTTGATTATCTTACCTATCGTCATCATTTTAAAATGGTTGCCCAATTACCTTTTTCTCCTGAAAAAAAATATATGATTACAGCAGGTCGATCAAGTGTTATTGATGGGAATGTTGTCTATATAAAAGGCGCACCAGAAATTATTTTATCTTGCTGTTCTCAACAATTAAAATCAGAAGGAATTCAAAATTTAAACGATAAAAATCAGTGGTTACGAAGTTTACACGAATATCAAGAAAAAGGTATGAGAGTATTAGGCATAGCTTACAATAAATTAGAATATCAAGTTAAAGAAGAACATATTAAACAGCTAGAAAATCAATTAATTTGGTTGGGATTTTTTGCTATGACTGATCCCTTACGTCTTGATGTTAAAGAAGCAGTTAAAAGTTGTTTTGATTCAGGAATTGACATCAAAATTGTTACAGGAGACAGTCAAAAAACGGCTGAAGAAATTGCCAAAAAATTGAACTTATATTCCTTAAAAAATAAAAAAAATACTGCTGATTATCATCTCACTGGAAAACAATTTAATCAACTTAGTGATGGGAAAGCAAAAGAAGTTATAAAAAGCTTAAAAGTTCTATCAAGAGCGACTCCCCTCGATAAACTAAGATTAGTTAAACTATTACAAGAAAATGGTGAAGTTGTGGCAGTAACCGGCGATGGAACCAATGATGCTGCTGCTTTAAAACAAGCACAAGTTGGCTTATCTATGGGTAGTGGAACGGCGATCGCTAAAGAAGCTAGTGATATTATTTTATTAGATGATTCCTTTAATAGTATTGTCACAGCAGTGATGTGGGGGCGATCTTTGTATGAGAATATTCAACGGTTTTTAATCTTTCAATTAACTATCAATATTGTTGCTTTAGGAATTGCTTTTTTTGGGTTATTTATTGGTATTTCTTTGCCATTAACCGTGACACAAATGTTATGGATTAATTTAATTATGGATACTTTTGCTGCTTTAGCATTAGCTACAGAACCCCCTCACGAAACAGTGATGAAAAAACCACCTAGACACCCTCAAGATTTTATTATTTCTCCTGAAATGTTAAAAATTATTGCTGGAAAAGGCTTAATTTTTCTACTATTTTTAATGGTATTTTTAGCTTATTTAGAGAGAGATGGAAGTGTGAATAATTATGAACTTTCTATCTTTTTTGCTGTTTTTGTGTTTATCCAATTTTGGAACTTATTTAATACTCGTTGCTTTGGAAGACAACAATGGTTTTGGCAAGGTTTAGGGCAAAATAAAGCCTTTCTTGCTATTGTCACTGTAATCTTTTTAGGACAAATTTGTATTGTTGAATGGGGGGGTAAAATATTTAGAACTGTTCCTCTTTCTGGGAGAGATTGGTTAGGGATTATTTTAGGAACTTCTATCGTCTTATGGATAGGAGAAATCGGACGATTTTTGCAAAGAAAAAGAACAGAAAAACCACTTAATTGTTAATAAACAATCATGATTTTTATCTGTTCTCAATTAATTATTAATTCGTAACATCCCAAAATTGCTTTCTTATCCTTTATAAGACCCCATAGGGTTTAAATAGTTTATCGGATAAATTTACCCCCCGTCTCCCCCTCTCCCAGTCCCTCCGTCAAACTCCAAGGATGATTTTTCTACAAAAATGGGATGGTTCCTATGAATTCTAGTTAGCTATCACTACTATAGGGTTGTACTCCAATAGAAGGAGGAGTATTATCATGATCGGGACTAAATACTTCGGCGATCGCTTCAGCTAATTTACCAAAAAAACCAGGTTGTTGTTTTAATTCGTCTAAAGCTTCATCGATGTGTTCAGACGAAAAGTCAAACCCTTCTTCTTTCGCTAATGAGGTTAATTCATCTTGACTTTTGACGGTTTGTAATTTATCTTTGAGACCTTGATTTTTTGCAGCCTCACCTAAAAATTGAATAACTTTCTCTTTGGCCATAATGATTCCTTAAATAGTTAACAAATCGAAACAACTCATTCATTGCCTTGAGTTTTCACTTTCATTATACCCCTACTAGACCATTTTTATTAAAATTAACTATATCTTAATTTTAAATAATTATCACATTCTTAGTTAAACAATTGACATAATTCTATTGTTTTGATCTGTAGTGTTTCTAATGGGTTATGACCTCGTTTTAAACGAGTTTCTAGTTCTAGTAAAATGGGCAGAGTTTGTAATAAGCTTTTCCCAGAAATTCCCCGTAATTCTTTACGTAAAAAATAAAGACGATTGGGGTTAGGAATATCAGCAGCTTTAGCGATTAGTTTATTATCGCTTTCCCCTGCTTCTAGTTTTAATTGAATAATAGTCCAAGTCCTAAACTGGCCGACTAAAGTAGCAACAATTCTTAATGCTGGTTCATTTCTTGATAATAATTCATCTATTAATTGTAATGCTTCTGCTTGATTTCCTTTACGAATTGCTTGGGCTAATTGTAAACTATTTTGAGCGTTTGCATTGACTAAAGTAGCAATAATTGTTTCATCTAAGGGTTGATTTTCTTGTTGTCCATAAAGCTGTAATTTTTCTAGTTCGTTCCATAATTGTCTGCTATTATTGCCCACAGACTCTGCTAATAATTCTACTGCTGCTGGTGTTAATTTAACGCCGATTTCTTGGGCAACTTCTTTCACTTTTTTGATTAATTCATCTGTTTTCCAGGGAGAAATAGGAGAATATTCTTTAACCTCTGCATATTGTTCGATTAATTTACTTGATTTTAAACGTTTGTCTGGTTTCTTGCTAGTAGTAAATAATAAATGAGAACTATCAGGAATCGCTGGTAAAATACGCTGTAATTGTGTTAAAATCTCTTCCGGACACTGTTGACAAATAGAGGTATTCACCACCCAAACTAATCTCCCTCCCATACCAAATACAGGGGTCATAGCTTCGTTTAATGCGTCTATGGTACTATTGGGTTCTTCTCCCGAAATTTGCTGATAATTAAACTGTATCCAGTTAGGATCGAGTATACTATCTTTTAACCGTTGTACCCGTTGAGCGATCGCAAAGTCATCCTCTCCCCAAAAGAAATAAACTGCCATAATTAAAGTCAATAAATCTTTATAAAAAATTGTGACAAAATCGGGCAAAATAAAAGGATAAGTATTGTGACAAAATGAGAGGCGATTAAGTTGGACGAAACCTATCAAATGTACGTCAACCGGGTAGCTTCCCTTACTTTACCCACCAGTTATCAAAATCAACTTAAGAATATCCAAAAATCTCCTAAATTTCAACAGAAACAACCTGTGTCTTTTCCAGGTTATACCGTCCTAACTCCCCCTTATCAAGATGGTAGCACTAACGAACCATTCTATGAGCAGTTAACCCTAATTCAACAACAATTAATCGAAAAAATTGAGCCAAATTTATTAATTCCTGTTCCCCCAGAAAGTTTTCATTTGACCCTTGCTGACTTAATTTGGGAAGATAATTATCGTAATGCAGTTAACTCAGATCAAAACTTCGATAATAAACTCAAAAAAGCGATTACTGACAGTTTTGAAACCTATCAAAAAATTGACTTAGAAAAAGGTGTGAGTCAATGGCAAATTTTAGGACTATTAGTATTTCCTCGTGCTTTAGTTGTAGGTTTAGTTCCTTGCAATGAATTATCTTATGACAAAATTTATCAATTAAGACGTAGTATTTATCAAAATCAAGAATTAATAGGCTTAGGAATAGAACAACAATATCATTTAACGGCTCATATTACTTTGGGATATTTTGATGAAATCACAGAGGAATTAGATAAAAGTAATTTAGAATCTGTCATTCTTTCTTTTAACGATCAATGGATAGAAAAAGAGCCACAAATTTTAACAATTAGACAAGGAGAACTTAGAAAATTTGAAAACATGACACAATTTATATCCGATAAAAATAATCCCAAAGTGATGATTTAAACTTGAGAAAATAGCATTTTTTGAAAAATAAAAAATGAGTTATCAACAAGCCTTACAAGATATCAAATTGGGTTACTATGAAGCAGCGATCGCCAAATTAGATCCCCTCTTACACACCGATCCCTCGCAAGCTAAACTATGGTATGCTAAAGCCCTAGCTTTACTCAATTTACAGCGTTTTGGGGAAGCCATGACCAGCGCGCAATTATCTGTGCAGTTAAACCCCACCTTTGCCCCAGGATATCAACTCTTAGGCAACGCTTGTACTCAACTAGGAGACAAAAAAGGGGCGATCGCCGCCTACAAACAAGCAGCCCATTTTTATCTAGATCAAGGGGATAAAACACAAGCAGAAACTTGTCTAGAGAAGCTTAAAGCATTAGGACCCCAATTTATCCCCAATCAGCAAAAATCTTTACAAGAATCTCAGGCATTTTTGCAAAAAATCAGTATTGATGCCGAAAATGGCGATGATCCCTCAATCCTAGACAACCTTAACTGGTTACTCAACCTCGACCCCAAAAATGCAGAAGCTTTGGCACAAAGGGCTTTATTCCAAGCTAAACAGGGCAATTATAGCGCAGCATTGGCTGATATCTCCCTGGCTTTGCAATTATGCCCCGATGACCTCAACTTACGGCTACAACGGGGACAAATACGCCTTTGGTTGAACGATGCTGAAGGGGCGATCGCCGATTTTTCTGCTTTATTAGAGACAAAATGGGGCGATCTCTCAGAAATCTATTGTTTACGCAGCCAAGGTTATCAACAACTCAATGACTTGGACTCGGCTTTTCAAGACTTAGCTTATGCCTTGTATCTTAACCCTGAAAACTCAGAATGTTATCGGGTTCGAGGCGATATTTATCGAGGGATGAAAGATTGGGAGGAAGCTATCAGTAATTATCGTCGCGCTGTTAGTTTATCCCTCGAACAAGGAAACCGCTTCAACTATCAAAAATTACAGGTCAAAATTGCAGAGATAGAAAGGAAAATTGAACGAGAAAAACAAGAAGCAGCGCGTATAATTCGAGTTCCGATTAAGTATCGGACTGGAGGAACTCCCGTGATTGCAGTTATGTTCAATGATTCGATTTCCTGTGATATGATCTTGGATACAGGAGCCGGAATAATCTGTATCCCCGAGGACATTGCAAGATCGTTAAACATTGTTTTTATTGGCAATCAACCCCTTCGTGTTGCCGATGGTAGCGTAACAAATGTACCCATAGGTTATGTTCGTTCTGTTTCTATTCAACAAGCTAAAGCAGAGAATTTAGAAGTTGCTGTTTTACCCAGATATACTCAGGGACTATTAGGACAAAATTATTTATGGCGGTATGATGTCCGTATTTTGCAAACAGAAGTAGAGTTATATTTGCGATGATTAAATATCTTAGTTATCGTTCTAAATATCGTATCTTAGGGCAGATTGGCCAAGGACAATTTGGCCGGGTTTATTTTGCTATTTCTCGTAAAACAGGGAATTTTGTCGCCCTTAAAAGTTTACCAAAAGGGTTTCCCACTAATCGTTTTTTACGGGAATTTTCTTGTTTAATTAGTTTACGTCATCCGAATATTGTTGCTTGTAAAGGGATTGAATATCATGGTCAAGGTCGTTATTTAGTCATGGATTATTGTGAAGGAGGAACCCTTCGCGATTTAATGAATTTTCCGGCTGATTTAAGTTTAAGATTATGTCTTGATTTAGTGATTGATATTTTAGCAGCATTAGAACAAGCTCATAAAAAAAATATTATTCATTGTGATATTAAACCCGAAAATATTCTCTTAAGTTTAACCACAGATAAATGGGTGGCAAAAGTAACAGATTTTGGCATTGCTAAAATTGCTGAACATAGTAGTAATAATAAGGGAGCAAGTGGTTATACTGGTTCCCCTGCTTATATGGCACCTGAGCGATTTTATGGCAAATATTCTTACGCTTGTGATATCTATTCTGTGGGCATTCTTCTCTATGAATTAATTATAGGAGAAAGACCTTTTTCTGGATTGCCTGGGGATTTAATGTTATCACATCTTAACCAAAGAATTAATATACCTGATAAGGTTCCTAAACCTTTACAAAATATTATTATTAAAGCCTTAGAAAAGTTACCTCAAAGACGATTTTTGTCTGCACAAAAAATGTTAGAAGCTATTAATATAGCTAAAGAAAGATTGAATATTAATCGAGAAAATATTAAATTATTTACATCAACTAATATATCAGATTTAACTCTTCAAAAGAATAACTTTATTGAGATAACTGATTCTAATAAGATTAATTTTATAATTAATAATAACGATAATATTTATTTAGCTAGTGAAAATCAACTCATTAAACTATCTAAGGAATCTAAGAAAATAGAGACAATTAACTTTAATAATTCTATAACTTCACTAAAATTACTCTCTCAAGGATGTTTAGTTTTAACCCAAGAAAAACAAGAAGAAACTTGTCAATATTACTTTCATTATTTTTCAGAAAATACACCATTTAAAAAACTGGAACCTTGTTTACAACTAGAAAGCAAAGATTTAAAATTTTCTTGTGATTTTCAAGGACATTGGTTAGCAACTATTTCTAAATCCGATAATGATAAAATTTCTGCTGAATTTAAAGTTTTTAATTTGAAAACTTTATCCCTTCTCAACTCTCCTAAAACTTGTCCTTTCCCTTCTCAATTAATACCTCTAGATAAACGTTAAGGAATGGCAAATTTTCCCCGTCTTTCCCAAGGAAATAAACGAACTTATCTCTATTTATTTAACCGTCGAGTAAAATTTATTAAGGGGTTTTCTGTTCCCTTATTAATCTCAGAGTTAACATCCAATAAAACTAACCCTTACGAACTATTTGGGGTTGAAAATGTCAAGCCAAATTACGGAATTTTAATCAAACTTAATCCTTTAAATATAACAAGAATCCCTTTGGAATTTATACCTGATTTTATTATAGGTGAAGCTTGGGGTTATGGGTTAGCAGAAACTACGGGAAAGTTGTTACTATTAGATAGATACGGAAACTACAGAGGAAAAATGGACTTAGGAATAGAAATTACAGCTATAACAGGGTTAAATGAGAATCAATTATTAATAGCAACTTTGGAAAATAAACAAGCTAAACTTTTAACCTTGGATCTTATTTTTTAAATATCAATTATTTGAGGAAACTAACATGACTATTAAGTTAATTGCTAGAGTTAACAGCGAAGGAAAACTAGAAATACCTGATGAAATTTTACAACAACTTCAACCTTTTACAGAGTATGAGATATCTTTAACAGAAGAGTCAATTATTTTAGAGAAGAAAATGAATTCAACAGTTAATATAGATGAATTTTTACAAGAATCAGAAAATTTAAAAACAGATCCCGAACAACCAACTTTACAAGAAATTAGTGAAGTAGTTAAAGAAGTTAGACAAGAATTATTGGTTTAGTCATTAACAATTAACAATGAATAATTACATTACATGGGTAGTAAATGTAGAAAAAAAGAATAATTCTTAATTCTACATTCTACATTTTCAATTTATCCGTTCAAGAGTTTTTCAACTAATTGATTGGTTAATTTTGGATCAGCACGTCCCCCAGTTTGTTTCATTACTTGTCCCACAAAGAAACCTTTTAACTTTTTCTTCCCTCCTCGGTATTTTTCCACTTCTGAAGGGTTAGCTTCCATCAACGCGGTAATCACTTTTTCAATTTCCCCAGGATCAGAAATTTGGGTCATTCCTTTACTTTCTACAATTGCTTTAGGTGATCCACCTTTTTCTAACAATTCTGGGAGAATTTCTTTAGCAATTTTACCGCTAATAGTTCCTTTTTCAATCAGTTGCACTAACTCCCCTAAACTATCTGATTTAAGGGCAATTTCGGTGATACTTAACTTATTATTATTGAGATAAGCTGCAATATCTTGTGTCACCCAGTTGGCAACTAACTTCGCATCGGCCCCACTGTTAACCGCAGCTTCGTAATATTCAGCTACCTCGCGATCGTCAGTCAGTACCCGCGCATCATAAGCAGACAACCCTAACTCCTCTTCATAACGTTTCCGTTTTTGGGCCGGAAGTTCCGGTAATTCTTGTTTCCAGGCGTTTAAGCGTTCCTCAGAGACTTCTATAGGAGGGAGATCCGGTTCAGGAAAATAACGATAGTCGCTAGATCCCTCTTTTTTCCGCATAGAAATGGTTGATTGGTTGCTTTCATCCCATAAACGGGTTTCTTGATAGATGGGATCGCCGTTTTCTACTGCTTCTATTTGTCTTTCAATCTCATACTCGATCGCTTTTTGGATCGCGCTGAACGAGTTCATATTTTTGATTTCCACCTTAGTTCCGAACTCTTTTTGTCCTACAGGACGCACAGAAATGTTGACATCGCAGCGCAGAGAACCCTCCTGCATATTACCATCGCTAATCCCTAAATAACGCACCATACGGCGTAATTCTTGGGCGTATTCGGCTGCTTCTTGTCCGGTTCTGATATCCGGTTCTGAGACAATTTCTAGTAAAGGAACCCCGGTGCGGTTGAAGTCGACTAAGGAGTGGGTGGACCCTGCTAAGCGATCGCTTCCTGCATGGACGAGTTTTCCTGC
>JBFRWO010000104.1:0-5838 GCA_051439625.1 Crocosphaera sp. | reverse complement strand
CAGAAACTTTATTATTTAATGCGCTACGTCAGGCCATTGATGAAGAAATGGGACGAGACGACACAGTATTTGTCTTAGGGGAAGATGTAGGACATTATGGCGGTTCCTATAAAGTAACCAAGGATCTCTGCAAAAAATACGGAGACTTGCGGGTTCTCGATACCCCGATCGCAGAAAATAGCTTTACCGGAATGGCAGTCGGGGCAGCAATGACAGGGTTACGGCCTATCATTGAAGGGATGAATATGGGCTTTTTATTATTGGCCTTCAACCAAATTGCCAATAATGCCGGAATGTTGCGCTATACTTCTGGGGGAAACTTTAAAATCCCTATGGTCATACGTGGACCTGGAGGAGTAGGCAGACAGTTAGGGGCCGAACATTCCCAACGGTTAGAAGCTTATTTTCACGCCGTTCCTGGCTTAAAAATTGTCGCCTGTTCCACCCCTTATAACGCCAAAGGACTACTCAAAGCAGCCATTCGCGATGAAAACCCCGTCCTTTTCTTTGAACACGTTTTACTCTACAACCTCAAAGAAACCCTTCCCGATAATGAATATATTGTCCCCTTAGACAAAGCAGAAATAGTCAGAAAAGGGAAAGATGTCACCATTCTCACCTATTCAAGAATGCGTCATCATTGCTTACAGGCCCTCAAAGAAATGGAAGCACAAGGGTATGATCCCGAAATTATTGATTTAATTTCCCTTAAACCCTTTGATTTACAAACCATTGGGGACTCTATCCGCAAAACCCACCGAGTGATCATTGTTGAAGAATGTATGAAAACTGGCGGTATTGCTGCCGAATTAATTGCTTTAATTAATGATAACTTTTTCGACGAATTAGATGCTCCGGTCATTCGTTTATCCTCCCAAGACATTCCCACCCCTTACAATGGAATGTTAGAAAGATTAACCATTGTACAGCCTCCCCAAATAGCTGAAGCAGTGGATAAGTTGATGACACTGCATATTTAGAGTGTGGGAAGTGTGGGAAGTGTGGGAAGTGTGGGAAGTGTGGGAAGGGTGGGAAGGGTGGGAAGTGTGGGAAGTGTGGAAAGGGTGGGAAGACTAGAAACAATATTAATATTTTGCTCCCCTATCTCCCCGTCTCCCAGTCCCCCAGTCCCCCTATCTCCCCGTCTCCCAGTCCCCCAGTCCCCTAGTCCTGACCCCTTACATAAACAAATAGTATGAAACAAAGACGTTTGTTGATCGGTTTTATTATTGCCTTGGTTATCGGTGCGATCGCCCTTCTCAATGTTATTCCCTTACAACTCGGTTTAGACTTGAGGGGTGGGGCCCAGTTAACCATTCAACTCCAACCCACCGAAGAAGTTACAACCATCTCCCAAGAAGACTTAGAAGCAGCGAAAACAGTTCTCGAAAATAGGGTTAATGGTTTAGGAGTCGCTGAACCCGTTGTGCAAACCTTGGGACAAGATAAAATTGTGGTACAGTTGCCCGGTGTTACCGATCCCGAACAAGCGGAACGGGTATTAGGGGGAACTGCACAATTAGAATTTCGTCAACAACGCCAAGGGACAGAAGGACAACTACCCGTTGAATTTAGACTCAGACAGGAAAACGAACTGGAATTAAACGCCCTGAGACTGGGAGATACCACCCCTGAAGAAGAAGAACGTATTACTGAGTTAACCGAGTCTATCAAAGCATCTGACCAAATAATTTTAGAGTTGTTCGAGTCCGTCGGGTTATCCGGTAAAAATTTGGATAATGCTCGTTATGGCCCAACCCAAGGAACAGAATGGGAGGTCATTATCGACTTTGACAACGAAGGAGGCACAAAGTTCGCTGAACTAACCAAAAACATTGCTGGAACCGGTCGCAGTATCGGGATCTTCTTAGATGATGTTTTGATTAGTGCGCCTGTAGTGGGCGCTCAATTTGCTGCTACTGGTATTACTGGAGGCAGTGCAGTCATTACAGGGAATTTTACCGTAGACACTGCCAACGAATTAGCCGTACAGTTACGGGGTGGTTCTTTACCTTTCCCTGTGGAAGTGGTGGAAAATCGTACTGTTGGGGCAACTTTGGGACGCGATAGTATCCAACGCAGTATCTATGCTGCTGTGGCTGGTTTAGTGTTAGTTTTAATCTTTATGGGGGTTTATTATCGCTTACCTGGGTTAATTGCTGATTTAGCTCTCGGTGTCTATACTCTCTTAACTTTAGCTTGTTATTCTTTGATTGGCGTTACTTTAACTCTTCCTGGTATTGCCGGCTTTATCCTCAGTATTGGTATGGCAGTGGATGCGAATGTGTTGATTTTTGAACGCACCCGTGAAGAGTTACGGGGTGGCAAAACTTTGTATAGTGGGGTAGAATCGGGATTTTATCGAGCTTTTTCTAGTATTTTAGATAGTAATGTCACCACGTTGATCGCTTGTGGTGCTTTATTTGGTCTAGGATCTGGGTTAGTTAAAGGGTTTGCTTTAACCTTAGCGATCGGTGTTTTGGTGAGTATGTTTACGGCCTTAACTTGTACTCGAACTTTCTTATTAGTGACGGTGTTAGGACTGCCCACAGTTCGCAAAAAACCACAATTATTCTGTCCTAATTTACCCAAAGTTAGTAAGACTTAGACACAAGACTATTTCTTATTATTGTTCAATTATTGATGTTATTTAACAGAAAAAATGCGCTTACATCTTATTAAATGGGAACGGTTATGGTGGTCAATTTCTGCCTTAATTATTTTGGGTGGAATTATTGCTATGATCATTTCTTATTCTACCTTTCAAGCCCCATTAAGACCCGGTTTAGACTTTATTGGGGGAACTCGTTTACAGTTACAATTAGCTTGTGGAGTTGAAGACAGTTGCGAGCAAGCGATCGATGTGGGAGAAGTCCGCAATATTCTCACAGAAAAAGAGTTAGGAAACAGCACTATTCAAGTATTAGAAGGAACTATTCTTTCCATTCGTACCAAAAATTTAGATGTGGATGAAAGGACACAATTGCAACAAGAATTAAACGAAAAAATAGGTGATTTTGATCCCGAAACTATTCAAATTGATACCGTAGGTCCAACCATTGGGAAGGAATTATTTGAGTCAGGAATTTTAGCCTTATTAGTTTCTTTTTTCGGTATTATTGTCTATCTTAGTGTTCGCTTTAAGTTCGATTATGCTTTATTTGCGATCGTTGCTTTACTCCACGATGTCTTAATTACAGCAGGGGTTTTTGCTGTTTTAGGATTAGTTGCTGGCGTGGAAGTGGATAGTTTATTTTTAGTGGCTTTATTAACTATTATTGGCTTTTCTGTTAACGATACTGTGGTCATTTACGATCGCATTCGAGAAAATACAGATAAATATATTGAAGAACTTTCTATTAACGAGATTGTGGAAAATTCTGTTAATCAAAGTTTGACTCGTTCTATTAATACCACAATTACAACTTTATTACCTCTGATTGGTATTTTCTTATTCGGTGGAGAAACTTTGAAATATTTTTCCCTAGCCTTAATTTTAGGGTTTATTGCTGGTTCTTATTCCAGTATCTTTATTGCTAGTACCTTGCTCGCTTGGTGGCGTAACCGTCAGGTGCTGTCTAACAGTTAAGGTTAAGTTTTAGGAGTGTAGGGAGACGGTTTCAGCAATTAATAATTGTTGATTATTAATTATTCGGTGACGGGGAGACGGGGAGATGGGAGTGTGAGCAGGATGCTCTCTAACCTGAATATGAAATAAAAACTGGTAACTGATAACTGACAACTGATAACTGTTATTATTGACAACGGACAATCATATGTCCGAGTGTTACTTTCTCAAAATTAACTCACTTTTTTGAAGTTTTATAAAGATTCTTATCAAAGTCTTTGTGATTGGGACAAATTGGATCTAAATTGCAAAAATTAGAAACAGTAGCACTTATTCCATTTTCGATTAACGTAAGCTGACACCCTTGTAGGAGAACTCATGAACATTGCAGTGGTGGGCCTCAGTCACAAAACTGCCCCAGTTGAAGTCCGAGAAAAATTAAGTATTCAAGAGGCTAAAATCGAAGAAGCCTTACACCATTTAAAGGGTTATCCTCATATTGAGGAAGTTGCTGTCATTAGCACCTGTAACCGTTTAGAAATTTATGCGGTGGTGACAGACACAGAAAAGGGTGTGGTAGAAATTACTCAATTCTTATCGGAAACCGGTCACATTCCCCTCACCTATCTCCGTCGCTATTTATTTACCCTGCTTCATCAAGACGCAGTGCGTCATCTCTTAAGGGTGGCCGCCGGGTTGGAAAGTTTAGTCTTAGGGGAAGGGCAAATTTTAGCCCAGGTGAAAACCACCCATAAATTATCCCAAAAGTACAAAGGTATTGGCCGATTACTCGATCGCCTCTTTAAACAAGCAATCACAGCAGGAAAAAGGGTCCGCAGTGAAACCAATATCGGCACCGGTGCGGTATCCATTAGTTCGGCTGCGGTAGAATTAGCTGTAACCAAAGTGGATGACCTAGCTTCCCGTAACATTAGTATTATTGGTGCAGGGAAAATGGCTTGTTTACTAGTCAAGCATCTTGTGGCCAAAGGAGCGACTGCTATCACTATTGTTAACCGTTCCCAGCGTCGTGCCGAGGAGTTGTCCAAAAAATTCCCTCAAGCTGAGTTAACCCTGGTTTCTTTGGATGAGATGATGACAGTTGTGGGTAACTCTCATATGGTGTTTACTAGCACAGGAGCAACGAAACCTATCCTACATCAAGACAACCTTAAAGAAGTGGTATCCGTTGAACAAGGGTTAATGTTATTTGATATCTCTGTGCCTCGAAATGTGGCTACCAACGTCCAAGATATGGAAATGGTAGAAGCTTATAATGTGGATGATTTAAAGGCTGTGGTGGCGCAAAATCATGCCAGTCGTCGTCAAATGGCCTTGGAAGCTGAAGGGTTACTAGAAGAGGAAGTGGAAGCGTTTGAGTTGTGGTGGCGTTCTTTGGAGACGGTCCCTACTATTAGCTGTTTGAGAACGAAAGTAGAGGGTATTCGTGAACAAGAATTAGAAAAAGCCTTATCCCGTTTAGGAACGGAGTTTGCGGAGAAACACCAAGAGGTGATTGAAGCTTTAACCAGAGGTATTGTTAATAAAATATTGCATGAACCTATGGTCCAACTGCGCGCCCAACAAGATATAGAAGCAAGACAGAAATGTTTACAGTCTTTACAAATGTTGTTTGATCTTGAAATTGAGATTGAAAAACAATTTGGTTAAAAGATAGAAAAATTATAGTTTTAGGGTGGGTGATATATGCTTTCTGGCTAAGGTTTGTCAGTTTCTTATTAATATTGCCCACCTATTCATCACTCTGTGAAGATGTTGGGTTCAACTTCTATGTTTTCCAAAACAGGATCTTGAAAATATCCTTGTTTAAACATCCATCGTCTTAAAGAAGTAATTCCTACTCGCTCGTTATCTTCTAACTCAAAATATAGCTTAAGATACTGCCCTAAATTCTTATTAAAATCAGAATTGATATTTTTCGGACTATGATTAAATGTCTTAGCAATATCCTCTGCTGAATATGTACCAGTTGTAGCCAAATAAAAAATTATTTTGTACTTCTCAGATATAGAAACTTGAAACACGGTTTCTATCGCTTGTAACAAAGCTTCTGTCTTTGCTATATCCAAGCAATGGAATTTAGCTAATTTCTTTGCTTTTTCAAGTTCTAAGAGCATTAATCTTGGACTTTGGACAAAAAGGAACTTGTTAGCGTAAAATATACGCTAAACTAAAATAGAAAAATATCGGCTCTGTATCAGTCAATAAAATTGGCTGACAAATAGGGCTAATTTATCAATTCTAAGGAA
>JBFRWO010000103.1:0-5553 GCA_051439625.1 Crocosphaera sp. | reverse complement strand
CAATGATACAGAGTCTGTGTTTTGAGTTTTTTGATTCTCTGTTTCTAGCCAATAACGTTTTCTTTGAAATGGATAAGTGGGTAAAACAACTCTCTGATGATTATAATCTTTCTCAAACCCCAACCAATCTATTTTCGCTCCTTGTACATAAAGTTGTCCTAAACTTTTGAGCATTTGTTGCCAGTCTGGTTGCTTGGGACGCAAACTTGGTAACCAAATCTCTCCCTCTTCTGGGAAACATTGACGACCCATCCCTAATAAAATGGGTTTGGGGCCTATTTCCAAAAATACTTTATAACCCTGCTGATGTAATGTTTCCATGCTCTGGGCAAATCTAACCGCTTCTCTAACGTGGCGTACCCAATATTCAGGGGTGGCAATGGTTTCATCTGCCTGTTGGCCTGTAACGTTAGAAATAATGGATATCTGTGGTGAATTGTAGGTTATTTCTTGGGCAACTTCGGTAAATTCTGTCAACATTGGTTCCATCAACGGGGAGTGGAAGGCGTGGGATACTCGTAATTGTTTAGTCTTAATCCCTTGATTTTCTAGTTGTTGACAAATTTCTGTAATTGCTTCTCCTTCTCCCGAAATGACCACACTTTGGGGTCCGTTTATCGCTGCTAAGGAAACTTTATTATTGTACGGTGTTAGCATTTCTCTGATTTGTTCTGCTGATGCCATCAGAGCCACCATTTTGCCCCCAGAGGGCAGTTGCTGCATCAATCTGCCTCTATGGGCAATTAATTTGAGTCCGTCTTCTACACTGAACACCCCTGCTACACAGGCTGCTGTATATTCTCCTATACTGTGACCCATAACTACGTCAGGATTAATCCTCCAAGATTGCCATAATTTACACAAAGCGTATTCAATGGCAAATAAAGCTGGTTGGGTGTAGGCAGTTTGATTAATCAGGGAAACATCACCCTCTTCTCCATAGATAACTTCTAAGAGTGGTTTCGATAGATGGGGACTTAATATTTCATGACATTGTTCAATAACAGAGCGAAAAATGGGTTGCGTTTCGTAAAGTTCTTTTCCCATCCCTACATATTGTGAACCTTGTCCTGTGAACAGAAAAGCGATTTTAGGGATTTGACGTTGGCTAAATTTACCTTGAATATAACTAGGATTTTCTTTCCCTTCTGTAAAATCCTGAAGATGACCTTGTAATTGTTTTCTAGAATCAGCTATGACTGCTAATTTCTGGGTAAATTGCGATCGCCCTGTATTGGCACTAAAGCAAACATCAGCTACTGAAACATCGGGATTAGATGTCAAATACTCTTGATAACGACTTGCCACCTCTAATAAGGCGGGTTCAGTTTTAGCGGAGAGGGTTAAAAGATGATAAGGTCGGTCTAAAGACGAATCTTGATTCTTTTCCGGTTCTAGATTTGGGGGGGCTTCTTCAACAATTACATGACTATTTGTTCCTCCAAACCCGAAAGAACTGACACCTGCTAGACGTTTCTCTTTTAATGGTTTCCAAGGTTGACATTGAGTAGGAATAGCAAAAGGAGTCCCTTCTAGAGAAATATAAGGATTTAGTTTTTGTAAATGAAGATGTGGGGGGATTTCTTGATGCTGTAGGGATAACACTACTTTGATTAAACCCGCAATCCCTGCGGCCGGTTCTAAATGACCAATATTCGTTTTCACTGAACCTATCCAGCAAGGTTGATCGTTCTGACGATCTTCGCTTAAAACTCGCTTTAATGAGCTAAATTCTTGAGGATCTCCTAAAGGTGTTCCAGTTCCGTGAGCTTCTACATAGCTAATTTGATTGGCTTTGACTTCGGCATTTTTTAAGGCTTGACGAATTACTGCCTGTTGAGAGGGTCCGTTGGGAGCGGTTATTCCATTTGTTAAACCGTCTTGATTCACGGCCGAGCCTATAACAACGCCCTGGATATTGTTGCCATCCCGTAGCGCATCTGAAAGGCGTTTAAGAACGACCATCCCACACCCTTCACCCCGTACAAAACCATCAGCTTTGGCATCAAAGGTTTTACAACGACCATCGGATGCCATCATCCGCGCTTGGGAAAAGGTAATACTGAATTCTGGAGATAATATGAGATTAACACCACCAGCTAAACACAATTCTGATTCTTGGAGGCGCAAACTTTGACAAGCATAGTGGACTGCTACAAGAGATGAAGAGCAAGCCGTATCTATGGCGAAACTAGGGCCTTTTAAGTTTAAAAAGTAAGATAAACGGTTGGCTGCAATACAAAGAGCGTTTCCTGTACCGCTATAAGCACTAATTTCGGAGATATTTGGCAACGTTAATCGAGCATAGTCATTGTTACTGATTCCGACAAACACTCCCGTTTGACTTGAAGCTAGTGTTTGAGGAATAATACCCCCATTTTCTAGTGCTTCCCAAGAAACTTCTAATAATAATCTTTGTTGGGGATCAATATATTCGGCTTCACGGGGGGAAATGCCAAAAAACTCAGCATCGAAGCCATCTACTTGTTCGAGAAACCCTCCCCACTTTGTATTCATTTTGCCTGGTGTTACTGGCCTTTCGCTGTACAGCAATTTTGTGTCCCAACGATTTGAGGGAACCTCTTTAATTCCATCAATACCATTAGACAATAAGTGCCAGTATTCTTCTGGATTCTCGGCAAATGGGAAGCGACAGCCTATACCAATGATTGCGATAGGTTCCACAGTTGTTTCACTCTCCGTAGGATTCAGTCTTACTTCACTATGTTTCCCTAAATTTACTGATAAATAACATTTTTTACTTTACTTAATCTTTAACGATATAATCAGCCACTGCTTCAATGGTTGGGTAATCGAATAAAAGTGTCGGCTCTAAATCGCATTTAAGCAAGTCTTGAAGTTCCCCACTCAGAACAACTGCTGATTCGGAATCTAGGCCATAACTTTCAAAAGGTAAAGTGATATCAATTTGATTAGCATCAATTTCAAGCTTCTGAGCTAACTGAGAGATTAACCAAGCCTGAATCTGTGACTTATCGGGTGGTTTTTCTGAATTTTGACTGGTCATTGGTTATCCAGTAACTTTGTAAATTTCACGGGCATTAATACTTTAACAGATATTCATCAAGTTCAGTATTTTCTCCTGGTAAAGTTTGCTCAACATCACCAATAGTTTCTATGTATTTTTCGACCAAACTTTCAACTTGAGTTTCAGACAATAGAGTTGATTTTAGGGGAGATTCTTGAAGAATAGTAGATAGTTTTGCTCGAAAATGTTCTTCTGTCCATTTCTCTACTCGTTTTTGTTCATCTGTTGACTCGTTTCGATTTGACTGTTGTAAACAAGCCAACATAAATGCCCAGGAAACTAAATCACCTAATTTTTGCTGATAGGTTTGACGTAAAGCTTGCTTATCTTCCTTAGATAAATTTTGTGTATTAATTTGAGCCTTGCAAAAGTCAACCGCTTTGTTTAACTCAATATTAATGTTGGATACCCCCAACAACTCATTAAGAGATGAGCATAGTTTAGGAGCATAATATAAAGCTAGAACTCCTAATCGTGCTTGTAGGGTTTCCGTGGGACCTTCAAAGATTCGGATGACTCGCGCATCTCTGAGAATTTGAGGGGCAATATTGGACTCTATATATCCGCGTCCCCCTAAAAGCTGAATCAATTGATCGGCTGCTTGCCACATTAATTCGGGGGCAATAATTTTGGCCGTCAAGAAAGCTTCTTCAGGAACGGGTATATCTTGGTCTAACCATTGAGAAATAGTTTTGACTAAACATTCAACGGCACCTATTGCTGCTGTTAAATCACTCAAACGCTCGAGGGTAATCGGTTTATCGATTAACTTATCGATTCCCAGAGAGCGACGACTAGCATAGCGCAACATTAACTGAGCGCAACGTTTCATTCCCCCAACACACAAGGCTGAGATCGCTAATCTCCCCAATCGCATCGCATCCTGACCGACTTCAAACCCATTACCAATTTCTCCCAATATATTCTCGGGACTTACAGGAACCTGGTCAAAATGGATAGCATTCTGAACCATTCCTCGCATCCCCATTGTTAGAAATTCATGGCCTTGTTTGAGTCCTTTAGCATTTTCTGGAATTGCAAAGGCGGTCACTCCCAAAGATTTTCCCTGTTCATCAAAAACCTGAGCAAAGACATTAATCACACTTGACCAAGATGCTGAACCACTCCAAATCTTAGTCCCACTAAGCAGCCAACCTCCTTTACCATCAGGGATAGCTTGAGTCTTAATTCCTCTTGGATTTGAACCTGCTCCAGGTTCTGTCAGAGCAAAGGCTGCTAACTCTCTCCCCTGAGCTAGAAAACTTAAATACTTTCTCTTTTGCTCTGTGGTTCCATGACTCAAAATTGGGTAAATTCCTAAAATGTTATTTAAGCCAACAAATACAGCCAAATTAAGTTCTATACTTGCACATTGCTCAATTATTTTCAATATATCGTGGTAGGTTAACCCTAAAACCCCTTGGGATTCGGGAACAATCATTCCTAACAAGCCTTGTTTGCCGAAATCTAGAACGATATTAGGTGTTATACATCTTCGTTCGTCCATCAGACGAGAATTAATTCGTCTTTGAGCATAGTCACGAAGCCATTCAATAAGCTCTTTTGTTCGCTTGCCGCTAATTTCAGAAAGCTCTGATTGGGCAAGCTCTAAATGATTTACTTTAGAAGGGGAGGCAGCCATAATATACTATAGGTTTCAGAATACTTATTACAAGAAATTATTAAACATTAAAGTATTTTTACTGCCGTGAAATTACTTTAATGATTTTCTGAGATTGCAAAAAAATCCGAGAATAAACTGAAGTCAAAGGTAGGTTCACAATGTTATACAGGTACTTGAATAACAAGAATAAGGTGCCAATATTATGGTTTCTACATCTCACAAAATAGGTTATAGTAACATATCTCATTATTCTTATACAAAAGAAAAAATAAAATTTTTCTCAAATATAGTGGATCTTCTGAGACATAGAGCTATGAACCAACCTTATCAAAAAGCTTATACATTTTTGAAAAATGGAGAAATAGAGTTAATTAGTCTGACCTACGAAGAGCTAGATATACAAGCAAGAAATATTGCGACAAAAATGCTATCTTTAGGAGTTGCTGGAGAGAGAGCTTTGCTCTTGTATCCACCAGGAATTGAATTTATTAGCGCTTTTTTTGGTTGTATATATGCTGGTATGATCCCCATTCCACTTTATCCTCCTAAACGCAATCAAAATGTATTAAGGGTTCAATCTGTTGTTGCTGATGCTGGAGCTAAATTCGCTTTAACAACCCAGAGCATTTTAGACAACATTGACAAACATTTTATTAACACACCAGATTTAGCCGCACTTAACTGGTTCACGACAGATAATTATGAAGAGAATCTGGCAGAAAATTGGTATTACCCTGAAATTAACAGTAACTCTTTAGCTTTTCTGCAATATACATCAGGTTCAACTGGAAATCCCAAAGGGGTAATGGTTACTCACGAAAATTTATTAGTTAATTCTGCCGATATTGATCGAGGATTTAAACATAATTCTGATAGCGTG
>JBFRWO010000102.1:0-7420 GCA_051439625.1 Crocosphaera sp. | reverse complement strand
AGGGCGTTAACCAGCTATCGTGGTAGTAAACCGAGCTTGTACTCGGAAACAGAAACGATAAGCGGTCGATACCCACCTGGTTCTTCCAGGTCATAAACTGAGGTAAAACGGCACGGCGGTTTTTCAGATTATTATAAATGTCAAGGTTTCCAGACATTCACTTCAGGGAAGCCAGACAAAAACTTAAAATTAACCTAAAATTAAAGAAACCCTAACCATTTTAGGCATTGAGACAAGAAGAACATCGTTGCAAAAATCGGGGTTTTCCCGTTAGCGTTACCAAACTAGATCAGGGGATAACGGTTGTCCATCAGAATCTTTCTGTTACCCCAGTAACTGTGGTAGATGTTTGGATTAAAGCAGGAACAAGGGTTGAACCTCAACAGTGGGGAGGAACGGCGCATTTCCTAGAACATATGATCTTCAAAGGAAGCGAAATAATCCATCCAGGAAAATTTGATGAGATCATAGAACAAAATGGGGGTATAACCAACGCTTTTACCAGTCATGACTACGCACATTTTTTCTTGACTGTAGGTAGCGATCGCTTGAAGCAAACGATACCATATTTAGGGGAAATTTTACTACAAGCAGCCATCCCCGAGGAAGAATTTAGACGAGAAAGGGATGTAATTTTAGAAGAAATACGCTCATCCCATGATAATCCCGATTGGATCTGCTTTCAAAGCCTTTGTGAAACATTATACCAACAGCACCCCTACGGAAAATCAATTTTGGGTCAAGAAACCCAACTCAAACAATATTCAACCCATCAGTTACGGTGTTTTCATCGAACCCATTACCAACCCGAAAATATGACAGTGGTGGTAGTGGGAGATATTGACAAAAACGCCGCTTTATGCCTAGTAGATAAAGCTTTTTCCAACTTTAGTCGGCCTTGGGAATGTCCTCCCCATCAAATTAACTCAGAACCACCTCTAACAGAAATTCGGCGCAATCATATCTACTCACCCAGATTAAGCCAAGGACGCTTATTAATGGGGTGGATAGGACCCGGAATCAATCAATTAGAAGAAGGGTTAGGATTAGACTTATTATCAGTTATTTTAGGGGGTAGTAGAACATCCCGTCTAGTCCAAGAATTACGAGAAGACAAACAACTGGTAATGGATATTGAAAGTTCTTTTTCCTTGCAAGAAGATTCCAGTTTGTTTACCATTGGAGCATGGTTAAATCCCCAAAATATGTCTCAAGTTGAAGAAATTATCTGCGATCACTTAAGACAATTACAACAAGAACCGATACCAATAGCAGAATTAAACAAAGCTAAAAAATTGCTCTGTCATGACTACATTTTTTCCACAGAAACCCCCAGTCAATTAGCAGGATTATACGGTTATTATCAAACCTTAGCCCATGCTGAATTAGCCCTAACTTATCCTAGCTTAATTCAACAATATAGTGCAGAAAAATTACAAGACCTTGCTGCCCAATATTTGTCCCCAAAACGGTATGGGATTACTATTATGGAACCCTGCTAATTAATTAAACAAAAATTACTCAATAATGCACAAATCTTCTCTTGTTTCTACCCCCCAATATATCCATCGTTTACAGTTAGATAATGGCATCATTTTAATCGTTCGAGAAAATCCCACCGCCGACTTAGTTTCGGGGCGTTTTTTCTGGAAAAAAGCGGGTAATTTGTGGGAAAATCCCGAAAAAGCAGGTATTTTTCACTTACTAGCAACTGTAATCAC
Source organism: Crocosphaera sp. (assembly GCA_051439625.1). Classification (GTDB taxonomy): domain Bacteria; phylum Cyanobacteriota; class Cyanobacteriia; order Cyanobacteriales; family Microcystaceae; genus Crocosphaera. Next base: position 5,699 of record JBFRWO010000102.1, on the reverse strand, counting down.
CAAAGGAACCGAAACTATGACCTCTCTTGACATTGCAGAGGCCATTGAATCAATGGGTGCCGGTTTAGGAGGAGATACCGCATCAGATTATTTTATGATGAGTATCAAAACAGTTTCAGGAGACTTTGAGAAGATATTAAATCTATTAGCAGAAATTCTGCGATCGCCTACTTTTCCAGAAGAAGAAATTGCCCTAGAAAAACAGTTAATTTGTCAAACTATTCGCTCTCAAAAAGAACAACCTTTTAACGTTGCTTTTAAACATTTACGAGAAACAATATATGGAAAACATCCCTACGGACGCTCGATTTTAGGCACAGAAGAAACCGTTTGTCAAGTTAGTAGAGAAGACTTACAAAAGTGTCATTTTCAACATTTTCGCCCCGATAATTTAATTATTAGTTTATCAGGAAATATCACCTTAGATCAGGCTGTCCAATTAATTGAGAAGAATTTTGGAACTTGGGAAAATCCTTCTGACAGTTTAACTCTTAATTCCCTTCCTCTTTTAACAGTTTCTCCCTCTAAAATAGTCAATCATCAAGCAACACAACAAGCGATCATTATGCTAGGTTATTTAACTGTTGGTGTTGATCATGTTGATTATCCTGTTTTAAAACTATTAAGTACCTATTTAGGTAATGGTTTATCCAGTCGTTTATTTGTAGAATTAAGGGAAAAGAAAGGACTTGCTTATGACGTTTCTGCCTTTTTCCCCACTCGTTTACAACCCTCTCATTTCGTTACTTATATTGGAACTGCTGCTCATAATACTAATATTGCTATTGAGGGATTACAAGAAGAAACAGAAAGATTATGCAAAGTAGAATTAACCCCAGAAGAACTACAAATTACAAAAAATAAGTTATTAGGACAATACGCTTTAGGTAAACAAACTAATGCAGAAGTTGCCCATTTATACGGGTGGTATGAAACATTAGGATTAGGGATTGAATTTGACCAGAAATTTCCTGACATCATTAATCAAATAACCCCTGAAATAGTGCAGAAAGTGGCTAAAGACTATTTATTGTCTCCTTATATTTCAATTGTTAGTCCAGAAATGATTATGAATTAATTTGATATGTTTCATTTTATCCCTCTTTTTCACTTTCATATTGAGAAGGTAATGCTACTCTTCCCTGAAAGCTATTGTATCTTCTTGAAAAATGCTCTAAATAGGGACTTTCTAAAATACTTCTTCTTTTAAGTCTACCAATCTTAATTTGACTGTAAAGATTAGCTGAATCTATACCAAAAACTTTCTTGAAATCTGCTGTTAGTTCAGGTAACCCTTCCTGTTCTAAATCATGTTCAATAGGAATCTTCTCGAAAAAATAGAATCTCTCATGACGATGAGAAGATACTAATTTCCAGTCTTTACTATTCATATTATCTGTATTTCTAACTTCTCTTGCTGTGGAAATTTCACACAAAATAATCGAATTGAGGAGTTTTTCGGGTTTATCTCCCTTTTCGTTTCTGGCCTTATAATCCCAATCTAAGTCGCAATCTTGTGTTACGATTATTGCGTAAGGATGAATAATTGACTCGAAAGATAATTTTTGTGGACTTTCAGATAATTTATCAATAATCGGTATATATTGAACAACTTCTGTTAATATTTCTCCTTGTCTTAGAGAAGAATCTTGTTTTGATAGTCGATAAATGGGCCGTTTTTCCATAAAACAATCACTTAAAAATCTATGAGTCTAAAACAATAGGATGCCGAATTCTGGCTGGCATAATTGTAGCCTCAAAAACTTGAGCTTTTAGCTTATTAGTAGTACTTGGAGGTGAATAGTCAGAATAAAAATCAAAAATTCCCTCTAATTCTTCAGCAGCTTCTCGTAAAGCTTTTTCTGGAAAATTTTTAATTTGTTGCAAAATAAGCCAGCATTTTAGTAACGCAATCAAACTATTTAGTGAAAGTTCAGTTACATCAGTTGTTAAGGATAAAGAAGTGGAAGAAACAACAAGATCATCGGAATATAATTGAATTTCTTTCCCTGTTTCTCTATCAATAAATTTGTGTTTATAAGGTAATTCTATTGATGTTGTTTCATAGTTAGGGGTCAACGGGTTTAGGTTCCATTGCTTTGTGGAGGAAGTCTGTAATACTCCATCTGAAAAGGTTTCTTGCGGACTTGTTAAAATGTTTAAGAATTTTCCAGACATTTTCATTTCCCTCTATTTTGTTTTCTGTGTAAAAATCTGAATCAAGTAAATAAGCCATTTCTTCATCAGATTTTTCCGTATCTTTAACCATCACCAATCCATGTTTAAAATTAACTTTACCATACTCTATTTCTAAAGTTAAGTTTTTAATGATTCCGTGAATGGATGATCCAAGAACTGGGTCATAAATTTCTGCACAAATTGTCTTTGATATTAAATCTGACCAACATACATCATCAATTTTTAATTTAGATGGAACAATTAAATCTTGATATCTAAGTCCAATTCTTGTGTAAAAAGATGGTTTATATATACGTTCAAAAATTTTTACAGCTTCCCGAAGACGGTTTTCAAATTCCTCATATCTTTGATAGGCAGATGTTTTTAAAGCAATAAAATCTTTTGTTATAGATAATTCCCATTGTTTGTCTTCTGACTTAAAACTATAAGATTGTTCACCAGGTAAAGGTATACCAAACTGCTGAACTGCATTCTTAATTTCAGAGGGAATCTTTTGTTGATTACTTTCAAAAATTGGGTACTGGAATCTAATCTCATCTTGAAATTCTACTGGTTCTTGATGAGCAATTTTAAGTATAGTTGGAAAACGTAACTGACAGACAACCTCTATCAGAGGATTCCGCTCATAAATGACACGCTCAAACTCACGCAGGTTCATTAGTTCAGTTTCATTTTGAGAATAGTATGGGTATGCTTATAGCTTAGCTTAAAAAGATCCTATTGAACACTGAACTTAGGAAAATCTTTAACAAAGACATCAATCATAACTAATTCTCAACCTTTTCATAAGCTTCCACAATCTTTTGAACTAAAGGATGACGCACTACATCTGCTTGAGAAAAGTAACAAAAAGCAATGTCCTCCACTGACTTTAAAATTTTAGTGGCAACCACTAAACCAGACGCTTGATGTCCAGGTAAGTCGGTTTGAGTAATGTCTCCTGTTACCACCATTTTTGAGCCAAACCCCAAACGAGTCAATACCATTTTTAATTGTGCTGGAGTGGTATTTTGTGCCTCATCAACTATGACAAACGCATTGCTTAAAGTACGTCCTCTCATATAAGCTAAAGGAGCAACTTCTATTTGTCCTCTTTCCATTAAATCAGGAATTCTTTGCGGATCAATAAACTCATATAAAGCATCGTATAAGGGTCTTAAAAAAGGATTAACTTTTTGTTGTAAATCACCAGGTAAAAACCCCAATTTTTCTCCTGCTTCTACTGCCGGACGAGTTAAAATTAAGCGTTCACATTCATCATTTAATAACGCCCTAACAGCTAAAACAGCAGCTAAAAAAGTCTTTCCCGTTCCCGCCGGACCAATACAAAAAGTAACATCATGTTTTTGGATGGCTTTAATATATTGTTTTTGTCGAAAGGTTTTCGCGCGGATGACTTCCCCTCGACGGGTTGTTGCTAAAATGGATTTTTGTAAGTCCTGATATTCGTCCATGCGTCCCGTGTCTAACGCTTGAAAGGCAGTCATTAGATCAGGACGAGAAATAGTTTTTGCTTCTTCCCAATAAGGTTTGAGCGATCGCAAGACTTTCATCACCCTTTCCACAGGTTTTTCTTGTCCATAAACCCTTAATTCTTGACCCCGTAAGACTAAGTTAGCCCCCGTATGACGAGAGAGGAATTTTAAGTTTTCTTCGGCCACTCCAGCTAGGGCGATCGCACTTTCATGAGTTGGTAATTCAAGGGTTTGGGAAGTTTCGGTCATCTATTAAAGTTAATGATTTTTGAACTAATAAGGTTTTGACTACTGTTATCAATGATAGTTAATAATTGAACATTTTGCCCACTTAATAGCAGTTTTCAATTGATCGTCTCAATATTTCTGTCCTCTTCTCAAAGATAAGATGGGTTTGACAACAGGATTTAGTATAAGTTGTTAAGTATATCAATCACCAATTGCTCAAATTTCTACTGATTAACCATCATCAATGAAAGATTAAGAGAAAAACAAAAAAAAAGTTAATTTTTTTCAAGACAAGCATAAGAGAGAATTATCATCGAGTCAACGGAATAGTATTGAGCAAAAAAGTATAACTTTTAAACTGAGAAAATCATGAAATTTGTTGATGAATATCGTAACGCCGATCTAGCTCAAAAGTATGTCCAAAAGATCACAGAAATGATTACTAAACGTTGGACAATTATGGAAATTTGTGGGGGACAAACCCATTCGATTGTTAAATACGGGATTGATCGCTTATTACCTTCTGAAATAACCTTAATTCACGGTCCCGGTTGTCCCGTTTGTGTTACCCCGATTGAATTAATAGACTGTGCTTTAAAAATAGCGAGTCTTTCTGATGTTATTTTTTGTTCTTTTGGGGATATGTTGCGAGTACCTGGAAGCGAAAAAGATTTATTAACAATCAAAGCATCAGGGGGAGATGTTCGCATTGTTTACTCACCCTTAGATAGTTTGAAAATTGCCCAAGAAAATACCGATAAAGAAGTTGTTTTTTTTGCTGTTGGTTTTGAAACAACTACTCCAGGTACAGCTATGGCAGTTTATCAGGCGAAACAACAAGGAATCAAGAACTTTTCTTTATTAGTTTCTCATGTCTTAGTTCCACCAGCCATGTCAGCCCTTTTATCCTCTCCTAATTGTGTGGTGCAAGGATTTTTAGCAGCCGGTCATGTCTGTACTGTTATGGGATACGAAGCCTATAAACCTATCGCCCAAAAATACAAAGTACCTATCGTTGTGACAGGATTTGAACCTATCGATGTTTTACAAGGAATTTATCATTGTATTCAACAATTAGAAACTGGAAAATATGATTGTGAAAATCAATATATTCGTTCCGTCAAGTCCCAAGGTAACGCTTTAGCAAAACAACTCATTGAAGAAGTTTTTGAAGTAGTTCCTCGTCGTTGGCGAGGCATTGGAGAAATAGGAGAAAGTGGGTTAGGATTACGGCCAGAATACGCCTTTTATGATGCCTTAAAACGCTTTGAAAGCCCTTTATCCTCTTTGACCCCATCCACTGCCTCACAAGTCTGTATTAGCGGTGAAATCATGCAAGGGTACAAAAAACCGAACGATTGTCCTGCTTTCGGAACCCAATGTACACCAGAAAACCCTCTAGGTGCGCCGATGGTATCCTCAGAAGGAGCTTGTGCAGCCTATTACCGCTATCGAAATCATCAGCAACCAGTCTTGAGATAGCGATAAGGGAGACTGGGGAGACTGGGAGACTGGGAGACTGGAGAGCAGAATATTAAAAATAAACTAATTACCCCCACTGCTTCCTCTGCCCCCACTGCCCCCTCGGCCCCCTCTGCCTCCCTCAACTAAGATTTTTTAACTTTGCAGACACGCCCTAGTCTTCCCACACTTCCCAAACCCCCGATTTCTGAAAAAAATATTACAAAATATTAAGAAACAATAGTGAATGTCAACACAATGCCAGAAAATAGATGGGTCAGGTTGCTTGACAATGGATCAAGTTAAGCGATCCAATTGCAACCCGATTTCGTATAA
>JBFRWO010000101.1:0-3094 GCA_051439625.1 Crocosphaera sp. | reverse complement strand
ACAAGATAAATTTCCTGCTAGAATACATATTCTCATTGCTAGAAAAAGCAAGAAAGCTATTATTATTAGAAGAGGCCCATCTAAACAAACTTGTATTATTGCTTGGGATAGGAAAAATAATGTTTTTCAGGTATCTCAATGGTTAAAAGGACGTATTTATGAAAGACGATCTGATATATCTCCTGATGGAAAATATTGGATCTATTTTGCTATGAATGGTAAATGGAGTCGAGGTGTGGGATCATGGACTACTATTGCAAGAGTTCCTTGGTTAAAAGCTATCGCTTTTTTTCCTAAAGGTGACTGTTGGTTTGGTGGTGGTTTATTTTTGAATGATCATTCTTATTGGTTAAATGATGGGCCTTATGGTCATGATTTTGAGATCGCTTTTGGTAACAATGAAACCTCTCTTTTTTTTGATACTAATGCAGTTAAAAGAAATAAAAATTATTGTCCCCCTAACTCTTATGGTGGGGAGTGTCTGAATGTTTATTATAATCGACTGCAACGGGATGGTTGGAAACTAATTGAAAGTTCAGAACAAGCATATTTAAACAGTGAAACTATCTTTGATAAACAACTATCTAAGCAATGGATATTACAAAAAATATGCCATGAGCAAGTAGGTTCACCTCCAGGAAAAGGTTGTTATTGGGATGAACATATTATCTATAATAGAACAGGCAAATTACTCGTTTATCCAGACTGGGAATGGGCAGAATGGTTAGATAAATCAATTTATTATGCAGAAAAAGGTTGTCTTTATCGAGTAACAATAAAAAGTTCTAACTAGCTTAGTGAACCTAAGTTACTTCATGATTTTAATGATTATAAATTTGAATATAAACAAGCTCCGTATTAACTATATTTTTCTGAGTTTATTTGATATAATATATTGAGAACAGACATTAATTTAAAATTATCAAGATAATAAAATTTGTATAGCAAAAATGGCTAAAAATAAGATACTACAACAGTTAAACACAGTTAAACATGAATTAGGTGAACGATATGCAGTTACTCAAATCGGTATTTTTGGTTCAGTGGCCAGAAATGAAGATCGTCAAACCAGCGATATTGATATAGTCGTTCATATGTCCCCTAACTTACTGAAAAGAGTTAGACTGAAAGCTGAACTAGAAAACCTATTTGGAAAAAAAGTAGATGTTATTAGATATCGTAATTCAATGAACCCTTATCTTAAAGCAAGAATCGATCGGGATGTCATTTATGTATGATCGATCTTTATTATTTGAGCTATTATTAGAAATAGAAGAAGCGATTCGTAGAATTGAGCTACGGTTTACCATTATCAAAAAACCGGATGACTTTATTGCTAATGATGAAGGTCTTGATCGGTTAGATAGTATTAGTATGATGCTAATTGCCATCAGTGAAAATATCAGAAGAATTGATCGAATGATGGGAGATATTTTGGATAGTCAATATCCTGAAATTCCCTGGTCAGATATTAAAGGAATTAGAAATATTTTAGCTCACGATTACTTTAACATAGACCCAGAAGAAATTTATCAAATTTGTGCCAACGATCTCTTACCTTTGAAGCAGGTACTTACCAAAATACGTCGAGACTTATTTTAAATCTACCAAATAAATTAATTCGATTATTGAAAATAAATTCCTGCTTGCTTGAGAAGATTTAACGCTTCTCCTAATAGATCACAATCAGCAATTAAACTAATTCTCACATACCCTTCACCCCCTTCACCAAAAGCATTACCAGGGGTTAAAACAATACCCGTTTTTTCTAAAACATCCAGGGCAAAATCTGTAGAATTAGTATTAGTAGGACAAGGAACCCAAAGATACATAGTTGCTTGAGAAGGTTTAATATTCCAACCAAGTTCTCCTAACCCTTTGATCAAAAAATCTCGTCTTGTTTGATACCTTTCTTGAACTGTTTTAATATAACTATCAGGTAAATTTAAAGCAGTCTCAGCAGCAGCTTGAACCGCAGAAAAAATACCATAATCAAGATTAGTTTTTAACGTTCTTAAACCCTGGATAATTTCCGAATTTCCTACCACAAAACCAACACGCCAACCAGCCATATTATAGGTTTTAGAAAGGGTATGAAATTCCACGCCAATCTCTTTACCTCCAGGAATTTCTAATAAACTGGTAGGTTGATAACCATCAAAAGCTAATTCCGCATAACATAAATCATGCACTAACATAATTTCGTAATGGGTTGCCCACTTAATAATCTCCTCAAAAAATGCTCTGGGTGCCGTTGCTGTAGTGGGATTATTGGGATAATTAAAGTATAAAATTTTCGCTGCTTGAGCAACATTTTCAGGGATAGTAGAAAGATCAATTAACCAATCGTTTTCTGCTGATAAAATAAGCGGATAAAGATCAGCCCCGGCAATCAAAGGACCGCGAAAATGCGCCGGATAAGAAGGACTGGGAACCAAGACAACATCCCCCGGATTGATGTAAGCTAAGGCTAAATGGCCTAACCCTTCTTTTGAGCCGATTAAAGGTAACGCCTCGCTACTGGGGTCGAGATCCACGCGATAACAGCGATGATACCAAGCGGTAATAGCTTCCCGAAAACTTGCCGTCCCCTCAAAAGGTGGATAACCGTGGGTTTGAGGCTTCTGTAAAGCAGCGATCGCCCCTTCTATGACAGGTTCCGGTGCCATACCATCGGGGTTTCCCATACCTAAATCGATCAAATCTAATCCCTGTTCTCTGGCCTTAGCTTTGAGTTCATCTAATCTAGCAAAAACATAGGTAGGCAAAGCTTCTAGGCGATCGGCACGACGCATCCAACTCAAACTCATCAGAAATTTTGGGTTTGAAACCCCGTCCTCTCTTGGTCGGTCTGAGATGCGGAAGTAAATTCCGCCTCATCCGACCGCTTGCAGGACGGCTTTACAGTTCCCTTGCGGGAAGCGAGTTTTTAACAACCTATAAGGCCGAGACCCGCAAACTCGTTTAAAGTCCCCTCCCGCAACACAACTAAGATGTCCTGTCTAATAGCACCTCACCAATTAGGTTTACAGATAGTCCGAACTAGGGAAGCATTCGGAAGTGTGTACCAAGCTGTGTCTCAATGCGGTATTCA
>JBFRWO010000100.1:0-12620 GCA_051439625.1 Crocosphaera sp. | reverse complement strand
GGGCAGAGGGGCAGAGGGAGAAGAGGGGGCAGAGGGGGCAGAGGGAGCAGAGGAAGCAGAGGGGGCAGAGGGAGCAGAGGGGGCAGAGGGGGCAGAGGGGGCAGAGGGGGCAGAGGGAGCAGAGGGGGCAGAGGGGGCAGAGGGGGCAGAGGGAGCCGAGGGAGCAGGGTTAAAGCTTGTAGCCCTGATTATTGTCTTGAACCTTCCGAAACTCCGAACTCTGAACTCCGAACTCCGAACTCAAGTTAATTAACTTTAAACCGTTCAACATTGGCTTGTAATTGTTGGGCTAGGAGTAGTACGTCTTGGAAAGATTTTGCTAAATCAAGGGCAGAAAGGGAAGTGTTTTCGGCAATAGTAGAAACGTCTCCGATGACTTCATTCATAGACTCAGAGGTCAGAGATTGGTCTTTAGCAGCTTGGGAAATGGCAGTTACTAAGCCATCAATCTGTTGAGAAGTGACTGTGATCTCTTGCAGACTACGACGGGTTTGTTCAACTAATTCGGTTCCTCGCAATACTTTTTCAGTCCCCGTTTTCATGGTTTGGGTGACTTCTTTGGTTTCTCTTTGAATACTGTTGACCAAGGTTTCAATTTCTGCGGTAGCTTCTGCTGAACTGGTGGCTAAACCCCGTACTTCATCGGCAATGACGGCAAAGCCTCGTCCTTGTTCTCCAGCGCGGGCTGCTTCAATAGAAGCTTTGAGCGCGAGTAAGTGGGTTTGTGCTGCGAAACGACTAATTAAACTAACTACCTTAGAAATCTTTTGGGAAGATTCTCCTAAATGTTGAATTTTTTTGGTGCTTTCTGTCACTGTATCTTGAAGAGAGATCATGCCATCGACAGTTTCATTGATGGCCTTTTCCCCAGCAACCACATTTTCGGAGGCTTTTTGAAAGGTTGTTAATGTTTGTTGAGCGTTTTCGGTGACAAAATTAATCGATTCACTCATGGCCGTTAAGCGATCGCCTGCTACTGTAATTTGTTGGACTTGTTTGAGAGATTCCCCGGCTAGAGTTTCGATCAAATGTTCATTGTTGTTGGTAGTCTCGGAAAACTGTTGCGCAACAGTTGTAACTTGAGTGACTAAGGAACGGAGGTTTTCCACCGTTGCGTTATAAGAGTCAGCAATAGTGCCAATTTCATCTTCAGTGACTTCAGCGCGAATGGTGAGATCCCCTCTACTAATCGGTTCTACTGCCATCAACAATTTTAAGGCTCTCTGTTGTAATTTTTCTTTAGCCATGCGTTGTTGTTCAGAAACAACGGTTTGCTCATGCAACAGTTTAGCCCGTTCTAAGGCGACCCCAACTTGTACGGCGACTTGGGTTAAAAAGTCAATTTCGGGTTGTTGCCAATGACGAGGACTTTGACAATGATGGGCGATGAGTAATCCTAATAATTCTCCTCCTACTACAATAGGAACAACTAAATTGGCCTGAATTTCTAAACTTTCCAGTTGTTGCAGATAACAAGAGTCTAAACCGGCTTTATGAATATTATTTAGTGCTTTAACCCGTCCTTGACGATATTTATCCACAAAAGATTTCGCAAAACAAGGATCAGGAATATTCTGCCCTAAGGTTCTCGTATAGGCTGGATTAACCGATTCCGCGATTACGGTTCCTTGCCAATTTTCATCAAAACTATAGACAATAACTCGGTCTGTTTTCAGTGCATCACGACTACTTTGAACCACTAAATCAAAGAGATTTTCGGTAATTATTTCTGTGGAAATTTTTAAGGTAATTTCTTTAAGATCACGGGCTAACCCGGATTCTAAAGCCTTCGTTTGGGCTAGATTTATACGATTGATAGTAACTTGTATTTGGCTGACAAATTGTTTGAGGAAATGGATTTCTGTTTCTTGCCATTGCTCGGTATGGGTGCAACGTTGAGCAAATAAACAACCGTAAAGGGTTTTTTGATTATAGATAGGAATAATCAACTGTTCTTTGACTTGCAACCTTTCTAAACTCTCTCGGTATCCAGAATTTTCGCTGATAGCGTCTAGTTGTTCGAGGGTCCACTCTTCTGTTGATAGGGTTGCTTGCAACTCTTGTAATAAACTTGCAGGAACCATCTCACTGTCATCCTCTTGTTCTAAAACAGAGGTAAAACCAGGACTAACTACTTCATACTTGACCTGTCCTTGATCATCTTGAGCAAAATAATAGATAAAGAGACGATCCAACTTAACTAAACTTTTTACTCCCTCTAACCCTCGATAAAACCAACTTTCCAAAGCCAAGGGATCAAGGGTTTGAGTAGAAGAAAGTTCGGCTAAAAAGCGGAACATTTTCGTTTTTTCCTGTAACCCTTCTTGATGAGTAGCAATATTGTTGGCCATCTCATTAAAATAGCTTCCTAACTCTCCCACTTCATCTTGAGAGAGACCCTCAACCCGAGCATGATAGTCACCACTGGCAAACCGTTGAGTCACTTTTTGTAAGCGTTTAATGGGTTTGGTAATAGCTGAGGCAATCATTCCGGCAACTACGACCACAACCCCCAAAACCGCTACAGATAAACCCAGTTGTAACACTAAACTATCTTTCAGGATTCGATTTAATCCCAGTTCGCGATCACCGTAAACCAAAATAGCAACTTCATCCCCGTTATGGTTAGGCAGTGCTTTGGCTGCCAGAGTATAGTTATGATCATTAACATATCCTCTTTCTCCAACGGTTTGGCCTTGAGCTTGTACTGCTTTTTTTAAGATAGATGTATTGGCAGGAAGGGCTGTGTTAAGGTTAGAATTCCTCAGTTCGGTTTTTTCAAAGGCAGTAGCTAAGGAAAATTGTTTATTTTCGGGATTATAAAGATAGACAGCACTATAACCAATATCTTGAAAAGTCTGTACGTTTTTCTTAACAATATCCGAATTCCCATTAACAATATCCCCAGAAATAAGAGTCCCGATTACGGTTTGTGTCCCGGGTAGTTTAACAGGGGTAATGGTATAACGGATCAAGGCATCTTGGCCCTTTAGTCCCGCCGGTAGAGGTACTTTTTCTTGGATTAGTTCTTGTAAACTAACTAATTCACTGGTACGGATTTGTTTTTTTTGTGCCATGACCCGGCTAACTAACCCTTGAGGGTTAAATACTTCCCCCTGACGTTGACCATTAGCATTGGCAATAATACGTGAAGATTTATCGACTAAAGTAACATATTCAAGACCATAAAGTTTTTGTTCATTTTTTAAAATAGATTTTAATTGAGTGCGAATTTCTGGAGATAAAGATTCTCCCCTATTGAAAATTTTTGTAGCTTCAATAATAGTTGGATGTTCTGACTTAGCGGTAGCACCTAAACCCATTTTGTCTAAATCGGTATTATAATTGAGTTCAGTAACAGCTAATTGAGATTTTGTTTGATAAAGTAAATGAGAGCGTAAACTACCAACTAAAGAGCTTGAACCCAATCCAATTAATCCCCCTAATGCCAGAAAAATTAGAGCAGTAATCATTTGAGTTTTGCGACTAATAGGCAAGTTATAAAATTGCTCAATCAGTGGCAAACTAGAAGAAACTTTAGGATTATATTTGGCTACTTTTTTAGAAATCAAATGGGAAGAAAGAGAAGTATTTTCCCTCTTAGAAGAAGGTTGAGGAACTGGTTTAACAGGGTTTTGCATAGTACTTAATAATTAATAGTCAAACAATTAATATTAACAATTTAAAGAGAAAAAACTTAATTTTTTGACTGAAAAAATGGATTAATCTTCTACTGGTAAATTAATCAAAATTCCTCCCATAACATCTCCCACCTTAAAAATTTTGGTAGGATAACGTTGTTTATGGATAGGATGTTGATTATGACAGTCAATACAAGCAGCAGAAACAGCTTTATCAGGATAAAGAGCAGAGAAATATTTTTTCCCATCTTTAACCTGATAATCTTTATAAGGTAAGCCCGTATTTAACACCTCTCTCATTGCTTTTATCTCAAAATCAGTGTTAGGAATATTATTCTGATTAAGACTCCAATCGGAAATAGCCCCATAACTAAACGTACTATTTTCTGAGGCTAATTCTGAAGTCATGCGAAACATTTGTGCTGGTAGGGGTAAAGCTTTCTCCTGTTGCCAGTGTTCAGAAGCCCCAACAACGCTTTCATCTTTGAGCCGTTGCACAACATATTTACCGTAAATGATGCGTTCAGACTTGATAATTCGGTGAATATAATCAGTTACCATATCCGCGGGGACTTTGGCTCCCATTTGCCGGGCATCAAGGGTGGCACAAGAAACAACGACAAACCAACTGGCCACCCCGAGTATGATGAGGGTGATCAGCCGCAGAGGGAATTTTATTGCTCGTAACTTTTGAATTAATCTCTGTATCATGGTTCTGTAGGCGGTATGCGAGTGGGTAGGGTGGGAAGTGTGGGGAGTTTGGGAAGTATGGGGAAAATTTAGAAGTTTCTTTATTCTCCATTCCCCATATTGCTACTTAACTTTGAACTGTCGGACACTTTCTTGTAAGGACTGAGCAACGGCTAAGAGTTCTCGGAATGAGTCGGAAACTTGGGCTGCTTCGCTGGAGGTTTTATCGGAGATGGCTGCCACTTGACTCATTGTTTGGGTCACCGTTTGACTGGTTTGGGACTGTTCAATGGCAGAACGGGTAATAGCTTCGACTAGTTCACTAATTTGAATACTCGCTACAGTAATTTGATTAAGACTTTTACGGGTTTCATCCACTAATTTTGTCCCCGTTACTACCTGTTCTGTCCCTGCTTCCATTGCTGCTACTACATCGTTGGTTTCTGCTTGAATACCGGCAACTAAGGTTTCAATTTCGGCTGTCGCTTCAGCCGACTGACGGGCAAGCGATCGCACTTCATCGGCAACTACGGCAAAGCCTCGTCCTTCTTCCCCTGCGTGTGCCGCCTCAATGGAAGCATTCAGGGCGAGTAGGTTGGTTTGATCGGCAAAACTACTAATTAAGTTGACCACTTTAGAAATTTTCTGGGAGGACTCTCCTAACCGTTTCACTTTCTTGGCGGTTTCGGCTACTGTCTGACGAATGGCCATAATTCCGTCTACTGTACGGTTCATGGCTTCCTCTCCCTGTTCTACGGTTTCAGTGGCTTGTTGAACGGTGGCTTCGGCTAATTCTGCGTTGGCTGCAACCGCACTAATGGAGGCGTTCATGACTTGCAGTTTATCTAATGCCGCAGAAATATCCTGCGCCTGTTCAAAGGCTTCTTGGGATAATGTACGAATAGCTGAGTCGTTTTGTTCGGTTGTCTCAGAGAGTTGTCCGGTGGCGTTTTGTACCTGGTTAACGATTTTTCTCAGGTTTTCGATGGTGGCGTTATAGGAGTCGGCAATAGTACCAATTTCATCTTCTGTCACCTTGGCCCGAATGGTCAGATCCCCTTGGGAAACCGGATCTACTTCTATCAACAATTCTAATGCCCGTCGTTGTAGTTGTTCTTTGGCAATTCTTTGTTCTTCCTCAGATTTTTTCTGTTCTTCCAGGAGATCAGCCCTTTCTAGGGCAAAACCAATCTGAGCCGCAACCTGCGAGAAGAGGCTAATTTCTGGACTATTCCAGTTTCTCGGGCCGGAACATTGGTGGGTAATATATAAGCCCAATAATTTCCCTTTACGAATCACAGGCGCGACTAAATTAGCACGCACTTTAAAGGGTTCGAGTTCCTTGAGGTGACATTCGGTGAATCCGGCGTTATAAATGTCTGGAGTAGCTTGAATCCTACCATCGAGGTATTTATCAACAAATTTAGTGGCAAAACAAGGGTCCATAATTTTTGCATCTAAAGCTTGGGGATAACCCTCCGCCACATCTTCGGCCACAATGGTTCCTAACCATTTTTCGTCAAAGGTATACAAAAGAACCCGATCGCTTTTGAGAATACGACGCATATGTTGAACCGCCACCTGCATAATTTCTTCTGTATTGATGGCGGTGGCGATGCTCACGGTGATACTCCGTAACTCTTGAGCGAGTCTGGCATCCAGTTTTTGTTGTTCTTGTAGGGTAACGCGGTCGATAGTAACGTTTAACTGTTCGGCCACACGCTGCATAAAGTTGATTTCTTGCTCTTGCCATTGATGGGGTTCTTGGCAATGATGGGCGATCAACAGGCCAAACACATCCCCTTGCTTGATCACAGGAACCACTAAATTAGCTTGAATCTGCAACTGTTCCATTAGTTGATAGTGTTTGGGATGAAAACCGGCTTCATGGACATTATCCGTGGGAACCACTCGCCCTTGACGGTATTTTTCTATGATTTCTCGGGGAATACAGCGATCACTAATTTCCAGTTCTTTGGCACTGGGATAACCGGAAGCAACGGACTCATGAGCAATAAAAGAACTACCATCGAGATTAAATTGATAAATCACCACTCGATCAACTTTCAAAACCCCTCGCAACTGTTCCAAAGTGCGATCTAAAATTTCTTCTAATTCCTGACCATCGTTAATCACAGTACCGGCAATTTCTGCTAAGAGGTTCGCCTGTTGTGCGAAGAAGGTTTGTTTTTCCACTAAGCCATAAATTCGTTGGCTCATGGTGTTGACGTTTTTGGCTAAAATACCGAATTCATCATCGCCAGAAGCTTCTATTTCCACAGTTAAGTCCCCTTCACCAATTTTCTTGACCGCACGAGTAACACGGCGTAGAGGACTGATAATTTGTTCAGAAAGGAGAATAGCGGCAGTTCCAGCCAACCCGGCAGTGATTAAGGTTCCTAAAAAGATTGCGGAGAGGAGTTTTCTCTGGGGACCAAAAACCTCGGCATTATCCAGGGCAATCACTCCATTCCATCCTAAGTCGCCGAAACCATCGATTTTAGGAAGGGGGGCTAAAGCTAAAAATTGCTCCCTATCAATCGCTGCTCCGGGTTGTTTTTGATTGGCAAGAGATGGATAAATGGAGAATAAAGAGGGGGCTTCCACAGCTTTTAGTTCAGACTCCTGGCTTTTTTTATCTACTTCCCCGGCACTATTGATGGAAGTGACTTTTACTCCTTCAGGGGCTATAAATACCTCCTGATTCTCATTGACTAAATAAATATCTTTTTTTTGTTGATGGGATGCTTTATCAGTCCCTTTTTGAATCACTGTTTTTAGGTTTTCAACCGGCATCCGCGAACGAATGACCCCAATTATTTCCCCTGTTTGACTATCCTTGACGGGAGCGGAAAAATAAATATTAAATGTTCCCTCGGTGGTAGAAATGAGGGGTTGGCTAATGATAGCAGATTTAGTTTTAAGAACTTCTTGAAAGTAACTATGATCGCCATAATTTTTTAAAGGTGTGCCTTGAGATTGGGCAATGACATCCCCTTTTAAATCAAAGACGGCGATACTGTCATAAAATTGATAAATATTTGTATAACGATCTAAAATTTTTTGTTTATCTTGGGCAGAAAGACTATCTGTTAATTCTGCTTGGGTAAAGATGTTGAGGGTGGCCAAAGCTTGAATATCAAGATAGCGATCGCTCACAAAACGAGAGACTTGATTACTTAATCCCTCAACATGGGTAATTTCTGATTCTTCAATCTGACGATAAAGAATGTCACTAGAAATTTTATAGCCTAAAGAACCGACCACAACAACTGGCATAATACCAATGACCGTGGCTGCTAGAATACTTTTGGAACGTAGGGTTAAACTTTGCCACCATTGCATGACAGGCCAATGGTGCCAAGAGGGTGAGATGGTTGGAAATGGTTCTCTAGGGGGTTCGGGGAAGGGTTCAACCTGGCTTTCAATAGTCAACAGGGGAGGCTCGGGGGTTTCGGTTTTAGAGGTATCTGGGGATTGATTTTCTACTAAAGAAACTGCCTGATCAACAGAACCATTATAGTTATTATTATCTTCAGTATTGTGGTTAGGAGAAATCTGAGTCATGGGATTAACTAAAAAATGAATATTAATAAACGGGTAGAATACTGCTAAGCTGAGTTAGGAGTTAAGAGTTGGAGTTTTTCCCATGAGATAATCAGGGTTTAAGACTCTTGATTTTGACCAGTTGTCTATAAATTTCCTTCTGTTTTTATTCTTCATAAATGAAGAGGCTTTTAGGCTAAGTTTTTAATAAAAGCTTTTTCCTTCGTAAGCCCTAAACGATCTGTAGAATTTATAAAATAAGTGCTATGTGCAATAGAAGAGGAGGGATATTTTAACTTGTCGGTTCAATCATTAAGAGGGTTGGGGCATAGCCGCCAGAATTGCTTCTGGTTCGAGTACCACCCACATTTCTTGACCTTCTGGTAACCAATAACCTCGCAGAAAAGGGGCTAAACTGGAGCTAATGGCTGAGCCGAAAGAGGATTGAATTTCATTGGGGTTACACCATTCAATATCATCAACGCCAGTAACCACGGCTCCTAAATGCTGACGCTGAGCTTTAGGCACTCTTTGAGCGGGTGTTCCTGCATGGAGGACAATACTACGATAAATAGGGGTTACTTGTGGTTGTTGGTGCCAAGGGGTTAATCCCAGTAACGCCCCTAAATCGATTATCCAGAGAATTTCCCCTCGCCAGTTATAGACTCCCATTACCCAAGAGGGCATTTCGGGGATGGGAACTATTTGACCCAGGGGAATGGTGATCACTTCGGTGAGTTGGGTGACGGGCAACAGTAAAGTTGTGTCTGGAACTAAGCGAAATCGCAAAAATTGCTCTAGTTGCTCGGGGTTTTGATGGCTTAGGGTGGTTGTTGAAACGTTGGTTTGAGAAAATTGAGGTTGAACCACAATGGCTAACTCCTGATAACTTTAGGGCATGAGTTCTTGAATGGTGTTCAAAAATGTATCTTGATCGATGGGTTTGGGAATATAAGCGTCGGCCCCTTGCCGTTTACCCCAAAATTTGTCCATCTCTGTGTCTTTTGTGGAACACATAATGATGGGAATTTTACTGGTACGTTCTTCGGCTTTGATCTCCCGACAAATCTCAAAGCCACTTAGTCCGGGTAAAACCACATCGAGAACTATCAAATCAGGGAGTTCCCCATTCAATTTTTCTAGTCCTTCTTCGCCACTGGTGGCGATTTGGGGGATAATTCCTGCTAGTTTTAAATATCCGCTAATGATTGCTCTTTCTGTCAAAGAATCGTCGATAACAAGGGCAGTTCCCATGATTATTTTTACCTTGGTTAATGATTGATTGATGTGTTTGATCCGAATTCTCTAGTCTTAGACTTCCCTTAAACTTAAGGAAAATAACATTGTTAACCCATAAAATTGCGAAAATTTACAATTACAAAAAAGTCGGCACGAATGCTTAGACAACACTTTCTTGTTTGAGATTTTTGCGAATGGCATTTAAGACTAAGTCGGGATTAACTGGTTTACTCATAAAGTCTGTTGAACCCACCATTTTGGCCCGCACTCGATCCACAATCCCGTCGTTTCCTGTGAGAATAATGATGGGAGTATGACGGAAAAAGGAAAGTTTTCTCAGTTGTCCACAAATTTCGTAACCGTTGGCGTTGGGCATCACCAAATCTAAGAAAATAACGTCTGGTTTACGGGCTAAGAGAATAGCGATCGCTCTAAGAGGATCGTTAATGCCTAAAAATTGGTAGTTAGCCCCCACTAAGATTTTTTCTAGGGTTTGACACATCAAGGGACTATCATCCACGCAGGCGATCAACGGACCGTCGGAAACCTCTGGAGTGGTTGCGGTGGGGTTTGTTGGGGGAACGGAGACTGGGGGGGATAAGTCTTCGATGGTTATTAGTTCTATTAATCCCATCTGTATGTATGGCAGGAGAGAACTGGTGAGGGTAACTACATCCCGTTTCATGCGGATGGAGAGATCCCGTAGGGTTTGATTACCGTCTAGGAGTTGTTTGAGGGTTTGATAAACTTGGGGGGAGGTGCGTTGTTGTAATTCGTCTGCCTGGCGAATAATAGGGGACGAGTTGGGAGAGCGATCGGCGACTTTTGCTCCTTGCCAAGCTTGCCACTGTTTTTGGGCTTCGTGAATGAGTTGATCCGCGTCGATCAAAACTAATCGCGTCGAGAGCAAGTTGTCTTGTCTGAGTTCACAAGTGACTTCCATGCTTTGGGTAATATCAAATAGCACTTCGATAATTACTGAGCGAATCATTCTAGCAGCTTGTTCGCGACTAGTTTTTTGTTGTTCTACCCACAAACACAGCAGTTGATATTCCCAACATAAACGAAAGTCTTGATTCCCTAATCTGGCTAAGTCTACTTGTAAAGAGGACAATTTACTGGCAATTTCGGGGAGATAACGGGCAATATGTCTTCTCCACCGTCTCACGGGATGGGTTCCCCCAGTCGCATACATAATTCGTCCTAAATACAAATAAAACGACCATGTTTCTTGTCTGCTATTGGTTAAAACCAGTTGACCACTAAATCTAGGTTGTTTGAGGCTATCAAAAAACCCTGCTTGTCTTGATGGTGTAAATTCTGATATGGAAGTTGGGGTTTGATGAGAATAGGCAGTTGTCATCATTACATTTTGGATAAGGTGAGTCATCACACTGTTACAGTTCTAGAGTTCCCTTAATTGCCCAAAAAATAACATTCCGAAGTGAGGTCGGAGTTCGGAGTTCGGAGTTGAGAGTTTGGTATCATAAACATTCAACAGAAATATTATGATTTTTGCAAAGAGATTATCTGTTAATTGTCTTGATTTTCTTGCAGTTGTTGATGAGCAACGGCTCTTAATTTTCCGTAAAAGTCTGAAGAGTCTGAAAGGGGAACAAATTGATTAATGGGGCGTGGGGTTTTTTCTGTTTCTAGGCTAGTTCTATCTTCTAATTCTGGTTGATCTTTTGTTGGGTTATCTCTCTCTACTTGCTGAGAATCACCATTGTTGGAGGAGGTTTCGTTATTCTTTTGACTGGTTAATTTTTCTGAGGCTAAGGAAATGGGCATAACTATTTTCTTAACTAATTCTTTAATTGGGGTTAAAGTAATAATAGTTTTTGAGGGGGTTATGGGAGATTGCTCTGGGAACAATGGTTTATCTTCTTCTTCTTGTTCAAAGTTGTTATGATCAGTTAAGTCTTTGATCAAGAGATTACCTGTTATAAATCGTTCAAATTCGTGGGTAAAATGATAGGTGGGTTGTCCCAATCGTTTCCAGAGGTCAAGAATATGCTCAACAGAAATAGCCTTATAACGCCCTTGATAGAGAGCTTCGAGAATGGCTAGACGAATCCAATAAACTGAATAAGATGCTGTCCACTTCTCAATTAACTCAGAAATGGCAATTTGTGTGATCTCGAATCCATAACGAATCAATAATGCTTTTATTTGATTAAGGTTGTTGTCATTGCACTGGTCCATAGCATCTTTAATTATCCCTATTGCCACTTTTTTAGCACATTTTCGCTTTAATAATATAGCAATTTATATTTTTTTTTGGAGAATATAGAATACCATGACAATGATTTCGGTTCAAGAAGCTCAAAAAATTATTCTCGACCTAGTAACCAGTTTACAAGAGACAGAAACTATTGACTTAGATCAGGCCACGGGAAGAATTTTAGCTGAAACCGTTACCAGTGACCTCGATTTTCCTTATTGGGATAATTCTGCTATGGATGGTTATGGAGTGCGCTTTGAAGATGTTAATCAAGGCAATACAAATCAACCAATTAGCTTAAAAATTGTGGCAGAAATTCCAGCAGGAATTAAACCTGAAATATCAATTCAATCGGGGGAAGCTTGTCGCATTTTTACCGGGGCAATGTTACCTGATGGTGTTGATACAATTATTATGCAAGAGAATACCCAACAACAAGGAAAACAAGTTCTTGTTTTTTCTCCTCCTCAATATTGTGGTGAATTTGTCAGAAAAAAAGGCAATTTTTATCAAGCTGGAGAGATTTTGTTGAGTGCAGGAACTAAAATTAATGAGCCAGAAATGGCTATTTTGGCAACGGCACAATGTTCTAAGGTTACGGTTTATCGTCGTCCTCGTGTGGCTATTTTATCTACCGGAAATGAATTAATTACGACTACTGAAAAGTTAGAACCTGGACAAATTATTGATTCTAATCAATATGCTCTTAAATCATTTATCATTAAAAATGGGGGAATTCCTATCTCTTTAGGAATTGTTGAAGATGAACCGGAGCTAATTAAGCAGAAAATAATAGAAGCAATAAACTGTGCTGATTTTGTTTTGTCAACTGGTGGTGTTTCTGTTGGTGATTATGATTATATAGACCGAATATTAGAAGAATTAGGCGGTAAACTTTCTATTAGTAGTGTTGCCATGAAACCCGGCAAACCTTTAACAGTAGCTAAATTTGATAATGGATGTGTTTATTTTGGTTTACCTGGTAATCCTGTGTCTGCTTTGGTTGGTTGTTGGCGATTGGTTAAACTTGCTTTCGATAAGTTATCAGGGATAAAAGGAGATTATAAACCACAATTAATTACGGTAAAATCTCATCATGATTTATCTTCTCAGGGTAAACGAGAAACCTATATTTGGGGACAGTTAAAACTTGTAAATGGTGAATATTTATTTACCTTAGCTCAGGGACAGCAAAACTCTGCTAATTTAATTAATTTAGGATTGACAAATGCTTTGGCTATTTTACCCATAGGGATAACACAAATTAAGCAAGGAGAAAC
>JBFRWO010000099.1:0-16863 GCA_051439625.1 Crocosphaera sp. | reverse complement strand
GCCATCGAAAAAGCCAAAGCCGCCGGCATCCCGAATGATAATATCGAACGGGCGATCGCTAAAGGTGCCGGAACCTACGAAAACGATGATACAATTTACGAAGAAATCCGCTACGAAGGTTATGGAGTTGGTGGGGTTGCCATCCTCATCGAAGCCTTTACCGACAATAGAAATCGTACGGCAGCCGATTTACGTTCAGCCTTTACTAAAAACGGCGGGAACTTAGGAGAAACTGGTTGTGTCGGTTGGATGTTTGAACAAAAAGGCGTGGTAAGAGTAGAAGGGGTTATAGATGAAAACGCCCTCTTAGAAGCATCTATGGAAGGAGAAGCAGATAGTTATGAATTGTACGACGAAGTTGGGGAACAAGGAGCAGAAGTTTTTACAGATATGACCAACTTGAATAGATTAAGTCAAACATTAAACGATCAAAACTTTAACGTCACAGAAGCAGAATTAAGATGGATTCCTAATAATCTTATTGAAATTGAGGATAATGAACAAGCTAAGTCCATTATTAAACTAATTGAAGCTTTAGAATCCTTAGATGACGTACAAAATGTTACGGCAAACTTTGAAATGGCGGATGAATTAATTTTTTCTAGTATAAATTAAGTTATAACCCAAGTTACCGAGGAGGAAAATTAAAGATGACCACCGAATCTCAAGTCCCTAAAGAAAGTGCTATTACCCCCACAAAAACTGAAGACAAAGCTATTACACCTGAAGTAGTCTCTGAGGAATCATCTCCAACCCCTAGTGAGATTCAAAAGGAAACCAGCGCACTCATTGACGCTATTAGAAGTAAAGCTTTATCCGAAGCCAAAGAAGCAGGAGAATTGGCCCGTGACAACTATTTAGAAACAGTTCGTCGCATTCGTCAAGATATCGAAGATCGCAAATTATTTGACCCTCAACGCATTGATGAGGCTGTCAAATATATTCAAAAAGAGGTAGAAAAAGATTGGGAGGGTATTGTGAAAGAATGGAACAGTGTAGTTAAGGAAGTTAGTAGTTTTGGAGATCGCCTTAGTGAAGCGGCCAAAGCTGCTTGGGAAATTTTAACCGCACCTTCCAAAGATACTAAAGATTAATTTTTTCCTAAATAACTAACATTTTTCAGGTGAGCAATGCTCACCTGAATTTTGATATCAATACAGAAAATAGCCTTAAGGACTAATAGTAATTGTAAAAAAAATACCATCATCCTGTAAAGAATTTCTACCTTGAAAGAAGTCTTTTCCTAATGGATTAGCCCAGTCAATACGTGCATTAAAAAAATCACCATATCGTACTTGTAAACCAATACCAACAGAACCTAACTCATTAATAGGAGGATCAGGTAAGTCTCCACTATTCCACCCTTGACCGTAGTTTACAAAAGGAACAAGCTGGACCAGAAATTGATTTTGAGGAAGACGATAAACAGGAAAACGTAGTTCCATTCCTGCAAAAATACCATTATCCGTTAACAAAGAATTTTGACGATATCCTTTAATATTTCCGATTCCACCTAAAGAAAATTGCTCCAAAGAAACGATAGAACGATCCGCAAGTTGTACATCACTTCTCAGAACAAATAAAGTATCCTCCGCTAATAATTTAACCCATTGTGCTTGACCTCGCCATAAAAAATAGTTACTATGAGGAGCATCAGGATTAACATCTAAATCAAAGGGTCTTGTTGTGCCAAACGCCTCAATTCCCCAATCAAGTTGCGACCTTGCTGATAATACCTGACTAGGCGTTCTTCCCACCCATTCTTGAGAAAATCGAACCGTAGAAATATGAGTTCTTCCATTAGTATCAGAACCCCGAGAAGGGAAGGCAAGGTTATCCAAATAAACCGTTTTACTTTTTTGATGATCAATATCTAAACCTAAAGAAAACTCTTGTGACGGGGTTTGAATAATCGGTTTTCGAAAGCGAAGAGAATACTTTTGATAATCAGAATTAATCTCTAAAATATCTAAAGGTTCCTCGATAATTTCCCCTGTTAAACTTCTATATCCTACCTCAACCGTTCCATTATAAACATTAACAGGAACCTGATAAGTAAGCTCCACATCATCACTAGCATCTGTGTTAAAATAACTAAAATTAACCTGATCCCCAATTCCCCATAAATTATTTTCAGCTAAATTAAACCCCCGGCGAATTTCTCCTACTTGTGGGTTACGACCATTATCAAATAAAACACTAGGATAAAAAGAACGGCCTGAGACAACTTTAACCACTAAAATATTATTACCAGGACGGGGACTCGGGGTTAATTGTGCTGAAATGCTTTCAATAATTGGGTTTAATTGTAATAGTTGTAAAGACTCAACCAAACGAGGAATATTTAACGGAGTTTGTCCCCCTAACTCCAAGCGATCGCGCACATAATTAGGATTAAGTTTACCTTCAACTGTAACTTGAATGTCCTCTAATTGGCCTTCAACAATTTTAATAGTAATAGTATCATTTTCCATTGTTTGGGGGGGAATATAAGCCCCAGACGTAATATATCCTTGCTCAATATAATACTGAGTAATAGCCGATCGCGCTTCCAATAACTCAGCAAAACTCAAAGGGCGATTAATAAACCCCTTGAGAATCCCACTTAATTCTTCTGCATCAAAAGCGGTATTTCCCTCAAAACGAAACTGCTTAACGGTAATAGTTCCTGGAATATTCGGTGACACCTCCTCTGTTGTAGGAGGGTTAAGAGTAGGCGGAATTAAAGGGTTTTCCAGTAAAGGAACAGGTTGGGGTAACTCAGGGGCAGAAGTAGGAGGAATAGGACTATTATCAAAAGACTGCGCCATTAATTGACCAGAAAAAACCCCACTAAAACATAAACAACCAAAAAGCCAATAAAATAGGTTAGGGAGACGAGTTCCGGGTTGACAAATCATAACAGTTAGCAGGGCTTAAACCAGGACTGTGAGGAGTAACACTGGGCGCTTTTGCTGTTAGCACTACATTACCATCAGCATCAATTATCCATCCTTGTGCTTCCACAATAGACGGGGTTTGTGTCTCACTTAAATTCGATGATACCTCTGAAGGGATAGAAGTTCCTGGTTCAGAAGGCAGGGAATTTGATGAATCAGTATTAGGATAACCTAATTCCGTTAAACCTGTGGGGTTGTCTACTCCTTCATTGGGGTTAGAAGGTAAACCACCCCGTCCCCTGATGGTAAATTCACCCCTGGTTAAAGCTTCACCCGGACTACAAGCATCAATAATAACATTACTCGAGTCCACCACTTCATCCGGTAGTTTAACTAAACTCCTTTGGGGGTCAACATCAGGACGGTTAATACCAATACTACCAACTTGGCCAAACTGAGAACTAGCAGTGATATCGCTAATTAGAGTTAATTCTTCCCGTTCTTCGATACCAAAAACCCCAGCAGCATCAATGGTTATATTTCCCCCACGGCCAAGGAACGCATTCGCAATAATATCACTGTTTTCTGTGGGAACGGTAAGAATAAATAGCGCGTTAATATCAATGTTTCCCCCGTTTCCTAACCCCCCTGCTCTTCCTGCGGTGGTGGAAATGCTACTACCACGACGTAAACTTAAAAATCGATCCACATCAAGGCTAATATTTCCCCCTTCCCCCGAAGCAGTTTCAGCCAATAAACGACTACCATGATCTAATAAAATATCCCTTG
Organism: Crocosphaera sp.; assembly: GCA_051439625.1. Taxonomy (GTDB): domain Bacteria; phylum Cyanobacteriota; class Cyanobacteriia; order Cyanobacteriales; family Microcystaceae; genus Crocosphaera. Next base: position 13,195 of record JBFRWO010000099.1, on the reverse strand, counting down.
CTTGTATATTAATATCCCCCGCATCTCCTAACCCAAAACTACTAACCGTTACTTCTGAATCATTATTAACCATAAGATCATCAGTGTTAATGCTTAAACTCCCTGCATTAGCTAAAGCTTTATCTAATTCTAATAACTCTGGATCAAATCCTAATTCTCTAGCTATTTCAGGATCTAACGCTTCACTGGTGGCAGTGAGTTGACTTTTTTCATCCAAAGAAACAGACCTTGCATTGAGGATTAAATTACCCCCTTGACCCGTTCCAATGCTTCTAACAGCAACTTCTGAGCGATTATTGAGAGTTAATTGATCCGTATTAATGGTTAAGTTTCCTGCATTTCCTGTACCTTCAGAAGATGCTGTGATAATTCCTTGATTATCCAAAAAGATGGAATTAGCTGTAATATCAACATTTCCTGCATTTCCTGACCCCAAACTTCCCGAGGAAATAATACCACCATTAGTAATAATCAGTTGATTGGTATTTATATCAACGTTCCCTGCAGGAGCAAATCCTGCAAGTCCTAAATCCGTAAATCCTGACTCAGTTGATATGCGACTGGGAATATTACGCTCTTGATTTTGACGTATGACCCCATCCCCACCACCTACTTCTACTAATTCAGAAGCATCAATGATGATTGTTCCACCTTGACCATCATTTGAAGTAGTGACCGCAATTATTTGTCCACCTTCTTGTAGAACCAATCGCTTTGTACTGATGTTGATTTCTCCACCATTTCCTTGGCCACCAGTAGAAGTTGTTAGCAAGCTAGGAGCAGAAAAGCCACTTCCAACTATTTCAACAGATTCTGAAGCCTTTATTTCCAATCGACCACCCTGGCCCTCTCCAAGAGTAACAGCCGAAATCAATCCTCCTTCTTGCACTAAAAGTCGCTTAGTTTCAATAAATACATTACCACTATTACCCGTTCCTCTTGGATTTAATTGAGGAGACGTAATAAAAGAATCTCTCGTACCTTCGAGGGTGTCACCAATAACTTTCAATGACTCTGCCGCTCGAATAGTAATATCTCCTCCTGATTGAGAATTTTGGGCTTCACTACGAATTACCGCACCTTGACTTAATGTGATTGTTTGTCCTTGTAGTTGCACATCAGAACTATTGCCTTGAATAAGAGCATTTTTAAATAGGGAAATATTTTGAAAATTTTCGACACCCTGATAACCTAACTCGAATCCTAAATTAGTAGAAATTAATTGAACTTGACTATTACTTCCCACACTTCCAATTTCAATTCTTCCGTTTTCAACGGTAATATTGCCCCCTGGAAAATCAATCTTTCCTCCCACAAGAGCAATGGTATTACCTGGGTTAACACCTAATTGCGTTGCTTCATTAGTAATGCTTCCTGGATTAGACCCAAACTGTAACCCAACCGGAACACTCATCGTCAGTAAAGTTGAAGTCTGGGGATTAGTTGCACTAAATTCACTACCATTTTCAAATATAACGCTCTCAGCAGAGCTAGCAAGGAAAGAACCACCAATATTGATCTCAAAATTCGGTCCGAATCTAATTCCATTAGGATTGATTAAAATTAGATTGGCAATACCATTTGCCTTCAGGTTCCCCTCAAGATTAGACAAAGAGGTGCCTGTAACACGACTAATTATATTAACGATACTCGAATGATTATTAAACTGAACTTCAATATCGTTCGGAACAGAAAATGTACTAAAACTGTGGAATAAGTTATTGCCTTCTGTTACACCACCTGTGATAACAATCTGATCTCCCTGGTTTTTTACTTCAGTGGGTATTTTTAAGCTATTATCTGCTGATACTTCTTGTGCTGAAACTAAAGAAACAGTATGAAAATAATTAAGAATAAGTCCAATCGTGACTTGGCAAATATAAATAGTTACTTTTGAAAGATATGATCTAGGCATTTCAATAGATTTTTTTAAGAGTTTAAGGGAAGAAGGAATATTCTTCTAGTCTGTACTCTTGAATTATAAAACCTTATTTATTTTTTTCAAGTGCCTGATTGATGAGTATATTTTTAATTATTTTCATTTTTAATCAACACCAGGGCCAGCCAGGACATTTACCTCCTTGAGAACCTTCTTGAGAGGGCTTTCTATTTTGATCAGACTTATTATTTTCAGTTGTTTCAATTCTATTTTCTTTGATTGTTTCAACGTTAATTGGTGTAGCGAATGCAGAAACATTAATCCCAGCAGTTAAAGCGACGGTTAAGATAGCGGCGAAAGTGTTGTTGAATTTCATTTTGTTTGGCTCCTGTGTTCTATGTTTCAATAATGGTTTTTTTCTTGGGAAAACTCAACCGAGGAAATGCGTGAATTTTAATAAAAAAGTTTTTTCTGGTTTAGGTAGAGTAACTTAAGTATTTGCTCAGCACAAGGATTACATGGGAAATGATAACACAAGACAAGAGAGGATGGAGGCTTCGCCGTTTATTTATTGATCGGGCATTCATCCCTAACCTGTAGGGGGTAAGGGAATTATGCCCGACATCAGGTTAAATCTATTTTGAGATTTTGAATTGATCACCGAGAAACTGTGATCACGGTAATATCACCATCCTTGTTACGATAGAAGTAGTGAACAGTGAACAGTGACTGATAAATTTAACTGATAATTGATAACTGCTAACTGAATCACATAAAATTTTTTGGGAGTCGCAATCTATAATGGTAGAAAATCATCAATCAACAGTAGTGATTACAGGAGCCTCATCAGGGGTAGGGTTATACGCTGCTAAAGCCCTAGCTGATAGAGGTTGGTACGTGGTTATGGCTTGTCGAAATCAACCGAAAGCCCACCAAGCAGCCCAGTCTTTAGGAATACCTTTGGATAGCTATACTGTCATGCACATTGACTTAGGTAACTTAGACAGTGTCAGACAGTTTGTTAAAGATTTTCGGACTACTGGCAAGTCTCTTGATGCCTTGGTATGTAATGCAGCCATTTATATGCCTTTACTAAAAGAACCTCTGCGCAGTCCTGAAGGCTATGAATTAAGTATGACCACCAATCATTTGGGTCATTTTCTCCTCTGTAATTTAATGTTAGAGGATCTGAAAAATTCCTCTGCCCCTGAAAAACGGATGGTCATTTTAGGGACCGTCACCCATAACCCCGATGAACTCGGGGGTAAAATTCCACCCCGTCCCGACTTAGGTAACTTAGAAGGGTTTGCCGATGGGTTTAAAGAACCCATCTCTATGATCGATGGCAAGGAGTTTGAACCGGTGAAAGCTTACAAAGATAGTAAAGTTTGTAATGTTCTCACTATGAGAGAACTTGATCGACGCTATCACCAGAGTACGGGTATAGTTTTTACTTCTCTTTACCCAGGATGTGTGGCGGATACACCCTTATTCCGTAACCATTATCCCCTCTTTCAAAAAATCTTCCCCTGGTTCCAGAAGAATATCACAGGGGGTTACGTTTCCCAAGAATTAGCTGGAGAAAGGGTGGCAGATGTAGTCACCAAACCTGAATATGGACAGTCTGGATCTTATTGGAGTTGGGGAAACCGTCAGAAAAAAAATCGTCAAGCAGCTTTTGTGCAGAATGTTTCACCCCAAGCTCAAGATGAAGCTAAAGCAGAAAAGATGTGGAACCTGAGTGAAAAATTAGTAGGACTTACCTAAATATGATAAGAAAATCGAGTTAAGTTATGACTCGATTTTCTCACCTAAAGTTAGGGTTTTTTCTTCATGTTAGTTTCCTAGGGAGATTGGGAAAATTAGGATAAAAGACAAGAAACGAAAATCCATGCAAAATTTATTCAAAAATCAGTTTGTACAAGCTTTAGGTGTTGCTGCTTTAGTCTACTTAATTTTTCAAGCGTTAGGATGGGGTGTAGAGTCTATTCTAAACATTCTGGAAAGTTTTTCTAGATGGTATCGATATTATGGAATTAAATGGGCTGAAGAAGCTGCGATCGCTTTTGGTGGTTTATTTTTACTTATATCAGCCGTTTCCAACAGTAAATAATAAATATCACAGAGATAGTTACTTATGTTTAGACATAGAGAAAATCTAGTCAGGAAAGCGGGTAAGCGATTAGTTTTAGGCAAAAATCCCTTTAGAACCGCAATTAGGGATTTTTTCAATGATTTATCTTCTGTTGACAAACATGATAATTCAGCGCACAAACGACCTAAAACTGAAAAGCAGACAGTTAAAAAACCAGAAAGTTATTACAGAGATAAATTAGCTCGACAATTAAATGGGGAGACTGAAGTTACAACACCTGCTGGTAGGATTAATATTCTAACATCAACAGAAATTATAGAGGTCAAATATATTGATAAATGGAAAGACGCAATTGGCCAGATAATTGCTTATGGTCAATACTATCCCAACCATCAAAAAAGAATTCATTTATTCGGGGTTGATAATAACAACCAATCCAAGTTAACAATGATTCAACAACATTATTCACAACAAAACATAAATATGACCTGGGAAAACCCATAATTGATGACAGAAATAATTAATGCGGATGGCGAGACTTGAACTCGCATGGCGTGAGCCACACGCCCCTCAAGCGTGCGTGTCTACCGATTCCACCACATCCGCGTGCTTGCGTATTGCATCTGTAAGTATAACACGAATTGAGCGATGCACAAATAAAAATAAGAATTCCTTTACTCAAATCGAAATATGGAATATTTAGAGAGTTGAGCAGACATTTTTTCAAGAAGCAAGATATAATTTGTTACAAATGCGTTAACAATGTTAATCAAATGAGTAACCCTGTTCTCCATGCCTTCTTTTTAGGGCGAGCCTTTGCCGAAGTTGTCGGTGAAAAAGTAGAAGAGTCTCTAACCAACGCCGTGAGCGAGTTAGGGAAATTTGATGCCGAACAACGGGAAAACCTCCGTCAGTTTATCGAAGAAGTGCAAGCGCGCGCCGAACGGGATGTTACCCAAGGCAACACTAGCACCACTACAACCACCACCGATAACGGTTCTCCTGTGGACTTGCAAGAAACCATAGACGATTTACGAGCAGAAATTGCCCGTATGAAAGCAGAATTGAAAAATTATCGCAACCAAAACGCATAATTCTTTTCTTAACTTTTAAATTTATTATATAAGCCCAATTTAGTAACCCCCAAAGAAACCGAGTGTCTGCCCTGTCATCAAACGCTAAATCATCCCTAGTTAAAAAGCAGGGTGCTTCTGCCTCCAGGAAGCGTACCCAGCTAGAAACGGCTACAAAATACCGTTGGAATCGTGAAAACTACTCTATTGCTCGCCGTCGTGTCGATATTTGGCGATTTGTTCTTTCCTTGCTGTTCCGTTTTTGGCGCAATGGCAAAAAATGGAGCTATAAAGGTGGCTTTACCCAAGAAAAGTTAGATGCAAGACGCAAAATACAAGCGGTTTGGATACGGGAAAACCTGTTAAATTTGGGTCCAACCTTTATCAAAGTAGGACAACTGTTCTCAACTCGTGCGGACTTATTTCCGGTTGAGTACGTAGAAGAACTTTCTAAGTTACAAGACGAGGTTCCGGCATTTACCTACGAACAAGTGAGCAAAACCATTGAGAAAGACTTAGGGAAACCCTTATCTAGGCTTTTTCATAATTTTGATCCCGTTCCCATCGCTGCAGCTAGTTTAGGTCAAGTTCACAAAGCTAAACTTCATTCTGGAGAAGAAGTGGTTGTAAAGATCCAACGGCCTGGACTGAAGCAACTGTTTAGCATTGATTTAGCTATTCTCAAGAAAATTGCTTATTATTTCCAGAATCACCCAAAATGGGGTAAAGGAAGAGACTGGATAGGTATTTACGAAGAATGTTGTAAGATTCTTTGGGAAGAAACAGATTATCTCAATGAAGGGCAAAACGCTGATACCTTTAGGCGCAATTTTAGGGGTGAAAATTGGGTGAAAGTGCCAAGGGTGTACTGGCGGTATACTTCCCCCCGTGTGCTTACGTTAGAGTACCTTCCAGGCATTAAAATTAGTCATTATGAAGGATTAGAAGCAGCAGGGTTAGATCGGAAGTTATTGGCGAGATTAGGGGCGAAAGCTTATTTATGTCAACTGCTCAATGACGGCTTTTTCCACGCTGATCCTCACCCTGGCAATATTGCAGTAGATACAGATGGATCGTTAATTTTCTACGATTTTGGCATGATGGGGCGCATCAATACCAATGTTAGGGAAAAATTGATGGATACTCTCTTTGGTATTGCTCAAAAAGACGGCGATCGCGTCGTATCCTCCTTGATCGCTTTGGGTGCTTTGAGTGCTACCAGTGATATGGGGCCGGTGCGTCGTTCGGTGCAGTTCATGTTAGATAACTTCATGGACAAACCTTTTGAGGAACAATCTATTGCTGCTATTAGTGATGACTTGTATGAAATGGCTTATGATCAGCCCTTTCGCTTTCCTGCTACTTTTACCTTTGTAATGCGTGCTTTTTCCACCCTAGAAGGGGTAGGTAAAGGACTAGATCCTGATTTTAATTTCATGGAAGTGGCTCAACCCTTCGCCTTAGACTTAGTAGCCGATCTTGATGGTGAAACCGGCAATAGCATTATCGACGAACTTACCCGTCAAGCTACTCAGGTAAGTAATACAGCCTTGAGTCTGCCAAGAAGGATTGACGATACTATAGAAAAGTTAGATCGGGGTGACATTCGTTTAAGAGTCCGTTCTGTTGAATCTGACCGTTTATTACGTCGTCTGGGAATGATGCAAATGGCCACAAACTATAGTGTGTTTTTCAGTGCTTTAGTTATTTGTGGGACTCTTTTATTTATCAACGGTTATATGAAAATTGCGATCGCAGTAATGGTGTTAGGTCTAGTTCCTGGATGGGGGTTTATCCGTCTTTTACGTCGCATTAATCGTTTAGATAAAATGTTTTAAGATTTTACAGATTAATTGTGGTCTGCCATAGAGAACAACCTCAATCCTGTGCTATAATCGACCCAGTGGGTTTTTTAACTGCACTCAGGTTTTTAGTGGCCTGTAAATCGAGGTCATTCCATCTAAAATTAACTAACTAAACTAACTGATCAATGATGAATCGTCGCTTCACAGGTTTAACTGACCCAGGACTGTTGAGATCTGTCAATCAAGATAACTATTACATAGATCCTGAGGGACGTTTTTTCGTAGTCGCAGATGGAATGGGTGGCCACGCTGGAGGACAAGAAGCTAGTCTGATCGCAACCCAACAGATCAAAGAACATTTAGACAAATATTGGGACTCTGAAAATTCTTCTCATGATATTTTGGAAGAGGCTATATTAAAAGCTAATGAAGGTATCTTAGAAGACCAACAAAACCACCCTGAACGCGGAGAAATGGGAACCACCGCCGTTGTGGTACTGTTTCGGGGAGAACAACCTTTACGGGCCCATGTAGGAGACTCTCGACTATATCGCATTCGTAACGGTAACCTAGAACAAATTACCGAAGATCATACCTGGGTTGCTCGCGCTCTAAAAATGGGAGATATTGACCCAGAACAAGCAAAAACTCACCCCGGACGGCACGTTTTATTTCAATGTTTAGGGCGTAAAGATACTCAAAAACCGGAAATTGGCAAACTAGATATCGAATCAGGTGATCGTCTTTTACTGTGTAGTGATGGTTTAACTGAGGAAGTCGCTGATCCCAAGATCCAAGAAATTTTTGGCCACAGCGAATCTTGTGATGAGATTGCTAAAAATTTAGTCGAAGCAGCTAAGGATGGGGGCGGTTCCGATAATATTACTGTGGTAGTGGTGGTTCAAGAATAAGAACCTATTAAATCCTAATACTCAGGTACAATAAGGAGTTGTGCTTAAAAAACCCTCCTCAATCCATGAATACTACTACTGATGATAAAACCATTGTCAAAGATTACTTCAACGCCACAGGATTCGACCGTTGGCGTAGAATTTATGGTGATGGAGAAGTCAATAAAGTTCAAAAAGATATTCGCGTCGGACATCAACAAACCATTGATACAGTGGTAGGCTGGTTAAAGGCTGACAATAATCTCAACAATCTATCTCTCTGTGATGCTGGTTGTGGGGTAGGTAGTTTAAGCCTTCCCTTAGCCCAAGAAGGGGCTAAAATCTTCGCCAGTGATATTTCTGAAAAAATGGTCACAGAAGCGAAAGAAAGGGCGCAAAAAGAACTTAAAGATGCCAGTAATGTAACGTTTGCGGTACAAGATTTAGAAAGCTTAACAGGACAGTATCACACAGTTATCTGTCTAGATGTCTTAATTCATTATCCTACTGAAGATGCAGCCAAGATGATTAATCATTTAGCTTCTTTAGCTGAAAAACGTTTAATCCTTAGTTTTGCACCGAAAACCCTTTGTTTAACCCTTCTTAAAAAGATTGGTGAGTTTTTCCCCGGTCCTAGCAAGACAACTCGCGCTTATCAACACAAAGAAAAGGATATCATAGAGATATTAGAACAAAGTGGCTTTACTATTCAACGTAAAGACATGACTAGCACTCGTTTTTATTATTCTCGTATTCTTGAAGCAGTCAAAGAATAAGTCATAATTCGGGATAAAAAAGGGCTTAATATATTAAGCCCCGACAATATATTAAGACCCTAAGTATGGGAAGATTTTGGGGATATCATGGGACTAACAACGCAACAACTGATCACCTGGAAACAAGAAGGCCGTTCGATTGTGGCGTTAACTGCTTGGGATTATGCTTTTGCTCAATTATTAGATGCAGCCGGTATTGATATCATTCTAGTGGGTGATTCTTTGGCTATGGTAGCGTTGGGCTACAAAACCACTTTGCCTGTTACTTTAGATGAAATGTTATACCATGCGGCCGCCGTACGTAGAGCGGTTAAACGGGCTTTAGTGGTATGTGATTTACCCTTTCTTAGTTACCAAGAAAGCATTAGTCAAGCTATTCATGCAGCAGGAAGGGTTTTAAAGGAAACAGGGGTACAAGGAGTTAAACTGGAAGGAGGACACCCTGCGGCGGTGGAAACTGTTGCCCGTTTGAGTGAGATTGGTATTCCTGTAATGGGCCATGTCGGATTAACCCCTCAGTCGGTGCATCGTTTGGGTTATCGTCAACAGGGAAACACCCAGGCCGAGGCTGAACGGATTTTATCCGAAGCGATCGCTTTATCGCAGGCGGGGGCGTTTGCTGTTGTTTTAGAGCATATTCCAGCCAACCTTGCTAGAACAATCACCACAAAGCTGCCAGTTCCCACTATTGGGATTGGTGCCGGTTCTGACTGTGATGGACAGGTATTAGTCACGGCAGATTTATTGGGGTTATCAGAAAAACAACCGCCTTTTGCTAAGTCTTATCTGAATTTAAGAGAAATTGTTACAGAAGCGGTTAATAATTTTTCTCAAGAAGTCCGAGAGGGAAATTTTCCTGAGAGTTAAATCATCAGTTACACCCATTGCGATATCAGAATGTGGTAGATGAGAAATATTATAAAATTAAGGTAGATTTTTTCCTATATTCGTATAGGTTAAAGATCAAGTTACCACTCAAAAGGTAAAATAGTTGAATAGATGTAACAGTCTCTAAATGATACTTTTAATAGGTTTTGGGGAATTTTAAGAGTAACAAAACTTCTTACCTCATAATCTCTAATGTTAACCCATAATGTCAACCGAATTACCTCTTTATCTGTTAATAAAAATCGTCATCTCATAGCCGGTGGTAGTTGGTGTAAAATATGGTTATGGCAAATCAAGCCTAATTATTGTTTAACAAGTCTTAGTGGTCATTCGGATTGGGTTATTTCAGTAGATATTAGTTCTGATGGTAGTTTATTGGTAAGTGGTAGTCAAGACAAAACAATTCAACTTTGGAATTTAAAAAATCAACGGTTATTAGGAATAATTAAAGAACATACAGATGTTGTTAATTCTGTTTTAATTAGTCCCGATCAGAAAGTTATTATTAGTGCGAGTTCAGATAAAACAATTAAAATTTACGACTTAGCAACACAAAAAGTTAAATACACACTAAATAATCATTCTCAAACTGTTAACTGTATAGCTGTTAGTTCGGATAGTAAACTTTTATTTACTGGCAGTTCAGACAAAACTGTTAAGGTATGGGATTTACAGCACGGTAAATTATTATCTGAAATCATGGGTTTTCAAGGGGCCATTACAGCCCTAGAAATCCATAAAATCAATAATAAACTAACTTTAATGACTGGAAGTAGTCATGGAGAGTTTGATATATGGCAGATAAACTCTAAAAGTTTGTATGGTAACAATTTTTTAGACTTTTTAAATCCTTTCCCTAAAAAACCTAAAATTAAGTTAATTGAATCATTTAACAAAGAATCATCTTTAATTAATTCTATTGCTTATAGTAAGAAAAAAGAAGAAATTATTGTTTGTCAATCTAATGGAGAAGTTACTTATTTAGAGACTTTTGACTTCAAAAAACAGAGAAAAAGTAAACATAGCCATATCAATGATATTCAATTTAACTTCACTGGGGATTATTTGATTGCGGCAACAGATTATGGATTAGGATTAAACATTTATTCTACCTATCCTACCCTTTATTTACCCCTAATCCAAAAATTAGAGATTACAATAACTAATCAGGGTAAAACAAAAAATGATAGTATTGAAGTCTGCAAAACAAAACAATTAAGTGTATTAGCAACACTTATTAATGGGGAGAAAATCAGCCTTGATAATAATTATCTAGAATGGAAAACAACGGTAGGAAACATTGATAATGATGGCATATTAACGACTAATGATACATCAAAAACCGTTACAATTTCAGTGAAAGATTGGTTTGGTTTAATTGAACTTAGTCGTCGTTTTCGTCTAAAAAAATCACTTCCTTATTTGCATATATTAACCTTCAGCCATTTTAAAGAATCGTTAGAATTGAACGAAAGGTTTTGTTTTCAAGTTCAAGGACTTGATCAACATAGTCAACCTTTTAATGATTTTTCGTTAAACTGGATAGTTAGTAGGGGAAAAATTGACAAACATGGTAATTTTCAAGCGGATAATATACCAGGAGAAGTAACCATTAAAGCTATTGCAAAAAACAATAACAATGGTCAACCAATCACTCTAGAAAAAACAATTCAAATAGTTGAACCTATTAAAGTCAATGAACTAAAAATATCATCAAAGTTAAATAGTATTAAAAATCCCGTCACGCTTGAAATACAACCAGTTCTTTTCAGGTTAAAAATTGAACCTTTCATTAAAGAATTTAAAACAGGACAAAAACAACAATTTAAGGTTAAAGGTTATGATAAGTTTAATAAAGAGATTCCTCTAAATAACGTTTTTTGGAAAGCAACAGGCGATCGCATTAATGATAAGGGATATTTTATTGCTGGAGACGACAATGCTGACGTGAAAATAACAGTAAAGTCTGGCAATATTAGTAAATCTATTAAAGTCAAAGTTAGACAAACATTATCCTCAAAAAAATCTAAGTTGCCACCATTTACTTCAACTCGAAACCAAGAAAGAGACGAAATAAAAAGACCATTAAATAAAGTTAATCTAAGACAAAAATTATCTTCAAATAAATCTAAGTCAGCATCACTTACTTCAACTCAAGAAAAAGTAAAAAAAACAATAGTTATTTTACCTATTTTAACTCGTTTAGAACTTTGTAAGAAAGAAGTAAGTTTACTTCCTGAACAAGAGTATCAATTTAAAGTTTCAGGATTTGATCAATTTGATAAACCTATTAAAATTGGTCGTATAAAATGGAAGTGTAGTTATGGTGGAACGATTAATCAATCAGGTATTTTTAAGGGATATGATCGCAAGAAAATTGTAACAGTTACCGTCTCCATAGATGAAGTTTCAACAACAGCTAAAGTAACCCTTTTACCTATTTTGCGAGAATTATTGATTGGATCTAAATTGATCAATGTAAAACCAGGAGAAAGTCAACAATTTACTGTGTATGGGTTAGATCAGTATGGAGATTCAATTGACCCAAATAATATTTATTGGGATGCAACAGGAGGAGCAATTACTCAGTCTGGATTATTTACTGCTGATGTTTGTGCTAAAGGAGAGTATGAAATAACAGCAACAGCTTTAGATACACCATTATTATCTACAGAATATAGAAATATTTTCACTTATATTGGTGTATCTACTCGTTTAACTTCTTGGTTAATATCTTATGAAAAACTCATCAAAAATATTCTCTTTTCTCAAGAATTTAATCAGCAAGAAATTGAGGAAGATAATGATACAATAGAAGAGACAGATATATTAAGTTTGTCTGGTGAGATGTTTGACCTTGCTATGCAGAAATTTATTAATCGTCAACTTCGTAAACAAATTACTCGTTGTCTAGCTCAAATTAGTAGTTTTTCCTTAAGACTCGCTGAGTCCAAAGTGAGTGCATCGGTAAAAGTGAATATACATCCTGTTCTACGTAGTATTAAAATAGAACCATCTTATCAAGACATAAAACAAGGAGAAAAATGTCAGTTTACAATGTATGGATTAGATCAATATAATGATCCTATAGAAATTAATGAAGAAATAAAATGGGAAGCATCAGGGGGAAAAATGAATCAACAGGGTTTACTAGAAACAGAACATATAAAAGGACAAATTGTTATTCAAGCTATTGTCAAAAATCTAAAAGCTATAACTAGAGTTAATGTCTCTATTCAACCGAAGTTACCATTAACTACTCAGGAAAAAAAGCAAGAAAAAACGTCAATTTCTTCTATTCCTTTATCCGTTAATCGATATGTTTTTACCCTAGCAGTAGCTCATCGTGCCAAAAAGTTACCTTATAATAAGGATGAAAGAGTTGAAAATTATCATGATCATGATTTGATAACTACAGCCATTAATCAACTCAAGAAAGAAATGAATCTCTCAACAGATATAGATATCTAAATGACCTTTTTTGATATTAAGTACACAGTCTTAGACAAATTAAAATTTTTCTCATTTTACAACACACTAGAAGATTTATAGCACTACGCATTACTATTAGAAGATTATGAGCTTATTATCTATCATATAAAAAAATTAGTTACGTAGTGCTATATAACACAAAAGATGTATAGAATATGAATTAATAAAACTATTCTTCTGGTGGAACTTGTTCACGGGTAATAATAATCATTTCAAAGAAATCTTTAATTCTTTGGGGTTCAATGGGAACAATTCCATCTTCTCCAAAATAACGATTTACTATTTCTGTATAACGAG
>JBFRWO010000098.1:0-8716 GCA_051439625.1 Crocosphaera sp. | reverse complement strand
CCTAACAAATTATATCTCATTTTTCCATATTCATTCATATCATAAGCTAGGGCTAAATTCCTGAGCCATAATATTGTTTTAATGTTAATATTTCCTGGTGTTTCTTTATGGTCTGGTAAACCTTGCGCCCAACTTTTAAACCAATTTTCTCCTAAAATTTTGATAGCTTCTTCTTCTAATCTAGCTATGATGGGCTTTAGTATGGGTTGAGGATCATCTAATAAGGAAAGAGTGTTTAAATGTTCATCAAAATCTGTTGGACGAGCAGCCCCTAAACTTAGAGTATGAACTTCTGGATGGGATAAACAAAACAGATTATTAAATACCATCGGACTCAAAGGTTGACATAATTCAACCAATTTTTTAGGGGGATTATAAAGTTTTCCGCCCTTATCAGAAGGACTAATAATAAACACACCCATATCATGTTTTTTAGCTGCCTCTATAGCAGGCCAATTAACTTGATTGATATAATACCAATGGAGATTAACATAATCAAAACAATCGGTTTCTATGGTCTTCTTAATAACATCAGTCGGTCCATGAGTTGAAAAGCCAATAAAACGAACTTTACCCTGCTCCTGTAATTTTCTGGCTTCGTCTAAACAGCCCCCAGGACGAACACAATAGTCCAGAATTTCATCTGTATTAATGCCGTGTAATCCCAATAAATCAACATAGTCGAGTTGCAAAAAATTCAAAGATTGGTTAAATTGTCGTCGAAATTCTTTAGGGTCTTCTTTAGGAGAAACTTTAGTTTGAATAATTAACTTTTCTCGAGGAAGTTTAGGCAAGACTTTACCTAATTGCATTTCTGATGTTCCATAACCTCTGGCAGTTTCAACATGATTAATACCAACTTCTAAAGACCGTTTAATAGTAGCCTCTAAATTCCGTTGATTATCTTCAGGAATTTCCTTTTCAGGAACATCTTTCCACTTATGTTGATAACGCATTCCTCCACAAGAAAAAACAGGCATTTCTAATTCTGTGCGGCCAAATCTTCGATATTTCATGACAAATAATCTAATAATAATTAAATAAGCAACCAACAATGATTTTAAACAAAATCCGCTTGAGATACTCTCTCTTAAAAACTTGATAGGTTAACAGTTGAAAACCCTCCTATCTCTTCTAAAAGATTGATAATCGGATTTAGTATTAAACTGTAGTAGGTTGAGTCACAATCTCTAGAATGCGTTGCTGATAATCATCTTTAAACAGAGAATCTACGCAAACTTGAGCAACTTTTATTCTAGGAATACTGCCTTCAAACAGAGTATCTGCGGATGACACCAAAATGGGATCTGAGTTATCCTCGTTCTTGAGACCACCAGGACGGACAATAGTGTACTGTAAACCACTATTTTCCAGATAGTTTTCTGCTTGTTTTTTCCAGTATAAGACTAACCAAAAAAGGTTAAGGGGATGAAAAAATTGGGAAACACAAAGGGAAGAAACCAAGACAAACTGTTCTATTCCTTGCCCTTTAGCGACGTTGACTAAATTTTTTGTTCCTTCGTAGTCCACCTGATAAGGTCCGCTAGGATCAAGACTTGGTCTTGCACCGGTGGCACAGAGTAAGACAGTACATCCTGTCATCGCTTTGGTTAAACTGTCCACATCTAGGACATCACCGACGACTAACTCAGTCTCAGGGGGCAAAATGGTCTTTGCTTTGTCTTGATCTCGCACTAATGCTTTGACAGAAATTTGACGATTGACCAATTCCTGGACAATTCTACGACCTGTCTCTCCGGTGGCACCTGCTACGAATGCTTTCATCGTCACACTCCTTTGACTTGATTTAAAATAGATAGTTGAGATACTTTAACTTTTCTTTATTGTATTAAGTTTCGTAAATTTCGTAACCTTATTAGGAGTCTGACGACCCCATAACCAGCAAAAAATCACTGTAAACTAACTTTTTAAGAAATCGTTATGCAATGTCAATGGCGCAATAATCATTCCAGTCAGGTTTCAGAGGTATCTTTAGACAATCTTGAAGAGCAACGACTCATTGAATCCTTAGAAACCAATCCCATCCATTTTAAGACCCAATTTGTGGGGTATATGGAAATGTATAGTGACGCTGATACAGTGGCCAACTATCTTAATGCTCATCAGGGATGGTTTTGTCGTTGTGCTGCACCCATGAAAACGGAAGCGATAGGGGATAACGGTTATATTTTAACGGTGGGACGGTTTGGGTCCTTTGGCTATGACGTAGAACCTAAGTTAGCAGTTGTCCTAGAACCTTCCGTCAATGGGGTTTATGATATGCACAGTATTCCTATTCCCGATGAACCTTATTTGGGTTATGAAGTAGATTATAAAGCTTCCATGTCCCTTACAGAAATTCCTAGCCATTTAGCCGGTTCAGGTATAGAAAAAGCCTTTAAAAAACAGAAAAAATCAGAAGTTCCAGAGATTATTACGAAAGTAGAATGGAATTTAGCGATGGATGTAGCGGTACAGTTTCCTCAGTTTATTTATAAGTTGCCCTTATCCGTAATTCAAAAAACAGGCGATCGCTTATTAGCTCAAATTGTCCGTCAAATTTCTCCCCGTTTAACCCATAAAGTACAAGAAGATTTTCATAAAGGACAAGATTTACCTATTCCTCCAAAAACTAGCCGTCATCTTGAAAAAATTGACGAATCTAGTTTAGAAGCAGCAGCTTAGTTTGAGTTCAGGTAGATTGGGAGACTGGGAGATGGGGAGCAGAGGTAGCAGGGGAAGCAAAATATTAATATTGTTCTAGTCCTCCCACCCTTCCCACACTCCCCACCCTCATTCAACCGAGATTTTGATACACTCAATTGAAAATTGTTTCTAGTCTCCCCACTTTCTATTTAACCTTCAGGGTTTTCGCTGGCCTGAGCGTACTGCATAGCACGGATTAAATTATCCATAGCGTACTCCAAATGAAGACCAGCATCTACAGCAACCCATCCTTGATCGGTGAGGTGTCGCCATTCAAAGTGAAGGTGTGGCCCAGTGGAATATCCTGTATTACCAAGTCGTCCAATAACTGTCCCTTGTTCCACCCATTCTCCAGGTTGCACGTAGATATCGGAAAGGTGAGCATAACGAGACTCTTGAGTGCCTTCTAGGTGACGTAGAGTTACCATTAAACCATAACCCCCAGACCAGTCAGCGTGGGAAACTTCCCCAGAATAAGCAGCTAATACTGGAGTTCCTTCTGGTGCGCCAAAATCAGTCCCGTTGTGCATTCTTCGGGTTCCAGCAATGGGGTGTATCCGCCAACCAAAAGCAGATGTCATGGTGGCCGCTATGGGTAAGGGAAAGATTAAATCTGTTTTCCGTGCTTGGGGTGCAGTGGGCGCATACATCGAAGCAGCGCGGTTATAACGGGGTAAGGGTTCTAAGGCAATGGATAAACCCCGACGTTGGATCGCTTGTAAGTTAAACACTTGTTCTGAGGCAATGGGACGGCGTTTTAAGCGCAACGGTTCAACTCTTGGAGTAGACCTAGCTCTAACTGGTTTAGCTGCCTGAGTGGTTTTCTTGGTTTGACGAGAGGCTAAGGTAACACGACGAGAGGCTAACTGTCGAGGGGCTTGTACTTTGGGTTTTTGAGTGGCCACTGCACCACAACTACCTCTGGATAACTGACCATTTTGGGCAACGGTTTTACAGCCAGTGGAACGTTCGGTTAAGACAACTTTACTGGGCGTTGTCACCGTTGGACTGGGGTTACTGTAGTTTTTGGGATCAATATAACTATGTTTCCCCTGAGTGGTAACAGAAGGGGATAATTGAATGGTTTGGGGTTGAGTAAGTCCTTGTCTTAAGGTTTTAGGGGGTTCGCTTTTCGAGGTTTGCGGATCTAATATTTTGGGGGCTGATAATTTAACTTTTGGTTTACCGGTGTCACGAGTACGGGAAACTGAGGGTTTCGGTGACAGTTTGGGTTGATTGGGTTTATTAGAAGTCCGTCGTAGTACCGGTTTGGTATTACTAGAAGGAACCGGAGCAACCGAGGGAGAAACCTTCGGCACTTTTACAGGAGGTGGGGAAACGGGTTCTGGTTTAACGGTGGGGGTTGGAGTTTCGGGAATGACCAAGGTTTCTGATAGGGCGATCGCTCCGTTGAAACCGACTCCACTGGTTAAAATACCCAGTCCACTTACCAAGCTAATACCTTGTTTGACCAGGGTTTTTCTTAAAGGGGATTTTGATTTTAAAAGATTGTCTTTATTCATTTCTTTCTCACTTCTCACAGTTAGCGACTTGTTAAAGCATCATAACGAATTTTGGAACAAATCACTGAGTTGATTAATAATGGTAGGATTAGCTATTACTCAAAAAATGTCTTTATTCGTTGATATTTCCAGATTTAAACATTAAATAAGATTGAGGGGAAAAACCTAATTTGGTATACAGTTTCAGGGCTGCTTGGTTGCGTTCAAATACCTGTAGGCCAATTTGATCATAGCCTTGCTGCTTGACCCATTGTTGTCCCTGTTGGATCAAGGCTGTGGCTAACCCTTGACGACGATGGTTCGGTTTAACGTAGATCAAAAAGATGTGTCCGTATTGATGACCATTGACTTGATCGATGGCGGTTCCCATCCAGAGACAAGCAACCATGTCTGATTTTGTTTCCTTGTTGGGTTGATATTCTAGCCACCAAATAGGGGTTTTTGATGATAAATATTGGTCAATAGTCTTGCTTAAATGACTAAAATCAGACTGTTCGGGAAATAACTCTTCATAGGTCAGTTCCATAAATTTCAACAGTCTGGCCTTATCTTGGGTTTTCCCCTGTTTTAAACGATAATGACGAGATAAAGCGGACATTATATAGTTATTTTTGAGATTTTCTGAAGTTATAATACAATGTGATTTCCCTATTTTGTAAGGTGTGTGTGAGGAAACAGTGATGAAAGTACATAAACAGGTAAACAGTCAGGAAAAGGCTACCCAGACATTCTGGCTAACTTTGGTAAAATATGGTGGACTAATGGGGTTAGTTTGGCTTATTTTCTGTCTCCCGGCACAAGCTGCCCAAGAACTCCGTATTGCTATCAAAAAGGGCGTTAGTGCTGTGCAAGTGGGCAGTTCGACCCCGGCCATTGTTCGGGACGCTGCGGGGCGGGCAATCGGAAATTTAGCTGCTCTGGATGGCTTTACGGTGAAACCTAGAGGCAGTGGGGTTAACCTCAATCAATGGAACTCTAGTCATCTGATCATCGAACCCAAGGACGATGGAGTGATCTGGATCGGCGATCGCTGGTTTCGGGGCAAGGTTCGGGTGATTCGTCAAGGAAAAGGGGTAACTGCTCTTAATTTGGTAGATATAGAGGAATATTTGTACAGTGTGGTTGGGGCCGAAGCTTATCCCACCTGGCCCCAAGAAGCTTTAAAATCTCAAGCAGTGGTAGCTCGAACCTATGCTCTCTACAAAGCGTCTCGGGCGACTAATCGTTATTATGATTTAGATACGACTACCAACACCCAGGTATATAAGGGGTTGCAAACGGAATTTGTCACCACTCATGAGGCGGTTAAAGCTACTTTAGGACAAGTTTTGACTTACAAGGGTAAGGTGATTTTATCAGCCTTCCATTCTTCTTCTGGGGGTCATACGGAAAACGTTGAGGATGTTTGGAGTTCTCCTCTGCCCTATTTACGGGGTGTGGTAGATTATGATCAATTGGCTCCTGTGTTTCAATGGAATAAAACCTTTAGTGCTAGGGAAATGGGTCGTCTCATCGGTGGTGTGGGTTCGGTGCGATCGCTCATTCCTCAAAAAATTACGCCTCACGGACGCATTATTACTATGAAAATTGTCGGTAGTGGGGGTTCTCGTAATATTACTGATGATGAGCTACGTAGGGCGTTAAAGCTTAAAAGTACCTTATTTACTATTTCTAATAATCGCGGAACTTTTACTATTGAAGGGAGGGGTTATGGTCATGGTATTGGCTTAAGTCAATGGGGAACCCATTATTTAGCTCAACAAGGTATTCGTTATGATCAGATTTTGAGTCATTATTACAAAGATGCTCAATTAACTACCTTGAATTAATTAGTGAATAGTGACGGTTAGAAACTATTTAGTCTCTATATGATTCTAGTTCCCAGATTAAATTGTTTCTAGCTGTCTGTTCAAATCTTTCCTGACATAATTGGGTTTTATATAAGGTCTTTTGGTCAAGGAATGTCTTTAAAATTTGGCTGCGTCCTTGATTATAAATTTTGTCAGGGTAGATTGCATATTCTTTTCTAATTTTTTTTGTATATTCTATGTATTTACTTCTTTGTGTCCCTAAGATAGCTAAATCTAAATCTAGTAACCAATTTGTATCTAGTTCTTTTTTTGCACTATGATTTTTTGTGGCAATAATTTGTGCAAAACATTTTTTTATTTTTTGGGGATGATAATTGAGCATTAACAATCTTTTTTTTGCTATTTCAGCACTTTTTAATTCATTATTTTCTCCAGGAATTTGATATACAAGATCATGATAAAATATTGAAAATAATAAGGTGTCAAAATCTTCAATATTGTTTTGATACTGAAAGGCTAAATTAAGGAGATAAATGAGATGATTAAGATTATGATAATATCTGGATGATTGTCCATAAGCTGTTTCAATTTCACTCCAGCTTTCTTGACAAAGTATCAAGTTTGAATGGTAATAATTAACTAAATTAAACCAAATTTTTTTGATTTCATTAATCGTCATCATAGCTTTCATTTTTTACAGATATAAGAATAATATTTGACTGTTTTTTAAATTATTATAGTTAATTCTTACAACTGATTACTGATTGCTATGTAACTAAAATCTTTTGATAAGTATTAGTCCTAGAAAAGTAGCAGCAAATCCCCATAAGAAACTGATCATTGTATAAACTAATAACAAGGTATATTCTTGATTTTTTAAGAGTAAATTGTTTTCTAAAGAAAAAGAAGAAAAAGTGGTAAAACCTCCACAAAATCCTGTTACTAGAAATAGTAACCAATAAGGATGGATTGGTAATTTTTCAATTAAACCAATTATAATACCAATAATTAAACAACCAATTAAATTAACCGTTAACGTTCCCCACGGGAAAATTGTTTCTATTTGTTCGTTAATTATTTTACTAATAAGATAACGACAACAACTCCCTAAACCCCCTCCTAAAAATACTAATAAAAACTGCATAGAAAAAAAATAATCAACTATTCATTAGTTTAGTATCAAATTCTACGAAATGAACTGCCAAAATAAGATAGGATAAAAGATAGAAAATACCTACAGCCTTATCAATGCGAATTGAGCAACTACAAGCATTCTTAGTGATCGCAGAGACGGGTAGTTTTGGACAGGCAGCAACTAAGTGTGGCATCACCCAATCCACTATCAGCCGACAAATACAAGCCCTAGAAGCGAACTTGGGAGCTTTATTGTTTCACCGCTCAACTCAAGCGAGATTGACGGTAGCAGGAGAAAAATTGTTGCCAAGAGCTAAGAAAATTTGTCAAGAATGGGCAACGGTTGGACAAGAAATCAAAGATTTACAAGCAGGAAAACAACCAGAATTATGCGTAGCAGCGATTCATTCGGTTTGCTCCCATTTCCTACCCCCAATTTTACAGCAATTTTGTGTAGATTATCCTCAAGTACAATTAAGGGTAACGGCCTTAGGTAGCGATCGCACATTAAAGGTGTTAAGAGATGGTTTAGTGGATATTGCGATCGTTATGAATAATCGTTTTTTAACCACTAGCTCTGAGATGACTGTTGATTTATTATATGAAGAAAAAATTGATATTTTAATGGCTGCGGACCATCCTTTAACTAGCTATGAACAAGTTCCCCATACAGAATTAATTAAGTATCCTCAAGTGGTTTTTAAAGATGGTTATGGAATGCAAAGATTGCTACAAGAATGGTGTTCAATTCACAATTTAACTATCAATGCAGTGATGGAATTGAATACCCTAGATGCTTTTCGAGGGGTGGTTAGACAAGGAGAAATCGTCGCTTTGTTACCAGAAACTGCTTTGATAGAAAGCAGTAAAGATGATAGTTTATCGGTGCGTCCTTTGCTTCCTGTTGTGGATGAGTCTAACTCAAAATCTCTTCAACAATTAACCCGTCAAGTGGTTTTAGTTTCCACCAGCGATCGCATTACTATTCCTCCTATTGCTCATTTTTGCCATTTGGTTCGTCAACAAGTGAAGAAGTTTAATGACCCTACAGTTAATCAGTCTGCTTCCTAAAACCGATACAAACCTGGACAGACTTGCTTAATTAGTACAATTTTTCTAATAAAAACATTGACCAATTTACTCAATTCTTGAGAGAATTAACGAAGGAGTCTACTTAATATCATTAGCAAAACTTAGAAATATGCCACGTATTCGGTCTATTCTGTCTTTATTATTGGTGGCTGTGGCCATCTTCTGTGTTAGTTGTGGGGGTCCGAAAGCCTCTATTCCCACTACCTATTCTCCCGAAAAAATTGAACAATTACAGATTCTGGTTGAACCCATTGAGGAAGCAAAGGAAAACTTAAACATTCTCAAAGGTTTTATTGCGGATCAAAATTGGATCGATACCCGTACTTATATTCACGGGCCTTTAGGGGGTCTTCGTCAAGAAATGAGTAGTTTAACTCGTTCTTTGTTACCAAAAGATCAAAAGGAAGCGAGAAATTTATCTAAGGCTTTATTCAGCGACTTTGAACGCTT
>JBFRWO010000097.1:0-3171 GCA_051439625.1 Crocosphaera sp. | reverse complement strand
CGCTTGCAGGTTAACTTTGAGCGTCAACTCCGAGTTCAAACTAGATTTGGGCGTTTGAAGCTGCGATCGCAGTTTGGGTAACACCAACTGTTTTTGAGCGCACCCGAAGATACACCAAAAATGGAGGATGAGGAAATTCCTTTGAGTGAAGTGGTAGAAGCTGAAGCTAATAATCTACCCCATGAAGAAACGGAGTTTGATTCTAGCTTAACCGATGAGGATATCAAAAAAGCAATTTCCAAGGTAAGAAAATTAACAGTCACACAGCTTCAACAAATCATGAAACAGTTTAATTCATTGAAGGGGAAGACAGTTTTTTCAAGCAGGGACTATTCACAGTCTAGAAAGCGTCGGAGAACTGATTTAATAATTGATGTTCTAACTCGTGAAAAAGAGGGTCAGGTTCTGATGATACAAGCTATTCAAAAAACACTTAATTCAAACAAGATGATTTAATACTTACCCCATTTAACTGTTCTTATTTATTGCTAATAGAAAGCACCTGGGAGTCTTGCCGTGTTTCGACCCCAAGTGCTTTCTTACATACTCTCACACACCACATATCACCGACAAAATATCGATTTATAATAAGCTTAAAATCATCGCCTTTGAGATTCAAGAGATATGGGACACTTTGAGAATTGTCACAAAAAACCCCTGTACTGTGACAGGGATTCGGTGATGTTTATCGTAAATGATTAAGCAGTGGTTTCAACGTCAGAAATACTAACTTTGACAACTTTATTTTTTTCTTCATTTGACTTAGGTAGGTTGAGATGGAGAATACCATCTTTGTAATCTGCGGTTACATTGGTATTTTCAATGCGTACAGGAAGGGGGATCACTATGCAGGAATTTACCGTAACGAAATTCTGAGCGAGTTTTGCCATTTTCATTGCTTTCAGTTTCCGCTTTTCTTTCACCAGTAATGGCCACTTTATCTACTGTTACTTGAATGTCTAAATCTTTAGCTGACATCCCAGGAAGTTCTAGTTTTAGATGCAAAGCGTCATCAGTTTCGGTTAATTCAGCAGCAGGTATTTTAGAGAAATTACCAAAATTATCCGAATTAGTAGGGGTTAAAGCTTCATCAAATAAACGGTTTAATTGACGTTGTAAGGAACTCATTTCTTGCCAAGGACTATAACGTACTAATGCCATGATGGTCTCTCCTTTGAGTAATCTATGAACAGTTGATTAACGTAAACTGGTTGATTTATTTGTTTTGTTATTTTTATCTTAGTTGAGTAATAAAGAGAGTGTAAGTGTGGCTTTTTTCCTATCTTTGGTAGGGTTTACTGCCCGAACCAGTTAAAGATAAGTTAGTTCTTGAAACCCGTACTTAATAATGTTCGGTTGATTGTTTAATATTGAGCTATTAAAGTTATAATTAGAATTCTAAAATAACTGTAGATGGGCGAAGAGTCACTTGATTTACACGCAGTTACCAACAAAAAACCCCGTCGTTTGACGAGGTAAATAACAAGAGAAAACGGTCAAAAACTTTTAATAATAGATGATTGATAATTTATAGTTAACAATGAATAATGGATAATTAAGAATTGATAGTTAATAATGGATAATGGATAATTAGGGACTGTCAATTATTTGTCCTGTATTAACGTCCTAATTTTTGAGAGTAAGAAACCAAACCAGCACTAACAACTTGACCGTAGTTATTGAGACGTTCTTGTTGTCCGTTACGAGTGGGAGCAAAAAATGTATCGGTTAAACCCATTGAAGCAAACATGACGGTAGCAGCGAGAATAACGTAATTACGAACGATGGTGGTGTTGTTGGTGGTAGTGTTGAACATTTGTGTGACCTCTCTTGTCCTCTTGTTACTCTTATCTTATGAGGTGTTCAGGGGTGATGTCAGTCCCAAAAAGCAAGTATATTCTAGGTTTTCACCATTCCCTTTTCTACTTATAAGTGGAATCAAGTGGAAAATATTGCCCATTCATTCTTACCCTATCCCTTTAACCTGAGATTTTTCCTTACTGATGATGAGTCATCCCTGAGAACCTAGAGCAAGCTTATTTTTAAATAGGATTAAAAATAATTTGTCAAGCACTCTTTACAAACCGTTACATTATTTGTTACATTAGTTTACATAGAGAGCCACAGGAGGCAACTTGGATGTACACAACTACCCAACTCGACAACGGTATTCTCAATAACTACGCAGTAGAACCCCAACCTTACTACGCTGAATATCCTGCTCCTTTTCAACAACGTCGTTACTTAGTCCAAGGAGCGATCGCTACATTATTCGTCACCAGCTTAGTCATTGTTTCTGCTGTTATTAGTTAAAAATTAATCTCTTGCTTGACAATTTAGGATTTCTCCCGTTTGGCCTCAGTATGACTGGGGTTTTTTGCTGTTTCTGTGTACAGACTCCTTTATGGACAGACATATATTTAGTCTTAATCGATAAATCTAAAGAAAACCTTAAAAACTTCTGCTTTTTCTTCACAAAAGTTTACAATTCTCTCATAAGATAAAAACCGCCAGCCACTCCCATAAAAGGCTGGTTTATAAGAAACTTCCCCAAGAATCACCATTCTTGGGGCTAATTTTTGGCCGGTTTAGCAGTAAGGTTGTCTGTCCATGTGATTGTTATGTAATGTGGTCAACTCAACCGTTCTTAACCCCGAATAACTATACTTTTACAAACTATCTGCTAAATGATAACTATCGCTTATGAATACTAAAAGTAATTCTTGTGTCAAGTTCCTTTACAAATATTTACACAATGGTTAATATAGACTCATACATACAAACGGCAAACGTCTTCGGGCAAAAAAGCCAACTTCATTCGTACCTCGAAAAATAAATAGCAATCATAACCAAAATGACTACCACTTTACAACAACGCGAGAGCGTTTCAGTATGGGAACAGTTTTGTCAGTGGGTAACAAGCACCAACAACCGCATCTATGTAGGTTGGTTCGGCGTACTCATGATCCCCTGCCTTCTCGCAGCTACTACTTGTTTCATCATTGCCTTCATCGCTGCTCCTCCCGTAGACATCGATGGAATCCGTGAGCCCGTAGCAGGTTCATTAGTATACTGAAACAACATCATCTCTGGTGCTGTAATTCCTTCCTCCAACGCTATCGGTCTTCACTTCTACCCCATCTGGGAAGCAGCTTCTTTGGATGAGTGGTT
>JBFRWO010000096.1:0-4528 GCA_051439625.1 Crocosphaera sp. | reverse complement strand
TTCCATCAAAGAAGCAAGGGGATGATTTTCATTTTCTCCTATTTCATCTATTAAGTTATCTAACATAGCAACTAATTGTTTATATTCTGATTCAGTGCGAGGAACAAAAAGTATTTGTGTTAAGTTTGTCCATGCTTCTTGAGTTGTTTTTATATCTATAGTAGGCATTTTTTACTCCTTCCATTTGTTCTTATCATATTCAGTATGGGTTAAAACTTATAAAATATAAATTTTTTGTCGATTGTAATGAATTGCTGCTATGAGTCTAATCTTATTGCCTCCAATATTAAACACAGTCAGTTTTCCTACTTTATCAGCACTAGGGAAAATAGTTCTTAATTCGGCTATGGACTTAAATTGTCCGCTATTAATTCTTTTGTACCATTCTTTTAAGGCTGATCTACTTTCGGGATACTTTTCGGCAAACTCATTTAATTTTTTCCGACTAATAATGTGCATTGTCTTCTTTTTGCCCTAATATCCATCTTATGTCAACAATCCATTTTTTAGGGCTATCGCCGATACGAGTATTGGGTTAGGAGCAAAACCCAACATCTACAAATTTATTTTCTCTGGGCAGGCGGTTTAACCCAAACCACACAAAAACCATTGCTTCGTTCTTGGGTACCATAGGTTAGTTTTACACCTAATTTCTGCACCTCCTGCTCACAATTTTCCCCCAAATAACCCTTATTCCAATTCATAATCTGTCGAGCATATTTACCTTCCCCACTCATCGCCCAATTCAAGGCAGAAACTTGATTATGGGTTAACTGACTATGGTTTGCGTTACTATAACCACCCCCCAGTTTCCCTTGAACCCACGATGACACTGTTATTCCTGCAAACATCCCTAAACAGAAGGTGGACAAAAGAATAGCGGACGCAGGAATGAGAGATCGCAGAGAACGACTTGAGCGTTTTTCGGTGATATTAAGCAATTCATTGACAGCGTTGGAAATGTCGTTTTTGTAGTTTGCGATCGCTTGTTTGTGTTCCTGTTTTTGCAGCTTCCCAATATCATCACGCCATTCCGTAAATTGCTGTTGCAAAGCAGCCGGAGCTTGTTCTATGAGGAATTCTAAATTACCTAAAGCTCCGAGGATGACGAAAATAGGCTCATTAGGATTAAGTCCTAATTTAAACACCATTGTCATGAGTTTACTAACAAATTCCTCATCTTGATTTTCTAGTAGTTCTCCTAATAACGTAGTAACTTCTTGGTTATAGTTATTAGGAGTTTCTTCCGTCTGATTGGGGGTGTTTTTATCAAATCCTAGCATGGTAATCTAAAATATAGAAAATAATTCGTTTTCATCAAAAGAGTCCAAGTCAGATTTTGACTCAAACTTATCCCAAGGAATCAAAGATAAATGGTTGAACATGGTTTGTAACCAAGTATGAATTTTCTGTTTTTCAAGTAGGGTAACAGCAGTGTGACCATGAGTTTTTGCTTTCGTAAAACTCAGACAATTTTTCTTAAGAATATCCCACCGATAATCAGGAAGAGATAAAGTGGGCATCATCAACTGATGAGTTGGAAAGGTTTCGAGATAACTCTGTAATTGAGCATCGTTTTTCCAGGTAAACCAACTATTAGTCATGTTCCGATAACCCCCTTCCTTCTTGACAATCAGATGATTGATTAAACCCCCATAATTTTGATAAGATTCTTTGAGAGCAGAAATAGATTCTGTAGTTCCATCTGTCACAAACCATCGCCAAAGTTTGACAGAATAAGTGTCAACTAAGTCCTTTAAATCTACTGGACTTAACCAATCATCGATAATTGAAAAACTTGCCATAGGGACATTCACAAAAACCTGATTGCCAGACATGGCTAAATCAAGCATAATATCCAATTGATGACACTGAAGTTGGTTATCAAACTGAATGTTAGTAATGGGAGAATTTGAAGCAGTTTTATATAAATCAGGAGCATAAGTTTGACCAATTAAATGATTAGGCTCTCCATCAATAATTACTAAGTCTGGGAGTTCATTCTCTTGACAGCACTCCACTAACGCACGATAAAACAAAAAGCTCTCTATGTTCGATGTTTCTTCTGAAACTAAATGTAAATTTCCTGTCATGGTATTATATTACTAGGTAAAAGATAATCTATCTAAGATAGAACAACCTTTAAAGGGATGCTCTATCTTTCAGAAACAGTTAAGTTTAGGCAGAAATAGCACTTTGATTAGCGTCTTCGGTTTTTTTGTCCGATTTTTGTTCTGGTAATTCTTGCCAAGACAGCGTATTCAAGGACTCAAACCCTAAATCACGCCACTGTCTAAACCGTGCAGATTCCATATATTTAAACCCTAATTTGGTAGCTGTTTCTCTATCTGATACCTCTCTCAGGGTCAAATTACGTTTCTTAAAAGCCTCATAATTTGATGTTCCTACTAATAAATGAGGTAAATCAATAATTGAGGTTTTTGCTTGATAAAGCTCGAAATAAGCTTTCAAATCTTTGTCTTCATCAAATGCCCACCAATCCTTCTCTGTGGTGGCTAACCCTCGGTTTTTGACAATGATATGATGAATTTTATCCTCATATAATTCATAGGACTTTTTCAAGATATCAATAGTCTCTTGACACCCATCAGTCACAAACCATTTATAAATGGGAATTCCTAGAGCAATTGTTTCGTTTAATACTCCTTTTTCTAACCATTGATTCACCAGACTAAATACAGTCCCAGGTAGATTAACAATCACCGCTTTACTTAAGGACAACTCAAAAATTATATCTGTTTGAGATAGTAATTTTTCATTGTCAGAAAAATAAACTAAAGGAATTTCTTTGACCAGATCATTCAAATTGGAAACTTGTGCTACATTACCTTTTTTTTCATCTTCTGTGGGATAATATTCAGGGGCATAAGTTCGACCAATTAAAGGCTGATCTTTATCCGCATCAATGATTTCCATTTGCTCACGGGCAAGTTTTAAGACAATTTGCAGAAATTCGATGAACAGTCTAGCAAACGTTGATTTACCAACGCCTCCTTTCTCACTATCAATTAAATGGATACTGCCTGTTAGTTGATCAACTAATTTAATTATTGATTCAACTGAAACTTGTTTCTTCACGTTTTAGCTCACTCCTATTTTCATAATTTACATTGGAAATAGTTAAGACATTTCAAAGTCTTCCATTTCTCCATCGTCATCTTCATCTTCATCAGAAATAGACTGATTATTATCAACAGATGACGATAAATTAAACTCATCGGTTAAGTTAGTAATACGAGCAATCCTCTCAATTTGTTGCTGTAGTTCACGGATAGAACATCTCCCTAATTCTTCTAACTCTTCTTGTTCGTAATCTCCTGACTGCCATACAGCAACTGTTAACCAGAAGATACGAGTTGTTTGAATCATTTGGTCTTTTGGCGTTAAAAACCGAGATGCTTTGATATATTTTGCTAGTAAACCATCATCGGTTGTTTCACAGGGTTGCCATCTAAAATTAATAGAAACTTGCTTAGGTTTCTGTATTGATTCATCTTTTGGTACTTGTTCATTCATTAAACAACCTCATTCATACATAGAAGTGATTAAGCCACTTTTTTCTTGTCAAAAATTCTCTCCTGATGCCATTTCCATAGTCCCCAAACATCAAGCATTCGATTACCTAAACCCATCCCTTCAAGAGTTGATGGTAATTTCAAATTACTATGCCAATAAATTTGATACGATTGATTCCACTGCCATCCTTGTTCTCCTAAATAATCAGCCGTACCACCACATAAGACGATCTCTTCAACCCCCGTGGTCAAGGTTTTTGCTAACCAATTGGAGATCAGCACCATATAATCCGAGCGGGCTGAACGAATAGCTTTTACTAATTTCTCAAGTTCAAGTTTCTTCAACTTAGAATCAGTATGACGTAAGACTTTTTCTAAGGGGAACGGCTCTACATTCACCCCGGCCTGTGCGATCGCTTTTCCTAATTTCGTTTCATCTTGGCCAGCCACATTATCCATAACTTTTCTGACTAATTGAATAAAGCCCAAGTCTGAACTAACCAAATTATTAGCACTCACTCGTCCTCGATCACAGACAATCAAAGAACTATTACGATGACCAAGCATCACTACCGCCGTAACTGTTTGCTTAAGATAACTCATTCCTTTTGATAATTGGTGGCATCCAAGTACCCCAAACCCTTCAGGCCGACATACAAAACTAGGGCATCTTATTTTCATGGTTCCGGTGGGAGTCTCAAAATCGTGAATAACTTCTTTGACCTGCTGCTCCAATAAATCCCTTTCTTCATATTCTCCTGGTGGTAAAACACAGGCAATGGAAACACTAAATTTATTTTTTAGTTGCCAATGTTCTTTGAGTACCCAGATAGCAGCCAAGATTTTGTAAACAGCCAAGTCAACTTTAGGTCGCCACAATCCTGCATCTCCTAAAAATTCCCTGGCTAAATAACCTACTGCGTGAACCTGATCATTAATTTTGACCCAAGCTCGGTCATTCGCTCGGCCATTTCCGAGGGTATTCCGTTCAA
>JBFRWO010000095.1:0-20134 GCA_051439625.1 Crocosphaera sp. | reverse complement strand
GCATGGTTGCGTTGCGATCGCGGTTCCCAGGACTATTCTTTAGACATTATTACCCAATTAACTAAGGGAAATCTCTCGGAGTTAGTTCGATAATTTTGTTTGATTTATTCATATTTTCAGTGAAATTGCATTTACGTATATATTTTTTTACTATTTTATTTTTGTAAGAATAATATAAAAACTTTCTAATGTTGTAAATATTAAAACAAAAATAGTAACTCGATATTTTACTTATGTAAAACTACTTTTAAGAGATAGTGATCTTCTAGTTTAAGGTGCTTTATCGCCATATTTTAAGTGTTTTTAAGGTCTAAACTATTTTGATCCGTATTATTTTCTAAATATTTTTTGTGTCAGCAATAATCATTTTTTGAAACAAAAAAAAGAAAGTTCCGTAAGTTTTACATTTCATTTTAGAAACAACAAATAATAAAATTTAAAAGCATAAATAGTTAAATTAAAAAGTTTGACAATTTTATTATCTCTTAACTATTTACCTATCTCATATCTCAATACATTATAACTGCTAAAGAATAAAGATAAAAACTATGGTTTACACCTTAGATCAGAATAGTAAACAGTCCCTTTTTGTTAGTGAAAATGTTGAATGCTTTTGCCCTCCTTGTAGACTCAACGGAACCACAGAAAATGACGAGACTGCTAGTAATAGCACTACTGGAGGCACATCCACCTCTTCCACTTATTACACTTATACGGGAGATTCTCCACCTATTCAGACTTTATTACCTAGCAATAGCACTTTCAGAAGGTGGTCTCCTGCTGCAGATAGAGTCATTACCTATAGCTTCTTTGAAGATGATGATTTTGTTAATTCTTACTATGGATCTGAAACAGGGGTTAATGAAGTTAGTGATGCGGTAAAAAATAATTTTAGAAATATTATTACTTGGTTAGAAAATGTTATTGATATTGACTTTGTAGAAGTTGATGAAACCGATCCAACTACTTACGGTCAAATCCGTGTTCAAAATTCTAACAATCCAGGTTATGCCTATGCTTATTTACCTGGATTTACACAGAGATCCGGAGATATTCATTTCAAAACCAGTTTCGATACCTCCGGGAATATCAATGGCTTTCAGAATGGTGCAGGAATATATGGTTATATGACCATCGTGCATGAACTAGGCCACGCCTTGGGATTAGACCATACATTTGGTGGAACTCCCTTAGATCCTGTGTTCGATCATACAGATACGTCGACAATGACCTACAATGTTAACCATTCTGGGATGAGCCATGCTGGAACTTTTATGTCCCTGGATATTGCCACTTTACAACATTTATACGGAGCTAAAGCCCATAATCAGGGAGATACAACCTACGTCTTCGGGAATTTTATCGATCAAGTAACAGTTAATGGGGTTTCTACTTTAAATACCTCTAACCGAGCTAAACAACTCCTTTGGGACTCTGGTGGTGTTGATACCTTAGATTTTTCGGGATTAAATCATCAAAGTAATGGGTTTCAGCTTGATTTACGAGGAGGGGGAATGCTCGCCTCCGCATTTCACAGTAACGGCATAACAATGTATTCTACCGGCATAGCTTATGGTTTTGAGGTAGAAAACGTTATTAACTCTAGCAGTAATGACAATATTTACCTCAACAATGCTGCCAATGAGATTAGTGGTTATAATCCTAATGGCTCCACAGGTCAGGATAAAATCTATTATGGAACCGCTCAAGACATCCTCAAGCTTGATTATACCTCCGATCAAGTCACTCAAAGCCAAAGTGGTCAAAACCTGATTATTAATTTAGGTGGTAATGGCTCCATTGAGTTAATTGATTATTACGCCAATAATGATCGCATCCAAATTACTTATACTGATCCAACTCCCGATCCTGATCCGACTCCCGATCCTAATCTAACTCCCGATCCTGATCCGACTCCCGATCTTAATCTAACTCCCGACCCTAATCCAACTCCCGATCCTGATCCAACTCCCCCTGTTGGCAATGACATCATTATCGCTCAAATGGGTCAAGTTACCAATTTAGACCATAACAGTCAAACTATTATCCTTGATCATAATTTTGTTAACCCAGTTATTTTTGCTAGTCCCCTATCCTTTAATAGTGCTGCCCCCTCAATCGCTAGAATCACCGATATTCAAAGTAATAGCTTCTCAGTACAAGTTCAAGAACCCAGTAACGAAGATGGTATTCATGGGTTAGAAACCTTCAGTTATTTAGCACTTGAGGAAGGGGTTTGGGAACTTTCAGACGGAACGATTATCGAAGTAGGTACTATTGATACCAACGCTATCGCTGAGTATAATTGGGAGAATATCACCTTTAGTCACGATTTTGCAAATGCTCCCGTGGTCTTGACCCAAGTGCAAACTGATAATAATGCTAGTTTTGTCAAAACTCGCCAACAAAATATCACTCAGAATGGATTTGCTCTGGCTTTAGAACAAGACGAATTTAATCGTCGTAATAATACTGCACATGGTACTGAAACCGTTGCTTGGGTAGCCATCTCTTCGGGACAAGGTAACTGGGATGGCAACACCTTTATGGCAGGTAATACTGGGGATAATGTTACCCATGATTGGCAAACTATTAACTTTGGTAACGCCTTTAACAACGCTCCTAAATTTTTAGGCAATATAGCAAGTTTTGATGGGGCAGACCCTTCAGCATTACGCTATCAAAATCTCAATAATGGCAATGTTCAAATCAAGATTGATGAAGATACCAGTTTCGATACCGAAATCGCCCACACTACAGAATCTGTAAATTACTTGGCTATTGAAGGAACTGGAACCCTCACAGGATCAACTTATGTAGATCCTAATCTCTTAACAAATATCGCCGAAATAGGCCAAGTTACTAATTTAGACCATAATAGTCAGACCATTACCCTTGATCATAATTTTGTTAACCCAGTTATCTTTGCTAGTCCCCTATCCTTGAATGGTGCTGGCCCGGCCATTACTAGAATCACCGATATTCAAAGTAATAGCTTCTCAGTACAAGTTCAAGAACCCAGTAACGAAGATGGTATTCATGGGTTAGAAACCTTCAGTTACTTAGCATTTGATAAAGGGATTTGGGAACTTTCAGACGGAACGATTATTGAAGTAGGTACTATTGATACCAACGCTATCGCTGGGTCTAATTGGGAGAACATCATCTTTAGTCACGATTTTGCCAACGCCCCCATAGTCTTAACCCAAGTGCAAACGGATAATGATGCTAGTTTTGTCAAAACTCGCCAAAATAATATCACTCAGAATGGATTTAAACTTGCTTTAGAACAAGACGAATTTAATCGTCTTAATAATACTGCACATGGCACTGAAACCGTTGCTTGGGTAGCCATCTCTCCGGGACAAGGTAACTGGGATGGCAACGCATTTATGGCAGGTAATACTGGGGATAATGTTACCCATGATTGGCAGACTATTAATTTTGGTAACGTCTTTAACAACGCTCCTAAATTTTTAGGCAATATATCAAGTTTTAATGGGTCAGATCCTTCAGGATTACGCTATCAAAATCTTAATAATGGCAATGTTCAAATCAAGATTGATGAAGATACCAGTTTTGATACCGAAATCGGCCACACCACAGAATCTGTCAATTACTTGGCTATTGAAGGAACGGGAACTTTACAAGGAAAGAGTGCTGATGCTTTAATTGGTTTAATTACTCAACAATCAGGAACAGCTAGTCAAGACACTTTTGTTGTGGGTAATGCCCAAGAATCATTATACGATGTCTATGGACAAGCAGATTATCTTGAAATTTCTGATTTTAATGACTCTCATCAAGATTTAATTCAATTAAAGGGAATAGCCGATAACTACTCCCTCGCTGCTTCTCCTTCTGGTAGTAGCGATCAAGGGATATTTTTGAAAGTTGCTGGTATGGAAGATGAGTTAGTAGCTATTGTTAAAAATCGCAATGACTTAAATTTAAACTCTAGTCAATTTGCTTTTGTTTAACTGAAAAATCCCCGATAGACTACATTTTAACCCGGTCGTTAATGACCGGGTTAAAATGTTCGTGATGATATTAGGTACAATAAAGCTTGATTTGTTTGACTAGGGCAATGGAGGGGATACCTTGTCATTATCATTAATACTCAATAATCGTTATCAAGTTCTTGAAAGCTTAGGAAAAGGGGGGTTTGGGGAGACATTTCTCGCCATCGATACCCATTTACCCTCCGCCAAAAAATGTGTTATCAAACAACTTAAGCCTGCGGTTCGATCTGAAATTATTCCTGATTGGTTAAAAGAAAGATTTGCCAAAGAAGCAGCAATTTTAGAAGAATTAGGCGAAAAACATCCCCAAATTCCTGCACTATACGCCTATTTTTCCGAAGGAGGAGACTTTTATCTAGTACAAGAATGGATCAAAGGAGAAACTTTAACTCAAATTCATCAACGACAAGGTAACTTATCGCCTAAGCAAGTAGAAGAGATATTAATCGGTATTTTACCTGTACTTGATTATATCCATAGTCGTCGCATTATTCACCGTGATCTTAAGCCAGATAACATTATTCTTCGTAGTGAGGATCAAAAACCGGTTTTAATTGATTTTGGTATCGTTAAGGAAACCGTGGCAACGATGGTTCACAGTAATGGCAATACTCCCTATTCTGTGGGACTGGGAACCCCTGGTTATATGGCCTCAGAACAAGCTGCCGGTCGTCCCATCGTCTCTAGTGACTTGTATAGTTTAGGACTCACGGCCGTCTTTTTACTCACGGGAAAAACCCCTCAATATTTAGCTACTGATCCCAATACGGGGGAGGTTTTGTGGCGAAAAGAAGCCCCAAATATTAACTCTAACTTGGGGGATATTATCGATCGCACCGTTCGTTTTCATCCCCGCGATCGCTTTTCTACTGCTAAAGAAATGTTGGACGCTTTACAGGTTTCCCATACCCTTCCCACAGCAGCAACCATGGCCGTTGGCCAACAAAATTTATCTTTAACATCCCCACCAACCTCTACTAACACCACCCCAGAAACCCAACCCCCTTGGGCCTTGTTGGCCTTGGGATCTTTTTTAGCAGCAAGTGCCATCATGGGAGGGTTGATGTTAGGGATCGTTTTAGGTACCAAAGAGCGATCGCAACCCACTTCTTCCCCTTCTGTCTTACCTCAGTCTCCAGAAAGAACCCCAACCCCAGAATTTTCTCCACCCAAACCCAGTCCCCGTCGACCGATTAATAATAGGCGATCGCAACCGTCTCCTACTCCTACTCCCACTCCAGAAGTTAAACCTTCTCCTACTCCTACTATCGAAGCATCTCCCATTCCAGAAGTTAAACCTTCTCCTAGTCCTAGTCCTATTATCGAAGCGTCTCCCATTCCAGAAGTTGAACCCTCTCCTAGTCCTACTCCTACTATGGAAGCGTCTCCTAGTCTAACTCCCATTCCCGAACCCACTAAAGCAGTTCCTATTCCCGTTGAACCACCACCAGAGTCGTCGGAACCTAAAGAGACAAGCGAAGAACAATCTTCAAGTCCTTCTATAGTTGTCCCTAATATCCCTTCTCAACCTAGCGAAGAAAAACCTTCTCAAGAAGAGGAAAATAAAGCCAATATACAACAATATTTTGAATCTGACAGAGAAGAAAATAAAGCCAACATACAACAATACTTTGAATCTGACAGAGAAGAAAATTAGTAGGCATTCACCTATTATAGATGCTTCTCTTGTTAACCTATCAACAAGAGTATTTTTATGAAAACATCAAATAAACAAAAAAAAGCCTTAGAAATACTCAGTATCCTTAAACAACTTTACCCTGATGCTACTTGTAGTTTAACCTACGACACCCCAGTACAATTATTAGTGGCAACTATCTTATCAGCACAATGTACCGATGAACGGGTTAACAAAGTAACTCCTGAATTATTTGCTCGTTTTCCTGATGCGATCTCTTTAGCTAATGCGGATCGAGAAATGTTAGAAACTTTGATACGTTCTACTGGATTTTATCGGAATAAAGCCAAGAATATTCAAGGAGCTTGTCAAAAAATTGTTAAAGATTTTAACGGTAAAGTTCCTCAAACAATGGAAGAATTATTATTATTACCAGGAGTGGCTAGAAAGACCGCTAATGTTGTTTTAGCTCATGCTTTTGGTATTAATGCTGGGGTCACAGTAGATACCCATGTCAAGCGTTTAAGTCAAAGATTAGGGTTAACAGAAAATAAAGAGCCTGTTAAAATAGAAAAAGATTTAATTGCTTTATTACCTCAAAAAGATTGGGAAAATTTTTCCATTCGTATTATTTATCACGGTCGTCAAATTTGTAAAGCAAGAAAGCCCAATTGTCAAGAGTGTCAATTAGC
The DNA here is from genome assembly GCA_051439625.1 of Crocosphaera sp. Taxonomy (GTDB): domain Bacteria; phylum Cyanobacteriota; class Cyanobacteriia; order Cyanobacteriales; family Microcystaceae; genus Crocosphaera. The sequence continues at coordinate 13,784 of JBFRWO010000095.1, read as the reverse complement.
TTTTTTATGTTCTTATAACCTACAAAATTAGTATAGATTTTCATTTGAGTCGTGGATAGTTTAGCACAAGCATCTTGCTGGTTACAGCCTATGGAAGTAGAAATTTTTGTTAGGACATTTTTTTGTTCCCTTTTCCCCATTCCCTTTCACAAAAGTCTATATTTCCTAACTATTTTTTGTAGTTCTATAGAAGTTTGTGTTACTGTTTAGATATTAAATATAAATACTATCTCTAACTTATGAACACCTCAAATATACGGCAAAATATTCTCATTGTAGGAGCATCTAGAGGCATTGGTTTTGGCTTTGTCAAAATGCTCCTTGAACAAAAAAATAATATTAAAATTTATGCAACCTATCGAAACAAAGAAAACGCAGAAGATTTATTTAAGTTACAACTAGAGTATTCTTCATCCCTTAATTTATTACAGTTAGATGTTACTGAAGAAGAACAAATAAACAATTTAGCCAAACAATTAAAATCGGAAATATCTGATATACATTTATTAGTTAATTGTGTTGGATTTCTCCAAAAAGATAATATTAAACCAGAAAAAAGTTTACGCCATATTAACAGCAAAAATTTATTAACTTATTTTGAAGTTAATAGTATCGCCACGGTCTTATTCGCAAAATATTTATTACCTTTTTTCCGTCATTCTGAGCCTAGTATTTTTGCTGCTGTTAGTGCTAAAGTAGGCAGCATTGGTGATAACTATCTTGGGGGTTGGTATGGTTATCGTGCCTCAAAAACAGCCCTTAATATGTTCCTAAAAAACATTTCTATTGAATATAAACGGACTTGTCCTCACACTGTTGTTGTTGCCTTACATCCAGGGACAACGGATACAGACTTATCTAAACCTTTTCAAAAAAATGTTCCCCCAGAAAAGTTATTTTCTGTAGACAGAACAGTTAACCAGTTATTAAACATTATTGATAACTTAACAGAAAATGATACCGGAAAATTCTTTTCCTGGGATGGTAGTCCTCTCCCTTGGTAACTTTTAGAATATCCCCCCAACCTCACTTACTAAGGGGGGCAGAAAAATATGAAGTTTTATAACAAAAATTAAGCTTTTCTCTAAGGTTGATGCTAGGATAAAGACAAGCACAAAGAAGTACACCAAGCTTCTTAAAAAGGAATCGATTAGAGTTTGTGCTATCTGCTCAGATCGACACAGTGTTTTCAACTCAAACATTCAAAAAAAGACACGATGGTATTGCCCGCAAATTTTTAACCTATTTTTTAAAGAGTTGTTAGGGTAGGAGCCATGATCAACACCTGAGTCGGAAAGAGGATGTTGAGTCGTTCAAAAAGCATTGTGAGTCAGTATACACTTTAGTTAGTCACTATCTAGCCAGTTCATTTAGATTTCTAGGAGTCCATATCCTTTGTACACTGATTAACCCGCCTCCGTAGGCGGGTAACTTGTCGTTAGGATCATGTTATTTTGATGAAACTAGGCGTTTCTTTAATAACTCAGCCCGACGTTTAGCAATCTTATTATTCTCGTCAAATTTCAAGGTTTCCTCGTAGGTTTCAACTGCTTTAGCAATCATTTGCTTTTTCTCATAAGCGTTGCCCAAATTGTTGAGGGCGATGACATAATCAGGATAAAGTTTAATGGCATCTTTGTAATTACGAATAGCTAGATCCAACTGTTCTTGAGAAAAATAAGCAAACCCCAAAGCATTGTACATCAAAGCTTTATTTTCTGGTTCAATTTTTGCTCCGGTTTTGAACCCTTTTTGTAAAAGATTAACCGCTTGGACATATAATTTTTTATCCAGATATAAACTAGCTAACTCATAATACTCCTGTGCGGTTCCTTTTTCGTTTTGTAGCTTTTTCTGTAACTTATAGAACCGATTTTCTGTGCGACGGGTTTTGATAATTTGTAAGAAGAGAAAAATAGCTAATCCCCCCAAAAAAATAACAATCCCTGATAAATAAACAACTGGCAATACTTCACTCATAATGATCCTCGTTCTATCAGAATTGACTTCTGACCTCTGACTTCCCCTCCTGAGACAGGTTCGGGGTGGTTAAGGTTAGGGTAGGTTTACTTCTTTAAGGAAGTCCCCAATACTCCAGACGTTTAGCCAACCATCCAGACGCTTTCCAACGACCAACAGCTTGATTAACACGACTCCGTAAACTAGCATACTGCAATCCTTTCGGCATAACCACCCCTAAAGCTTCCCCGGATAAACGAACTGGTAGGCGATAATATTGGGGGTATTGCTGTACCCAACCCGTTAAAATGCTATTATCAGCAGCAAAAGCAGCCACTTGTTGTGTCTCGAGTAAAGTCATGGCTTCTTGATAAGACTTCACCCCGATCAGTTGTGCTTGAGGGAGTTGCTCGCGGATGACAGCAATGGTACTCGATCGCTCAATAACAGCAATTTTCGATGCGGAGAGATGATCTAAGGCACGAATGCGTGGATTATTAGTAATGATACCTGTGCCGTCTAAATAATAGTAGGGGCTAAAACTAACTAAACGTCTGCGAGAAGCATTAATAGTCACTCTGGCGATCGCTAAATCGACATCTCCATCAATAACTTTTTGCAAACGTTCTTGATTACTAACTGGTTGTAAAATGAGAGCTTGAGGATCACCTAAAATATCTTGAGCTAACTGTTTAGCCAGATCGATTTCTAACCCTTGTAATTGGTTTCCTTGGTCTACAAACCCGAGAGGACGAATATTATCTTTAACAGCAACAATTAACTTTCCTCTTTCTTTAATTTCTTCTAGAGTAGCAGCAATCACTAGGTAATTATTGCCTAAATTTAAAAATACAGCAAAGGTAAGAATTGAAACTAACTTTCTAGTTAAAGTATTAAACATTTAAACAAAGAATACAAAACAACTTATTAATGAAAAATTGATAATTAAATAATTCTGGTTTCTTTTATTTTAAGACAAGGTAATTATTCATTATCCATTATCCATTGCGAACAACTATTTACTAAGTTTTAACTTGCCATTGTGCATAATGGCTACTTGATTTCTGCCATTCTCTTTAGCTGCAAAAAGAGCCAAGTCAGCCCGTTTAAGCAAATCATCCATTTTTTCGTCTTTGGGGTCATAGGTAGCTACGCCGATACTCACAGTAATCTTAACAGTTGGATAGAAGAATAGAATACCAGCCATAGGATTAATTTCTCTAAGAACTAGCCCAATAATCGGGATGGTATGAAGCGGTAATGTCTTTTTTACCAGCAAACTTTGTTCAGGCATGGCTTTGCAAACACGCTGGGCTGCTATATAAGCACCTTTTAAATCAGTCTGGGGCAAAACAACCACAAATTCTTCTCCCCCTAATCGCCCTAAATATGCTTCTAAATCGCTTTGTTGAGCTAAGGTTTCCGTTTGGGTTTCTAATTGTGCCAAACGGGCTTGTTTTTTTAAGGCTTCTTCTTCGGTTTTCAGTCGCCCAATATAGTCTACTTTGCGAAGACAATTGAGGGTAACATTGACCATCATTTTTAGAGCTTCATCTCCTATATCATGACCATGAGTATCATTAATTGTTTTAAATTTATCAACATCGATCATCAGTACTGAAAAAGGAGAGTTATAGCGTTTGCTAAGGGAAAATTCTTGTTTACCAAAGTTAAAAATTGAACGACGGTTAGGAATACCTGTTAATTCGTCTGTAGCTGCAATACGCTTCATTTCTTCGTAGGCTTTTTCTAATTCATCTTTAGTTCTTTTTAGGTCTAAATGTATTTTAATCCTCGCTAAGAGTTCGGGAGTTCTAAAGGGTTTAGTCACATAATCAACTGCCCCGGCTTTAAAGGCATTAAGTAGATAGTTACTTTCGCTGGCAGCCGTTAAAAAAATGACAGGAATATGCGCTGTATTTTCATCTTCTTTCAGTATTTTGCACACTTCAATACCGTTGATTTCTGGCATCATTAAATCTAATAAAATCAGGTCTGGTTCTGTCATTTTTACCCGTTCTAATGCTTGTTTACCTGAGATAGCAAAAGTGGTTCCATAACCATATGTATCTAGAATTTCAATTAATAATTGAAGATTTGTGCGCATATCATCTACAACTAAAATTAAAAAATTTTCAGGTTTAAAAGATTCTAACAGTTTCATTTTCTTTATATAGTCAAGGAACAGTTTTAGATTAACTGACTATTTTAATGATCACACTAAATCGGGAAAACTTTATAGAGTTTTAGCTAAGTTATCACTACCAAATTCCTATCCCCATTGTCGTAAGCGTTCAGTAAATTCACGTAAATCTTTGGTGATCATAGTCTTTTTTTAATCATGCCATACTTTTATCTCTTCTTGGTTAAGTTTTTCTGATAATTCAGGAGATGTGGTTATTTGTATGGAGAATAAACTAGCAACATTATCTTGAGTAGTAGTAGTTATAGGTTCTATTTTTGTGAAAGGAAAAAATTTTGTTAGGATTAATAAGAGATTAAAAATAGGAAGCTAAACGCGAATATAAGGTATAGAAGCAGCTCATCAATATGAAATTCAGTAATTTGAGTTTTTTATGGTAGTGGCTAATTTTTCCAAGGAAATAATATCATTAATATTTATTCCTTTTAATGTCTCTTCGAGTTGCTTAGTTGTTGGATAAGCATCCACAATTATACCCTGAGCATTAGTAATCTAAATTTTTATGAAAGCAGGTAAAGCATTTTTAATTAATGCTAATGCTTCAGTTTTTTCTAACTATGGTGAATTAGATAATTTTAACGCTAAAGTTTCTAGTTCCTGGAAACTTTGTTTATACCAACTGTTAACATTCTTATTAATAGCTATGCTGATATTTTAAAATCGTTCCTGAAACAGAAATAGGTAAAACCAACCCATAAAATAAGGGTAATTTGTAATAGTTACCTAAAACACCAAGGAGTAATAAGAGGGAAAGAATGCCATAATATCGAAGATTCCCCATTTATCTAATTTTTAAAATTAAAAACAGTTATAATTATTTTCTATCTTAACAATTGATCATTCACAATTAATAGTTGCTAAATTTAAGATTTATTTCTTACTTTTGTACTATAAAAATAGGCTTTTTTACCGTTAAACTGCCAGAAAAAAGATTAATAAAGGGAAAATGAGTAATCAGCAACCCATTAAACCCTTCAAACTTTAATGGTGGTGTTGATCATGATCGCCATGATCTTTATGGTTATCATGATTACCATGATCATGGGGTTCAGAACGAATTTCTACAGGCCCAACTTGCCATGTACCCAAATTAACAACAGACATAGTTTCTAAGCCAAACGACACCACTCCCATACTAACTAACCCTGTAGCGATGGTTCCCATGGCCACCGTTCCAAAGGAGATTAAACCCATAGGAACAAAACCGATAGCGACAACACCCATTGGTGCAATCCCAATAGCAATATAGCCGGTTGGGGTAATACCAAAAGAAATCAATTTTTTTGGCTTTCCACCACCACATTCTCCTGTAGCTTGGACATCAATTAAGTCGTCGGGTTTAAATTTAGTTGCCATGATGGGTTAGAATGAAACACTTCTTGGGAGCTTTATTCTACTAATAACTCCCATAAATGGTCAAAAGACAGTCTGTCAAACTTATCTAAGAAAACAATTCAACGATCGCCTGGGTTGGGTCTGGTTGTTTTACTAAAGATTCTCCGATCAAAACAGCGTTGGCCCCTGCTTCTTTCACCTGTTGTAAGTCTTGGGGGGTATGGATACCGGATTCACTAACAATATAAATACCTTTCTCCTTTATCTTATCCTGACGAGCGTTTAATAACTCTTTAGTTGTGTCTAAACTCACCTCAAAAGTTTCCAGGTTACGGTTATTAATTCCCAGTAAAGAAACCCCGTTAATAGCCAAAATCCGATCCATTTCTTCTAAAGAATGAACCTCCACTAAAGGAGTCATCCCCAAAGAAAGAATAATTTTAATAAAATACTGTAAATCCGCATCTTTGAGAATAGCAGCAATTAAAAGAATAGCATCAGCCCCTTTAATCCTAGCTAAATAAATTTGATAAGGATAAATAATAAACTCCTTACATAACAAAGGAATATCAACCGCTTCACGTACTAAAGACAGGTTATCAAAACTGCCTTGAAAAAATTTACTATCCGTTAGCACCGAAAGACAACTCGCTCCCCCTTTAACATAAGCTTGGGCGATGGCCACCGGATCAAAATCCTCTCGAATCACACCCTTAGAAGGGGACGCTTTTTTCACCTCTGCGATCAAAGCAGGTTGGGTTTTTCCTTGCCTAATAGCCCCCAAAAAATCTTTAGCCGGTGCCACATTTCTTTCTTGCTTACGTAACTCTAACAAAGAAAGACGTTCCCGCATTCGTTCGACTTCCTTTTCCTTATGCCAGACAATTTCTTCCAGAATATGATTAGCTTCACCATTGGGATCAGGCACTTGGTAACGTAAAATATCGACTTCTACGGCTGGGTTGGGGGGTCGTCGTCTAATTTGCATGGACTTTGTTAAGAAAAGTTAAAAAATTCATTCAGATTTCTAGCTATCTAGGGTATTGTATCCATAATTCCCGTCCCCTTACCAGAGGCTTGAGAAAGTTTACCGTAAATCCGGTGAGGGACGTTACGGAGAAGGGTGGCTAAGATAAGAAAAGATTTTCTATTACTTTTTGCGGTCGGGCAGCCCCTGTTCACCCATAGAAACCAGAAAAGGTGATCCCCCGAACCCCCATTAGGAAGGGCGGAATCCAAGAGGGGATCGCCTAGTTAAGAGGTAATCGGAAAGAACCAAGAATCTTGCGTTACAATCTATGATTTAACGGGAGAGTGTCAAATAATCTCGATAGTATCCCTAACTTTAATAAAGATTAAGTTAATCACCCCTATGAATACCATTAAAGAAAAAATCCAATCGATCTTGAATCAATTACCAGATGATTGTTCAATTGAAGATATCCAGTATCATTTGTATGTTCTTGAAAAAATCCGTCAAGGATTACAGGTCGCTGAACGCGAACCCATATTACAACAAGAAGAAGTCGAGGGACTACTAAGTAAATGGCTTATCGAGTGATTTGGTCTTCTAAAGCAGTAGAAGATGTTGATTCCATTGCGACCTATATCGCCCGTGATTCTCCTTCCTATGCTGCTGCGGTAGTACGCCAGATTTTGGATGCTACCAATCAGTTGGAGGATAATCCGTTAACAGGAGAGTTGATTGCCGAAGGGGATAACGAGACCTTTCGGGATCAACCGGCTTATACTTACCGTGTCATCTATCAAGTGGATGGTGATACGGTGAAAGTGGTGGCGGTGGTGCATACGAAACGGTTATTAGGTCTCAATGAATAATGCAAGATCAAGACATTCACGGTTTAATTGAAGCAGTACAAAAGGCTGACTCCTCTGATGCTTTATTAGAGGCGGTTGAGTCTTTGTCTGATAGTTGTCATGAACAGGCGATCCCAACGTTAATTGAGGCGTTGGGATACAATAATCCGGGGGCCGCTGTGGCTGCGGTGGAAGGTTTAATTAATTTGGGGGATCTCAGTGTCCCTCATCTCCTACAGCAAATCGACGGTTACAATTATGGGGCAAGGGCCTGGGCAACTCGGGCCTTGGCAGGTATTGGTCATCCTTCGGCTTTAGACCATCTCCAAGAAACGGCTTTAACAGATTTTTCCCTGAGTGTACGCCGTTCTGCTGCCAAAGGACTGGGTTATATAGGATGGTCTAAGTTATCGGTTTCGGAGGCTTCTGAGGGGCAAAAACGGGTAACTGAGACGTTATTTAAAGTATTAGATGACCCTGAATGGGTGGTGCGTTATGCTGCGGTGGTGGGTTTACAAAATTTAGCAGTTTCTGTGGATAATCAGAGTTTAGTAAATTCTATTGTTGAAAGATTAGAAAAACAGTTAGAAAGGGAGTCAGAATTAGGGGTTTGCGCCCGTATTCGCTTGGCGTTGAAAAATGTATTACCCACCCCTAAACCCTCCCAGGAGGGGAAAAGGAGGTAAAGCAGATGTAGAAGGTTTACAGCTTTTTTAAAATATATCCAATTTGCTGAAAAATTTTTTGTAACTTGGGTTTTGACCATAATGATTTCTGTAAATAATCATCATATATGCCTTTTCTTTTATCAAGAACCCAAAAATACCAAGGTTTTCTACCACCAACAAAATGAATTATTTTAGCATTATCAAAATCAGAAGTATTATTCAGTTTGTCAGTTTTTTTTCGGGTCAAATCCACTTCCATATTCCATTTTCTATCAATTGTCACAAAATTACTGCCAATGATATTATTTAAAGCAGTTTGATCCCAAAATCGTAACTTGTCTTTATTTTCTCTAGCCCAATCTAATACTTTTGTAGATATTTTTTCATTTCTCCATTGTTCCAAGTTGAGAACCATAACTCCACTGTTGAAATAACGTTTTTTTCTTGCTCCTTGAGCAGCGAGAAAATAATTATCAACGTTAACTTGATAAAGTTCTTCTAGAGAAGATTTAACTACAAGATCAGAATCTAAATAAATCACTTTGTTAATATTCTGAGGAAGAATATCAGGTATCATCAATCTATAATATGCTGCTTTAGAAATATGACCCGATACTTTAACATCTTTAAGCCTACCTGAATCCTCTATTGTATAACAATCAAATGAACATTTATAATTTTTACTGAGGGAATCTAATTTTTGTTTTAATTCTTTTTCTATAATATCCGTTATGATATATACATTAATATTATTTTCTGTGTTATTTAATAACATAGAAGTTAATGCTACACCAAAATGCTGTTCATAGTTTTTATCAAAACAAAATACCACATTCATATGTAATCTCCTAAATATATAAATGGAAAATGACACATTCATTATAGCTTTCAATATAGCCTTGTTCTCATTATCAGGGATTTCCATCAGAAATGTTCTGTTGTTAGACAGAGAGGTTATCTAATCTCTAACGGCGATCGCACTGAACAAGTCACATTTTGTTAAATTGTCATTTTTTTGTGGACAATACGTTTATAAAATAACCTATTCTCTTTTTTCAAGAAACAATCTATCCTGAGAGATGTAGAGAAAAATTTAAGAAAATATTTTGGAGAAAAATTATGGGTCTGTTAATTGATGGTGTTTGGCATGACAAATGGTACGATACCAGTAAAACCGAGGGGCGGTTTGTTCGTCAAGCTTCCCAGTTTCGTAATTGGATAACTGCTGATGGGAGTCCTGGTCCCACTGGTAATGGTGGTTTTAAAGCAGAAAGCGATCGCTATCATCTTTATGTTTCTTTGGCTTGTCCTTGGGCCCATCGTACTCTCATATTTCGGGCGCTCAAGGGACTAGAAGAAATGATCCCAGTATCAGTGGTTCATTGGTATATGGCAGAAAATGGTTGGACTTTTGAACCAGGGGAAGGGGTAATTGCTGATCCTTTGTTCAACTCTAAATATCTCTATGAAATTTATACTAAAGTTGAGCCAGAATACACGGGTCGGGTAACAGTGCCGATTCTTTGGGATAAACAGACTCAAACCATTGTTAATAACGAATCTTCGGAAATCATTCGGATGTTTAACAGTGCTTTTGATCAGATAGGGGCAAAACCAGGAGACTACTATCCTGAACCCTTGAGAGATAAGGTTAATTCTCTTAATGAGCGTATTTACAATACTGTCAATAATGGGGTCTATAAATGCGGTTTTGCTACCACACAAACGGCTTATGAAGAGGCTTTAAAACCTTTATTTGATAGTTTAAATTGGCTGGAGGAAATACTCTCTAAGCAGCGTTATTTGATGGGAGAACAAATCACCGAAGCAGACTGGAGATTGTTTACTACTCTAGTACGATTTGATGCTGTTTATGTCGGACATTTCAAGTGTAATCTACGTCGCATTGTTGATTATCCTAATTTATGGAATTATCTGAGGGATCTTTATCAAACACCAGGGGTTGCAGAGACGGTGAATTTTCTTCATATTAAAGGCCATTATTACGAAAGCCATAAAACAATTAATCCCACAGGTGTTGTTCCCCTTGGTCCAGAAATTAACTTTATGGAACCTCATAATCGATAGTTATTTAATTAATTAATAAACGTCAGATGGGCAATGTTGAAAAAATATTTGAGATATTGCCCACTCTAAAGCTTTTATTCATTTAATTTTGTATTTTTGGAAGGTAAAATTTCAAATTTTATCAACCATTTCAATTTAGATTGATCCCCATTAATATAAGCATGAATGATATCGGCTAATTCAGAAACCCTTTCTATAGGAATCACATAATCAAAAACATTTGCCATAGTTCGTAAAGTTTTTCCTGTCCATTCTCCATCCACGACTAAAACTCCTAGCAATTCTGGATTATATCCTTTCCAGTTAATAGCTGAAAACATTTTATCTTTTGCATACAGAGACGCATGACGTGAGGAAGATTTACGAACCTCTATAAAAGCTTTTGCTTTTGTAGCATTTGGCAACACAAAATCTGCTCTAAAATCATAAATTACACCCACAAGGTTTTTATAATCATTTTCTCGCTGAAATTGAAGTCCTTTATTAACCAAGGCATTTTCTACAATAGATTCCAGCAATAAACGCCCTACTAAGTCACGAATAATTCCTTCTAAAGTAGCTTCTAATCTTTGCAAAATTTCCCCTTTATTGATATCTTGAGGATTGATTCTTTCTTGAAGTAACTTAGCTAAACGTTCAGAAGCAGGAACAGATATTAAGTTATCGCTGACACTACCAATCTGTTTTTTCAAAGCTGATTTACTGAAAATACCACTAAGATGTTGATAAATGGGTAAAAGATAAGGTCGGCTTTTTAAAATTTTTGCATCAAACTTTGTAAATCCTTCTGTTATTTCTTCAACTTCCTCAAAAAAACAACTCCCCACATTTCTAATATTACGATAAACAGAAAATGTTACAGCAGATTCTACATCAAATTTTAAAGCTTGTCTTCTTTTCCATTCTTCGACAGCTTGAGAACTAGAAATGTCTAAATTGTTAACTCCTAATCCAGTTAAGAATAACTGTTTTGACTCAATATCTTCAAGGGAATCAATGGTCATATTAGTAAGTCCATTAGTTTCTTCTGATAATTGTAGATAGATATTGATAGACTTATTCATTGCTTCTAAGGCAATTTGATAAAGAGTTTTTGGCTCGCTTTGTGATTTCATTATAATTATAAGTTTACTTAGTTCCAGTTACTAAATATTCTCCTAAACCTATTTTTGAACCATCTCGTTTATTAAGAATCCATCGATGGCCTCTCGTTCTCATTAATTGACATTGAGTGTTCTGAAAACCAATCATCTCAAGAATAATTTCTAGATACTGAGGAGAGCTTATATGTATTCCATAAAGAGCAGCATCACCAACGATCATATTGAGAGTAGCTCCCCGTTTCATAACTCGATAACATTCATTAAGAATTGTGGTCATTTGGGCAAAATAGGGATAAATTAAATAATCGTATGGTTTTCTTCCTGCTCTAGTCTTTTTTTCATTACTAAGCTGAACAACTAAGCTATCAAGCTTTGAGTGAAGTTGTGCTGTTATTCGTTGACGATAATAGTTTTGTTTGTTTTTATGTCCTTTAAGGGCAGTTGTTGTATTAACAATTAACTTAGAACGAACTTTATCAGTTATTTCTGCCCAAGAGTTAGCTATTCCCCAAAAATAAAAATACATTCTAGTCATTTCTGCAAAATCAAAATTATTAAGATAAGGAGGTGACGTAATAATCAAGGAAATACTCTCATTTTCTAATTCTGACATACTTTCTGATGAATGTTCAAATATCTGTAATTTTGACTTATAGTTATTTTGATTAGATATTAAAATATCGTCTTTCAAAAGATTAATAAAAAAACTTAAAGCTTTTTTGGGATCTTGAGCTTGTTTTTTTGAAGTTGGGGCTTTATAAATACCATCGGTTTGTGAATGAGAAGAAAGCTCTAAAACTTTAGAAAGAAGTAGAAAAGCTAAGTAATTATCGGAAAAGCTAGATCGGGATATAGACTCTTTAGCTCCTAATAAGGATGCTAAAATTTCAGAATTAAATAACTTTAATAAAAATTTAGAAGCTGATTCAGAAAGAGTTGATGATTTTTGTGGATTTTCAAAGCCATCTAAAATAGTATTTTCAAGATTATTTAAGTCAATTTCCCAATTATTAGTAAATAATTTAGCTTTAGAAATTTTGAAAAAAAACGGATTTGGTTCATAACCAAAACTTTTATATCCATATTTATTTGCTTCTACAAGAGTTGTCCCACATCCTAGAAATGGATCTAAAATTACTGAGTTATGATTAAGATGTGAATTATTAAAACAATCTAACACAAATTCAGGAGAAAAACCTGCTATAAAATTAAACCATCTATGGATTGAATGATTTTTTGTTGTTGTGTTAGTAGGTAATCTTTGACTGTCAATTTTTTTTGATAATTTGTTCTTATTATTTAAAGAAGCATAATAAGAAGCATCGAACAACTCATATTGATAATTCTCCTCAGAAGATGATTCAATCATAGGATTCCATAAAACTCAATCAATAAAACTAATTATATGATCATTTTTTTGACTTTGCAATGGTGATTATTTAAATGACAGATATAGCTATAATTCTGAGTAAAGAGAAATCCATTTAACAATTGATGATTGATAATTGATATTAATTAAAATTTTATAATTATTCAAAACACTCTTGTAAAAATTGTGTAAACAATTGAATTTTAGTTGACAAATGACGATTGATAGGGTACAGAACAGATAAAGTTAATTCAGGAAGTTTATAGTTAGATAAAATAGTTTGTAAAGCTCCATTTTTTAAAGCTTCTTCGACAATAAAAGTCGGTAAAATAACAATTCCTAATCCTGCGATCGCAGCATCTCGTAATACTTCCCCATTATTACAACATAAAACCCCTTTAACCGATACTTTTTCTTCTTTTTCTTGCTCAATAAATTCCCATTGACCACCACTGGATAAATAACCATAATGCAAACAAGAATGATGTTTTAAATCTTGAATTGTTTCAGGTATTCCTCGGATATTTAAGTAACTGGGAGAAGCACAAATAACACGGGGAATAATGGTAATAGGACTGACCACTAAACTAGAATAATCTGGTAATGAACCAATACGAATAACCAGATCATAACCTTCACTAATGGGGTCAACAAAACGATCTTCTAAAGTCAATTGAATTTTTATTTTTTCGTATTTTTTCATAAATTCTGCTACTTTAGAACCTAACACAGACATACCAAAAGACATGGGTGCATTAATTCTTAAAATTCCTTTTGGTTCCCTGTGTTGTTCTGAAACAGCTAGTTCTGCTTCTTCTACACTACTAAGAATATCCAAACATCGTTTATAAAATGCTTTTCCCGTATCTGTGGGAGTGACTTGGCGAGTGGTACGATAAAGCAATTGAACCCCTAAATGATTTTCTAGCTGAATGACGATTTTATTGACACTAGAACGGGATAGGTTCATTTTTCTGGCTGCTTCTGCAAAGCTACCGTTTTCTACTACTTGGGTGAATGCGTACATACTCTCGAATTTATCCATAATTGTCAATTTTTTTAGATGTAATATGTGTTTAGACTTTTATATTGTCTTTTTAAAATAGAATTGTTGCAGGTATCTAAAGATCCAATCCTAAACAAAAACCTACAAATTCGGTATGACGGCTTAAGTATTTTACAAAAAGTTGAAAGCTATCTATCATTTTACAATCAGATTTTTCAGATGGCAAAAGTTGATT
>JBFRWO010000094.1:0-7868 GCA_051439625.1 Crocosphaera sp. | reverse complement strand
GAGGAATACCCGTTCATGAGTATCCCCTCAGTTTCGACCTCTCCAAACCTAATCTTAAGTTTCATGAAATGGCTAAAGCTATGGGGGTTGAAGCGGTGAGAGTGGAAAGACCAGAGGAAATTGAACCTGCTATTAAACAAGCATTAGCCCATGATGGACCATTTTTAATCGATGTGGTCATAGAAGCCGATGTTCATCCTGATATGATTGGTGTTCGTTGTGGTCAATAACCTGAGTTTAACCACAGGGAATATAGGGATAAGTTTTAACAAGTCTTCAACTGAATAAGGAAATTTATAGACAACAGGTCAAAATCCAGAGTCTTAAACCCCGATTGTCTCCTAGAAAAAACTCCAACTCCGAACACGAACTCAGGTTAGTTGTAAATCAGGTTTTTGTTATTAAATAAACTGATGTTAAATCATTAATATTACCTGATTTCCCAGTTCCTGAAGCTACTTCGAGAAATTATGAACTAATTAGTTAGAGTTGGTAACCTGTACAAGTCATTAATAATAATAAATCAGGTAAGCTTATGTCAAAAGAAAATGTTGTTTCTTTCTTCATGTTACTGCGTCAAGAATATTACTTGCAGAAGGAATTTCATGTCAGAAATTTATCCGAATTGCTCTTTCATGCTAGTAATTTAGGCTACCATTTTGAACTTGAACACTTAACCGAATTAATTGCCAAAATGGAATTGACAATTATTCAAGAAAAGTTGCAAGAAGAATTTGGTCCAGATAGTAGTCTTTGGCCTAAAATGTGGGGTAAATATCGATTAGAGTACGTCTTAGAGCATTTGTTTGATGAATTCAGCGAAGAAGAAATAAAAGCTCTGATTACAGAGTCTGAAGAATCGCTGTAAACCAGTTTGTTCCAATTAAAATAAGGGATAATAAATCATGGCAAAAATAGAAGTCATTAAATTTTTGAAAGCAATGGTTCAAGATTCCAACTTGAAAAACCAACTAAAAGTTAAGCAGAAAGAAGATGTGCTTAAGGAAGCTTGTCAAATTTATAGTTTTACTGAAAAAGAATTTGATGACGTGGTTTGGGATTTAGAGGGATTGTTGGCCCAAAAACGCGGAGAAAACTTTGATTTAAACTTTAGTTTGTGGGAAACCATGTGGGGTAAATACTATCTAGAATTTGTCGTTGATAACGTAGTTAGTTGTTTATCCGATCAAGAATTAGAACAAGTTACCAAATAGCAAAAAAATGAACTTCGAGCAAACATTTGATTACATTGTTATTGGTTCTGGGGCTGCGGGATGCGTTATTACCAACCGACTGGTGAACCAGTTAGACTGTCGTGTTCTCTTGTTAGAAGCAGGAGAAAAGGATAACAACCCAGCCATCCATAACACAGATATTCCCTCCATGACCTCCCTCTGGACAGGGGAAACAGACTGGGGTTATGGCACAGAAGCACAAACCCACTTGAATAATCGCACCATTGCCATCGCTCAGGGGAAAGTTCTCGGTGGGGGAACCGCCGTCAACGCCATGATGTATATTCGTGGCAACCGTCGAGACTACGACCACTGGAACTTTTTGGGTAACGACGGTTGGGGCTATGAGGATGTTCTGCCCTATTTCAAGAAATCAGAAGACTATGAAGGTGGAGCCTCAGACTATCACGGTAGTGGGGGTCCCTTACAAGTGATCGACTATCGCAACCCTTCCCCCGTTGCTCAAGCCTTCGTTGCTGGGGCCAAAGAACTGGGTTATGGGGGCGATAACTGGGACTGTAACGGCCAACAACAGGAAAATGGAGCCTTTTTCTATCAATCCACCAGAACCAGAGATAATCAACGCTGTAGCACCGCCGTCGCCTTTATTCAACCAATTTTAGACCAGAAAAATCTCACCCTGGAAACCCAAGCCCAAGTTACTCGAATTTTATTTTCTGGCACAAAAGCCATCGGTGTAGAGTATGTTAAAAACGGCACCACTCACCAAGTCAAAGCCGAAGCAGAAATTATCATCAGTACTGGAGCCTTTGAGTCCCCCAAACTTTTGATGCTATCAGGCATAGGGCCGGCCGAACAACTAAAAAAACACAGCATCGAAGTGTTGGTAGACTTACCAGGGGTCGGTCAAAATTTACAAGATCACTTGTTATTTGGGGTGGGATATCAATGTAAACAAGAACAACCCTTTCCTAACCTGCTCTCAGAGGCCGGTTTATTTACTTGGAGTCGAGAAGGGATCACAAGTGCATCACCGGATCTTCAGTTCTTTTTCGGTCCGATCCAATTTTTAGAAGACCAATATCAAGTAGAAGGACCAGGATTTACCTTTGCCCCCATTCTCGTTCAACCCCAGAGTCGGGGAACAGTTGACCTGCGATCGCCAAACCCCCAAGATTTAGCCGTTATTAGCCCCAACTATTTGCAATGCGACACAGACCTGAAAGTGTTGATTAGAGGCATAGAACTAGCCAGGGAATTAGCCCATACCAAAGCTTTTGACGAGTTTCGGGGTCGAGAGTTAGGCCCTGGTGCGGACGTTAAAAGTCCCCAGCAACTGAGCGAGTACGTGCGTCAGGTAGCCTCAACGGTTTGGCATCCCGTAGGGACTTGCAAAATGGGCAGAGATGCTCTGAGTGTAGTCAACCCCCAACTAGAGGTTTATGGAGTAGAAGGACTGAGGGTTGCTGATGCTTCGATTATGCCCAAAATTACCAGTGGCAATACCAACGCCCCCACCATCATGATTGGGGAAAAAGCGGCCGATTTGATTATTGCTTCTCGTTCCTAGAGATTAACTTTGAATTTTTGTTGTTAACCGTAGAAAAATTATGCCAGGAGATTTTGATTTTATCGTTATTGGTTCAGGTGCAGCCGGAGCAACCGTCGCCTATCGTTTAAGCGAGATAGCCGATGCTAAGATTTTGATTCTTGAAGCAGGTGGCACCCATATTATGGAGCAAGTAGACATTCCCTATCGCTGGAACGAATTACTGCTCACAGAAATTGACTGGGCCTATATGAGTGTGCCTCAAACCAGTCTGAATAACCGAGAGATTTATTGCGCTTCAGGAAAACTGATCGGCGGAACCTCTAATATTTATCACATGATTCATACCCGAGGCCGTAAGCAAGATTACGATAACTGGGCTTATGATGGCTGTGCAGGTTGGTCTTTTCAAGAAGTTTTACCCTATTTACAAAAATTAGAAAACCAAGAAGACGATACCAACCCCACCGCCGGCAAAGGGGGGCCAATGAACGTTATTGATGGAGCAGTGCAGGGGAACCCCATCTCACAAGTGTTTATCGATGCTTGTGTTGAATTAGGTTATCCCGAGGTTAAAGACTTCAACGCCTCTGATTTTGGGGCCGGATGGCATCACTTGGACATCAAAGACGGTAAACGTTGGGGGGTAAGAACTGCTTATTTAGAGCCAGCTTTAGAGCGTCCTAATGTTACCTTAAGTGCTAATTCCCAAGCCACCAAACTCTTATTTGAGAACAACCGTTGTGTTGGGGTGGAATATCAACAAGATGGGGAGATTAAGACCGCCAGAGCCAATCAAGAAGTTATAGTCTGTGCCGGAGCTATTCAATCTCCTAAGCTGTTAATGTTATCTGGTATTGGTAATCCCGAACACCTCAAAGCATTTAATATTCCCGTGGTGGTAGATTTGCCAGGAGTAGGGGAGAATTTCCACGATCATCCCTTGATGATTGGACCGATGGGAATGATGGCCGAACCTGGGGCTGATCCCAAGGAAAATATGACAGAGTCTGCTCTGTTTTGGGGATCTCAACCTAATTTAACCGTTCCCGACCTAGAAATATGTCTGGTTCACCGCGCTCCTTTTGGGGAAGGATTTTTTGAAAATGTGATTGAGCGAGTGCAAACCAATCAACCTATTCCCTCAGTGGCACAGTTAGTTGATCCCAGGATTATTCTTTCACTGCCTGGACTGGTGCGACCCCTATCCCGTGGTTGGGTGCGTTTGGCTAGTGGTGACCCCTTGGCTAATCCTTTGATTAATCCCAATTATGGGGCCGAAAAAGCAGATATCGATCGCATTATGACGATGGTGAAAATGTCCCGGGAAATTTACCAAACAAAAGCCTTTGCAGCCTTGGGATTAACAGAAATTAACCCTGGACCAGATGTGAAAACCGACGAGGAATTAAGAACTTGGATTATCAATGATTTAGGGTCTTACTACCATTTTGTCGGTTCTTGCAAAATGGGAATCGATAACATGGCTGTGGTTGACCCCAACTTAAAAGTATATGGAGTCGAAGGTTTAAGAGTAGCCGATGGTTCTATTATTCCCACCATTCCCTCCGCTAACCCCCATACCTCAATCGTCATGATTGGGGAAAAAGTTGCAGATTTAATCAAACAAGACATCAAATAGCCATGATTCACCAACTTATTTTTGCCCATCCCAGACCTGGGATGACCGAAGAAGTCTTTCAGAACTATTGGGTCAATTTCCATGCAGTTTATTACGCCAGTAACATTACCCAAATCAAACGTTACATGGTAGATACTCGTATTCCCTTTGGTCCAGAACCCGAAGACCCTCTATTTAGTGGCGTAGCCGAGATTTGGCTGAGAAACGAAGAAGAACAACTTGCTTCCTTGCAATCACGGGAATTTGTGGGAGGAGCAAGACTCGATGAACCCAACTGGGCAGCCTTCTGGCGAACAGTGGGTTTAGATACCACCACCCATGTCTTGATGGAAGGGCCACCTTTAGCAAGAGATTCTAACCTGGTTAAACTGTTAATTTTGACCAAACGTAAAGCAGGAATGCCCCTAGAAGAGTTTCGCCAACAGATGCTTAATGGTCATGGCACAAATGTTCAAACTATTCCAGGGTTGGAACGGTATTGGCAGTGTCATGTGAGAGACGGTTTTTACGCTGTGGGAGAAGCGATTCTCGATGCTGTTTCTCTCCTCTGGTTTGAGAACGTTGAAGCAATGGAAAAAGCTGTGGAGTCTGCTGCCTATCAACAGGAGTTCGCCCCAGAATCAACCACCCTGTTTGAGCCGAAATATATTCATACCATGGCCACTCAAGAAAACTGGATTATTGGACCAGAATTTCGCGACTAAAACCTTTTCAATTAATATCATTGAACGAAGATAAAACCATGCCAGAACAACCCTCAATCGAAATCTTTGAGCTAGGAAATTTCCAGTTATCATCAGGGTTTACCTTACCCAATGCAAAATTGGCCTATCGAACCCACGGGACACTAAATGCGGCCAAAGACAACGTAATTTTGTTTCCCCATTTCTTAGCAGGTTCACCTGATTCTTTAGAAATGTATATTGGGGAAGGTCGTCCCTTTGACCCCAACGAACACTTTATCATTCTGCCCGCCCTTTTCGGTGGTGGTTTATCCTCTTCCCCCAGTAATACCCCACCTCCCTTTGATAAGGGAGCATTTCCCGAAACCATCATTGCCGACGATGTGATTGCCCAACACCGTCTATTAACCGAGCAGTTTGGCATCCAAGAAGTTAAGTTAGTTTTAGGTTGGTCTGTGGGAGCATTACAAACCTATGAATGGGTAGTACGCTTCCCCGACATGATTAAACGAGCAGCTTCCATCGCCGGCGCACCAAAACCTTCCCCCTGGACATTGTTGTGGTTAAGGACTGTGATCGAAGAACCCTTGATGGCAGATCCGGCTTGGAATAATGGGTTTTATGGGGATGGTTCGGAACTACAACGAGCCTTACGTCACGTGGGACATGGGGCAGCAATGACCTTACCACGAGTAGGTTTCTTTCGGGATGAAGACTGGAAACCCCTGGGGTTTGCCTCGGTGGACGATTTTGTAGTTCAGTTTTGGGAAGCCTTTTGGTTACCTTTAGATCCCAATGATCTTATTGCTCAATCTCGTAAAACCCGTGCCGCCGATCCCAGTGGAGGTGGAGATTTAGCAGAAGCACTCGGTCGCATCAAAGCGAAAATGTCTGTTATTTCCTTCACCGGCGATCGTATGTTTCAACCCGAGGAAAATCAAGTCTATGCTCAGAGTATTCCTAATGCAGAGTTTCAAGAAATTAGTGGACTATCGGGACATTTAACCACCTTTTCCTTAACCCCAGCCGATGCTCAAGCAATGGACAATATTTTACGAGGATTATTAACTTAATCATTGATCCATTGTCTATTGGTTGGAATTAACCTTAGTTTTCAAGGAAAATATCATGTATCTTGGACGAGATTGGTCCGTTGACCATAACCAACGCGCTAAAGTTAACAATGCTGAACTGCAATATGCAGTATTGGGTAAAGATGACGGTGAACCAGTGATTTGTATTCACGGAACCAATATTGCTGATAGTTTGATTACCCCTTTGCAGTTTTATCCGCCATTGTTTGAAAAATATAAATTTATCAGCTTTTATCGGGCTGGATATCGGGGCAGTACCCTAGAAAAAGATAGCTTAAGCATTCGAGAAGGTGCCGAACACGTTAAACAACTGTTAGAACATTTAGGCATTGAGAAAGCCAATATTATGGCCTTTTCCTTTGGGGGTGTCATTGGCTTTGAATTTCTCCTTTCCTATCCAGAAATGGCTCATACTGCCATCTTGATTGAACCCTATTTGAATCGAGAATCTCCAGAAGCCGTTCGAGCCAACGTTGAATCCTTTCAACGGTCAATTTCGATCTTTCAATCAGGGGATCATTTAGGTGCAGCACAACAGTACATGATCGATGTAGCTGGCCCCTATTTTCTCAGTGCCGTGGATATGACCAATCCCCTCGACGTTTGGGAAAGGGTTCGAGAAGATTCTCCTACCGCCTTCAATATTGATTTACCGGCGGTGCTTAACTGGGATTTCAAAATGTCCGAAGCGGATGAGAAGTGGAGCGATCGCAAACCAACTATGCCAGTGTTGGCCATGATGGGATTCCAAAGCGAAGCCGCTATGCCAGGGTTTCGCGAAACCCAACAATTTTTGATGAATTGGTTACCCCAAGCTGAAAGGGCCGGGATACCAGGTGCAACCCACGGTATGCAAAGTATGAATCCTGTGGCTGTTGCTCAAGCAGCTATGGGTTTTATGGGGAATAACCCCATGAGTTAACTCAAGTTTGTTAATTAGATGAGGATAGATCACAATGTCATTGTTTGATACAGCCCAAGAATTCTTTACTGCTCTGAATGCTCAGGAAATGGACAAAGTCGTTTCTCTGATTAGTCCCTCTGCCAATATTGTCACTCCCATTGGTAATTTCACTGGAGGGGAAGCTTATCGGGATTGGATGAATATGCACTTTCGGGCTTTACCCAATTTTACCCATGAACTAAGGGGAATGGTAGCCGAGTCAGAGCGCACTTTAGCCTTCGAGTTACACGCTTTTGGAACCCATACTGGACCGTTGGATCTGCCCTCTGGAACCATAGAAGCGACTAACAAAAGTCTCGATGTTTCGGCGGTTGATTTTTGGCAGTTCGATGAAAACGGCTTAATTGTTGAATATCACCTTTATTTCAATCTAATGGACTTCCTGGGACAACTAGGACTTGCGTAGTCTTTTGGAAGTGTGGGGAGTGTGGGAAGACTAGAACCAATATTAATATTTTGCTCCCCCGTCATTTCATTTATCATTTAACATTTATCATTCGTTTGCAAGTAGGCTTGAAATCTCTCCCAAACTTCTTTCTCCCTAAAGGGAGAGGCTTGAAACCAAAATGAAAGATGTTCAATGTTCAATGTTTGGTCACCCCGTCACCCTACCTCCCAATACTGCTCGGTTAACAAATTTATCTGTTGAGACAGGGATGGGGAAGAGAGGGAAGAGGGGGAAGGGTGGGAAGAGAAAACATTATGTATTGCTTAATTCTCCCCACACCTCCCACACTCCC
>JBFRWO010000093.1:0-10896 GCA_051439625.1 Crocosphaera sp. | reverse complement strand
CTGCTTGTAAACAATTAACGATGACTTCAAGCTTATCAATATTTTTCCCTCTTTTTTTGACTCTTTTTAAATCTTTTTTGAATTGATTGGTAACAACAATATTTAGCAATTTACACCTCTAAATCATAACGAAAATAAGCAAAACTTGTATAACTGCTTAAGTTTTCTTTATGGTTTAATTCTTTTATCGCTTCAATGGTTGTATCGTTAAGGTTTCTATCAATAAAAGGAATATCTTTCGTTTGAGCAACTTGACGATAAAATAATTCTATAGCTTCACTTTTTGTGATCCCAAACTGTTCAAAAACTGACTCAGCTATTTTCTTAATGTCCGAATCAATAATAATGTCTATGGATTCTTGTTTTTTCATGATTATAAATTTAATACTTTGATATTAATTATAGCATCATCTAGATCATCGGTTTTATTTCCGGAATAAGGTACTTGACGAGGAAATTAAATTATGAAAAAAGCTCGTACATTGTTAATAATGATATAACTCCGAACTCCTAACTCCTAACTCAACTTAATCATAATTCAAATCAGCAAAAGGTAACAACAAAGTATCCTCAATTTCTTCTCTCACTTCTCGACTAACATAACACTCACTATTTAAACAGTTAATTAAGAATTGATTAGCAGTTAAATATTGATTGAGTGATTCAATTTGTTCCTGGTTAAAGTTCCATTCATGACCAATATTTCGATATTTAATCATTACTTGTCTAAGTTCATTTTTCCAAGTTGCACCATTATTTTTCCACCACTGCTTTTTTTTCTCTCTATCTAAATCTCTATCTGGTAATTGTTGTTGCAATTTTTCTAATATTTCTTTTAGTTTTCGATCTACACACTTTTGTATAACATTGGAGAGGTTGAGGTCTAGGTCTAGGTCTAGGTTGATCTTGAGGCAGAAGTCGAGGTCTAGGTTGAGTTTGAGGCAGAGGTCGGGGGAGCGGGAGAGGTAGAGGGAACGGGAGAGGTCGACGTGGAGGTCGTGGTCGATGTATAAACCGAGGTAGATGGAGCGTTCGAGGCAGAATTCGAGGTAGATGGAGCGGTCGATGTGTAAACCGAGGTTGAGGTCGAGGTCGAGGTAGTAGTAAAATTGTCTAATAGTTGCAATTGTCTGATTTGATTCCACTGAATTACTTTTATCTCTCACCCAAACTAAATATTCTTGTAACCTTGTTTCATTTGCGAGAAATTGATCAATATTCTGTTTCATTAATAATAATAAACGATCCGCAGGTTCTAATAGAGTTGCTGTTAGTAAAAAAACTTCTCTCCATCGCTTTTCAAATACATGACTTGCTAAATTAATTAAAGCAGTTTCTAACTCATTGGGAGCAGAAATATTAGCAATTTTTCGAGCAGTAAAATATTCTTGAAAAGTAAGGTGAGAAAAAGAATAAATTCCCCTTGCTCTTTCTACTAATAAACCGTGTTGTGCTTCAATCGATTTGAGAACTGCTTGACTATCAATATCTAATTTTGTCTGTTCTTTTGGTGCATTAGATAAGTTACAAATATATTCCCCGATATAACTTTCAATGGTTCTTTGTTTGAAAAAATATTCCTTCTTATCAAAGGTTTTAAAAGCAATTTGACTCAGTAACCCTTCTTTTCGTTTAGGAGTCAGTTCTTTATAAACTTGTTGACGATAAATATAGCGTTGATCATCCCATTTTCTTAACAAAGTATTAGTTGCTCTAGCGTATAAATCTGCTCTATCTGAGGGAAAATTACCTGAGTCTTCAAACTCTAAACATAATAGAGTTAACAGCAAAGGATTATTGGCTAATTCTTTGATAGTAGAATTATTTTCTATCTGTTCTAGAAAATGCTTTGGATAGTCAGGTAACTGTTTAATTTTAAACCAACTATTCACAAAATTCTTAATTTGTTCATCATCAAAATCTGCGACTTCTACCTCTGTAAACTGAGTAAAAGTATATTCTTTCGCTGCAATGCGACAAGTAACAGCAAATTGATTCTTATCATAAAGGTTATAAAAATTTTCAATATTTCTGATTACTCTTTCGCTGTCTTCTTCCCTAACTTCGTCTAAACCATCCAGTAAGATTAATCCTCTTCCTGCTGTTAATATTCTCTCTAATTTTTCAGAAGCATTAGTTATCTGACAATCTTCAAACCATTTAATTATATAACTGTATAAATTTGGACTGTTTTCGGTTTCTGCATATTTTTTGAGGGGAATAAAAATGGGTATTTTAGTTACAGCAAATTCTCCTCGAATACATTGTATAGCTAAATATTTAAGAAACGTCGTTTTTCCCACACCAGGTTTACCCAAAATCATCAACTTATCATAATCATTAACTGCTTTTAAACCTGGAACTCTTTTCTGTGTAATGTTATTTAAACCAAAGCGATCAAATTCATCTGTTTCTAAATTACAATTCTTAAAAAGTTCATCTAAATTAAATCCTCTGCGACCAATAATTTTTTCTAAAATATTAACTTGAGTGTAAATATCGTTTAACTCAATGGGGCGACTCATATCTAATACTCGCATTGTACCGCATTCTTTTTCAACACTGTCTTTAATAGATTCTCTAATTTCTTCT
Organism: Crocosphaera sp.; assembly: GCA_051439625.1. GTDB lineage: Bacteria > Cyanobacteriota > Cyanobacteriia > Cyanobacteriales > Microcystaceae > Crocosphaera. Next base: position 8,304 of record JBFRWO010000093.1, on the reverse strand, counting down.
ACAAGTTCATCTATTACTTTTTCTTGTAACTGAATTTGCTCTGATGATTCTATTTCAACAATATCTATCCACTCCAACTTTAAAGCTTCACAGATACCAATAAATTTCTGTTTATCAATTGCTTTTCCTTTGAAAAAATTACTGACCACAGGACGAGAACAATCTGCTAAATCTGCCAAAATTTGTTGTGTCCAACCTTTCTTTTTAAATTCCTGTTTAGCTAATGTGATTCCTTTTTGTGAAGCAATATAAGACCTTTCCATAAATTAAAAAATAAGATATAAGTTTTAAAATAATTATATAACAATCAAAACGACTTAACCATGCTGAACAAAATTAGTAAAATTGTCAAACATTTCCGTAAAAAAATGTCGCAAAAAGAAGAACAAAATTCCACCCATCGAACCTCTCAAAATTATCGCAGTGATATCTTATTTGTTTTTACACTGTTTGTTTTGACCATTACTTTATATTTCTGTTGGGGAATTATTATTAATCCTGACTCTAACCCTAATAATGTTAAGTCGGCATTTTCTATAATTGTAGCAATTGTCAGTGGTTTATTAGGTTTTGTGACAGGAAAAGCTATTAGCTAAAGTATTAGTATAGATATAATTTAGGGTGCATTAACCTGATATAATGCACCCTAAAATTATCACATATTATTAGTTAATTGGTGGGTGACGACATTGTTTTGTATTTTGTGCTATTATCCTTTGTAAGATATCCTCTATATTAGATTAAAAATAAGTTAAACGATGAGACAAGTTATTTTATACAAAGATGAAGACAATTATTGGATTGTTGAATGTCCGAGTCTTAAAGGTTGTGTTAGTCAAGGAAAGACAAAAGAAGAAGCTCTTGCTAACATAAAAGAAGCCATTACAGGTTATATTGCTGCTTTAGAAGAAGATAACTTACCTATCCCAGAAGAAAACTTTGAGACTTTTCTAGTTATTGTATGAGTAAACTTCCTAATATTTCTGGAAAGAAGTGCATTAAAGTCCTAAAAAAAATAGGATTTTATCAAAAACGTAGAGAAAGCAGTCATATCATCTTAAGAAGAGATAATCCTTTTTCACAAGTTGTTGTCCCTGATCATCAAACATTAGCTAAAGGAACATTACGAGCTATTATTAGGGATGCAGATATAAGTGTAGAAGATTTTATTAATTTACTTTAGCAATAATCATAAGGATTAATATTATAATTTTGGTCTTAATAATATTAAACCCTCCACCTTAACCGTATATTACCAGACAGTCTTAATGTAAAATTAAGGAAGAAAGTAAAATTAGATACTTTTAGTCAACATTACCCTTAAAAATTCCCAAACGCCTCATAACACTATTATAGGAGAGTATTAAATTTTGGTAGTACAACTAGATTCTAAAACCTACGAAAAACGAACCCAGGAAATAGCTAAGGAATTAATAGCCCAAACCCGTGAGAAACGCTCACTTTGGTCTAAACTAGGCGACCAAATGCGTTTAGATGATAAATTGTTAGACTTTGCTATGGCTAACCCTGGTTTACGGGTGCAATTGTTCCATTTTATTGACACATTACCCGCGCTACAGAGTAATGCAGAAATAGCCCATCATCTGCAACAATACTTAGGTGATGAGTCCGTAGAATTACCCAGTTCATTAAAAGGTATTCTTAACTTTACTGATTATAATTCCCTTCCTGCTAAAGTAGCAGCCGAAACTATCAGTAAAGCGGTGCAAACCTTAGCATTCAAGTATATTTCTGGTGAAACTGTTCCCCAAGTCATTAAAACCGTCGAACGTCTCAGAAAAGAGAAAATGGGCTTTACTATTGACTTATTAGGGGAAGCAGTTATCACCGAAAGTGAGGCCAAAGCTTACCTTGATAGTTATCTCAACTTGATGGAAAAATTGGCTACAGAGTCGAAAAAATGGTCAAATGTAGCACAAATAGACACAGCAGGAGATGAAAGCTTATCTAAGGTTCAAGTTTCCGTAAAATTAACCGCTTTTTATTCCCAGTTTGACCCAATCGATCCCGAAGGAAGTAAAGAAAAAGTCTGTACACTCATACGTATTTTACTGCGTCGGGCCCAAGAGTTAGGGGTTGCCATCCATTTCGATATGGAACAATATGTTTACAAGGATCTCACCCTATCTATCCTCAAGGAATTATTGTTAGAAGAAGAGTTTCGCAACCGTAGCGATATTGGTGTTACCTTACAAGCATATTTAAGAGACTCCAAACAAGACTTACACGATCTCATTTCTTGGGCCAAACAACGGGGTACACCCATCACCATCAGATTAGTTAAAGGGGCCTACTGGGATCAAGAAACAATTAAATCTGAACAAAATCACTGGCCGCAACCGGTATATAACCAAAAATCAGCCACAGATGTTAATTACGAAGAGATGACCCAATTATTATTGGAAAATCATCAATATTTGTACGCTGCAATCGGTTCCCATAACGTGCGATCGCAAGCAAGGGCGATCGCCATCGCTGAAACCTTAAAAGTCCCCTCTCGCGCTTTCGAGATGCAGGTATTATATGGGATGGGGGATCAGTTAGCCAAAGCGTTAGTAAAAACAGGGCATCGTGTGCGAGTTTATGCGCCTTACGGTAACTTATTACCAGGAATGGCTTACTTAATCCGTCGTTTACTGGAAAATACAGCTAATAGTTCCTTCTTACGCCAAAATTTAGAAGAAAGACCCATCGAAGAATTGATCGCCCCTCCAACGGTTTCGGGAAATACAGAACGAATATCACAAAAAGAAAGTTTTGTCAATGCCCCTGACACAGATTATTCTCGGGATGCTTTACGGGAAAAAGCAGAGAAAGCTTTAGCTAAAGTCAAAGATAGTTTAGGTAAGACCTATTTACCCTTAATTAACGGGGAATATGTCCAAACAGACCTGATTGTTGATTCTTTGAACCCATCTAACTCTTCAGAAGTTGTGGGACAAATTGGTTTAATTTCTATTGAACAGGCAGAAAAAGCTTTAAACGTAGCTAGAGAAGCATTTAAAGACTGGAAGAAAACCCCTGCTACCCAAAGAGCTAATATACTGAGAAAAGCTGCCGATTTGATGGAAGAACGCCGTCATGAGTTATCAGCTTGGATTTGTGTAGAAGTCGGTAAGATATTACAACAAGCAGACGCAGAAGTATCCGAAGCGATCGACTTTTGCCGTTATTATGCCGATGAAATGGAACGGTTAGACAAAGGTTATAACTACGATGTAGCCGGGGAAACCAACCGTTATCATTATCAACCCAGAGGTATCGCCTTAGTTATCTCCCCCTGGAACTTTCCCTTTGCTATTTCAACAGGGATGACGGTTGCAGCCTTAGTGGCAGGAAACTGTACTTTATTGAAGCCAGCAGAAACAGCTACGGTAATAGCTGCTAAAATTGCCGAAATATTGGTAGATGCAGGTATTCCTAAAGGAGTATTTCAACTGGTTCCTGGTAAGGGTTCCAAAGTAGGGGCTTATATGGTCAACCATCCCGACGTACATTTGATCGCCTTTACCGGGTCGAGGGAAGTAGGTTGTCGCATCTATGCTGATGCAGCTATCTTACAACCCGGACAAAAACACCTGAAACGGGTTATTGCAGAGATGGGGGGCAAAAACGCTATTATCGTTGATGAAAGTGCCGATCTCGATCAAGCCGTAGCCGGGGCTGTTTTCTCAGCATTTGGTTATACTGGTCAAAAATGTTCCGCAGCCTCCCGTATCATCGTGTTAGACCCCGTTTACGACGCTTTCTTAGAAAGGTTTGTGGAAGCTACTAAGTCCTTGAATGTGGGGGCAACAGATCAACCCTCTACCCAAGTAGGGCCAGTGATCGACGCAACGGCACAAAAACGCATCTTAGAGTACATCGAAATAGCAAAACAAGAGTCAACCCTTGCCCTACAAATGGAAGCCCCTGACAACGGTTTTTATGTGGGTCCTACCATTTTTGGGGATGTCTTACCGAACCATACTATTGCCCAAGAAGAGATATTTGGTCCAGTGGTGGCGGTGATGCGAGTTAAAAGCTTTGCCGAAGCGTTAGGAGTTGCCAACGGAACCGACTACGCTTTGACTGGGGGTTTATATTCCCGGAGTCCCGAACATATAGAACAGGCCCAAAAAGAGTTTGAAGTAGGTAACTTGTACATTAACCGAACTATTACCGGAGCGATCGTTTCCCGTCAACCCTTTGGTGGGTTCAAGTTGTCCGGTGTGGGTTCCAAAGCAGGGGGGCCCGACTACTTATTACAGTTCCTCGAACCTCGTCATATTAGCGAGAATATTCAGCGTCAAGGGTTTGCACCCATAGAAGGCAACGAGTAATGAAGTCAGAAGTCAGAAGTTCCTCACTGAGTTCCGGCGCTATCGCACAGAAGTCAGAAGTTAGTTTTTTGGCTACATAATAACCTGTAGGGTGGGCAATGCCCACCTTACTTATCTTATTTTTTAACATGATTACTTATATTGCAACAATTCACAAAGATAATAATAGTGATTATGGTGTACAATTTTATGATTTTCCTGGCTGTATTAGTGCTGGAGAAAGTATTGAAGAAGCGAAAAAAATGGCAACAGAAGCGTTAACAGGTCATATTAATTTAATGGTAGCTGATGGTGATGTTATTCCTAAACCTAGCACCCTTGAAAGTATTTTAAAGGATAAAGATTATCAAGATGCTGTTGCTTTTATAACTATTGAGATATCAGAGGCAATTTTAACTAATGAAAAACTATATGCCAAAAATATATAAAAAGTGATAATTGCTTGATTTGGTCATATAATTTAAACAATGAGATTGCTTTAAGTTTCATCAGGATTAACCCCTGCTTCTCTTAATCTTTGTTTTAATTGTTCAATCTCTTGTAAAGCTAACTCTTTTTGTTGACGCTCATATTCTTTCTGTTGTCTTTCCCCTGTTGCTGCTTCTTCAGGGGTAGGCACTAATTCCCCATCTGGGCTAAAGTAACGTAGTTTATCCTCATAAATTCCTAAATATAATCCTAATTGCTTACTCCATAAATAACCTTGTTCATTAGGTTCTATTGGTTGATAACTGCCACTGATTAAAGTAAATCCTTTGAATTCTAACGTATAAGGATCAAACCAGAAATAATCAGGGGTGCGAAAAGTATCTTGATAAATTTCCTTCTTTTCTTCCCTATCGGTTTGGGCGGTACTCTCGGATAAAATTTCTACTATGACATTAGGATATTTGCCTTCTTCTTCCCAGACAACCCAACTGCGACGATTTTGATTTCTAGTTGTCCCTAAAACTACAAAAAAGTCTGGTCCTCTGAATAATTCTGACTTTTTCTGATTGGGACTATAATAAATGGTCAAGTTTCCCGCAGCAAAAAAATCTTCTCTATCTTGCCACAGCCATTCCAAAGATTTCAGCAAGAGAATGATCTGAGTGAGATGTAAATAGGTTTCCAATGGGGGTTCATCACTCCAAAATTCACCAGATGGATAAATTATCTCATGTTTTTGTCCTACATCGGTGGCAGATGGTGATTGAGTGACCGTCATAGTTTTATATTGGCAAACAATTACTCTAATTTTAACCTGACCCTAGCACCCTTGAAAGCATTTTAAAGGATAAAGATCATCAAGATGCTATTGCTTTTACAACTGTTGAGATATCAGAGGCAATTTTAAACAATGAAAAACCTTACGTAAACATTGTATATTCTATACAATTTTATCCACTTGCTTATAGAATTAAAATGAGAACATAGAATAAATAACTTTGAGACTACCTACTTGAGAAGTTTATTAAAATCAAAATCTAATCCACTTGCTTTCATTTCCTTAGCAATTTTTTTCTGCCATCCATCAGCATCATCCATTTTTGTGTAGAGAATACCTGAATAATCTGAAGGAATTTCTACTTTCTCTTTATACAAAGCGCATACTTTATCTCTGCCCAGTTTTCCCATAAAATAGCCTAATTCTAAAATAACATTTTGACGCGCTCTTGGTTTAAGTTCTTCACCTTGATTGCGAACTTTTCCCTCATCATCAGGGGTTAATAAAATTATGGCAAAGCTAACATCACTATAGTTTTCAAACTTTTCAATTATTGTCTTACCTTCATTAGTTTTTTCGTGTAAAATAATTGGATTTAAACCTAGTTCTACAAGAAAATCCTTAACTTCCAATTTAGCTTCATTATCATGTCCATGAACAATAAAAATGTCTTTTCCTGATTGTGATTCATTCATAGTTTTTGAATTAGTTGATAAGGTTGGTGATTGAGGAATTAACTCCAGGCGATCTTGAATTGATTCAAGCTTATTAATTTCTTTTTTGATATAATTTTGAAGATCATTATATTTATCCCATAGAGTCGGCATCCTCGCAAAACCAAATAAAACATCACCTTGATTATATTCATTAGCGTAAAAATAATTATCAAAAATTCTCTTTAAAAGTTCAGTATTAACAACTGACCATTTAGAATATTGATCTCCACGTTTTTCCAATTCTTGCTCTGATAGAAAGCGGGGAATTGGCTCTATCATATCTCTTCCTTTATCAATCTGACATTGAATCATCTGTGATGCTTTTTCTTTAGATACAAGAAGAGAAGCATTTTGATTTGTTGTATTTTCTTCCATTACTAAGAATTAATCTTCATTAATAATTTGACTAACTGATTCATAGTATAACTCATCTAGTAGTTATAGTGAATGGACATTAACTACAAATTAAACTTCTAATTTCTTCTCCTGTTCCCCTCCTGGGAGGGGTTTGGGGTGGGTAGGGTGGGTTAAATCATTTCCAAGAGTTAACATCACCATAATCATCGTCTCGAATTTTCTTTTGTTGTTGAACAGACTCTTGAAATGCACCAATAACAAAGCCTAAAGTTGCACCGGTAATCAGCATAATTTTTCTACGTTGTGGCCGCTGTGCTATCCTAGTAACAGCTAATCCGAACATAGCACCGATCAAAGCAGTGATAATACCAGCAAAAATAACTTTTCTAGCGTTCATGATTTTCGGCTCCTTGTTTACAGAAAAGAGTAAATTAATAAGATAATTGTCCCGACAAAAAGAATGTGATTCATCCAATCATTAAAAGTCCATTTTTTAAACATTTTATTTACTCCATTTTAAATATTTATCTGGACAAACATAAACGTTACAGTTGGGAAGAGTTCGGAGTTCGGAGTTAGGAGTTATGATTTTTTTAACGAGAAATCCAACTCTCCCACACTCCCCATACTCCCATATCTCAACTACTCCCCTTGAGGAGAAGTTTGAAAAACAGGGGTTTTTTCCTCTTCCGGTGCGGTAGGGGAGGGTTTATTGCCTCTTCCGTTGCCATTTCCGTGATCTCCAGGAGGAGTTCCATTATCCCCACCCCCCAAGAAGTATTTTTCAAAGTTCTTGATGACGATATAGAGGATGGGAACCAACACCAAACTCAACACCGTGGCTAGGGCTAAACCTCCAAAAATAGCCGTTCCCAGAGACCAACGACTAACTGCCCCCACACTGGAAGCACTTAATAAGGGGGCAAACCCTACCAGCGAAGAAACTGCAGTCATTAAAATGGGACGTAAACGTTGTTCAGCAGCATTAATAGCAGCTTGGGTGATACTCATCCCCAGATCACGGGACTGGTTAGCGAATTCTACGATTAAAATCGCATTTTTCGCCGCTAACCCGATTAACATTACTAACGCTACCTGGGCATACATATTATTGTTTAACACAGGCCAGATACCGTTACCTGGGTTAAAAGGGGCAGTTTGCACAAATGTCACCCGTAACCAAATCATTCCCAACGCCCCTAAAATAGCCAAAGGAACCGTTAAGAGGATGATCAAGGGATCGATATAGCTTTCGTATTGCGCTGCTAACACCAAGAATACCATCACAAAGGCTAAGCCAAACACAACTGGTGCAGCCCCTGCCGAACTTTTTTCCTCGGCTGCTGTATTGGTCCATTCGTAACCAAAACCAGGCTGTAGGGTCTCATTCGCCACCTGTTCCATAACCTGAATAACCTGACCGGAACTATACCCCGGTGCCGGCGAAGCGATTAATTTAACGGCCGGATAGGTTTTGTAACGGCTGAGAATGGGGGGATAGGTGGTAGCGGTTTTTGTGACAATGTTACTCAGTTGCACCATCGCCCCTTGACGGGATCGCACATACAAACGACCAATATCTTTGGGGTTGGCCCGATCTTCAGCTTCTGCTTGGGCATATACCCGATAGAGACGACCTTCAAAAACAAATTGATTGACATAGTTAGAGCCAATATAGGTT
>JBFRWO010000092.1:0-6332 GCA_051439625.1 Crocosphaera sp. | reverse complement strand
CTGAGACTAATAAATGGGGACGATAAGTTTGAACTAAGGAAAAGGCATCTTCTCCGTTTTGGGCGGTTATGACTCCATAACCGTGCATTTCTAAATAATCTTTAACGGCGACACGGATTCCTAGATCGTCATCGGCGACTAAAATCAATAACGGCATAGATAAGGGCTGATGTGTCTATTTCTAGCATAGCATTTTTTGATAGACCGTCACATTTTTAAATAGTTTAGTTACAATTATTATTATTTTATAAAGCAAGATAATTTAATTCCAGTAATTATTAATTTCTGAAACTAGCTATATTCATTTTTAGAATTAATATCAGCCCTTTTATCAATTAAAAGTTGAGCTATCTCCTTACTGTTAGCATAATGCAAAGGAGTATTACCCTAATTTTTGTATTGCCATATGTCGATAATTTTACCTAATCCTTTCCGAAAAAACACACAAAATCATAAAAAAAATAGCCACATTTTCAAAACAATGTAGCTATGTTAATGAAGTTTTTATAAAATGTCGGCAGAAGTAATCAACTATAAATTATACTTCTTTTCCCCTCTTCTTCCCCTGCTGGGAGGGTTTAGGGGTGGTTAGTTTTAGAGGTAATTTGTTAAATTTCTCCTCGTATTTCTTCAATTACACCGTCACGGATAACAACTTCTACATTAAGTTTTTTAACTAAGTTTTCTCCTTTTTCAACACGGAAAAAACTTTCTAGTTGTCCTTGAACAACTTCTTGTTCTAACTCAACAGTTTGAACTTGCTGCATTTGTTGTAAAAATTGATTTTTTTGTTCTAAAAACTCACTTTTTTTCTGATTAACTTGTAATTGAATATTATCAATTTGTTGGGTTGTTTCTGGGCCTGGAGGAGATACACTTTGTTTTTGAATCTCAGTAATGGCCCGTTGACCTTGCATTTCAATTTGTTGAATTTGGTTGTCAAGTTGACCGATTTGTGCTTGCAGTTGTTGCTGCATTTCTTCTTTCCAGCGAGTGGTGACAATCACCTTTAAATTGACCGGGCGTTTCAGTAATAAGCTAGTGTTTGCGTCTTCCATGACTATTTTCTCCGTTGACTGATGGTTTTCGATGATTAAGATTCAAACATCCCGTTAATCATACCCTGATATCGTTCCGTGACTATAGGCCGTTTTATTTTCAAAGTTTGGGTCATCATGCCATTTTCAGAAGAAAAGGGTTCTAAAATGATTTCAAAAACTTTAATTTGGTCATCTGCACGATATCCCGGACGGTTTTTTACTTCTCGTTTCAGTTCTTGTTTAAATAAGTCTTGAACCGGTTTTCCATAGAGATCGCTGCTAACAATGGTTTCTCGGGTTGCGTCTTGTGGGGGAAAAGTAAGGTTAAGTTGTTGATTTTTGCCCCATGTTTGCAATGCGTCTAAATTCGGTACAATTAAAGCCCCTAATGCTTTTTGATCTTGTCCTACTAACATCATTTGGTCAATATAAGGACTTCTGACACAAGCATCTTCGATGGGTTGGGGTTCAATATTTTCCCCGTTATTCAACACAATGGTATCTTTGGCCCGTCCAGTGATCACTAAATCATTCATAGGAGTGATCCAACCCAGGTCTCCACTATTAAACCATCCTTCGGGATCGATCGCTTTGGCAGTAGCTTCGGGTTTCTTGTAGTATCCTTGCATAACTTGAGGGCCACGAATGAGAACAACCCCTCGTTTTCCCTTGGGAACCGCTTCCCCAGTATCGAGATCGACGATTTTGATCTCTGTATGGGGAATAGGTTGACCAGAGGAACCCCGTAAATTATGACTATGAGTCCGCGCGTTACTAACCGGGGAAGTTTCCGTAAGACCATAACCCACTAAAACGGGGACATTAATGATCTCGTAGAAGTCGTCTAAATGTTTGGCCAAGGAACCCCCACCACTCATTAATGTTTCAAAATTGCCCCCTAAACCGTCCCGAATCTTGCTATAGACGAGTTTATCCCCTAAACCGTGTAAAGGAGCGAGGAAGATAGTTTTAAGTTTCGCTATAAACCTATCTATGGCAGAAGCATCAAAGTGTTCTAAACTCATATTGTCAGCGATGCGTCGAGACAGGATAAAGTTTTGGGAAATATTGAAGAAAAACTGGGCTATTTTTTGTTGGGTGGGACTTTTTTCCCTCAGTTGCTTCTGTATCCCTTCATAAATAGAGTCCCAAAGACGGGGAACCCCCACCATGTGTTGTGGTTTGAATCGCTTAATATCGGTCTTAAAATTGCGGATATTGGTGTAAACTAGGGTACATCCTTGGGACAGCATAAAATATTCTGCGCTGCGTTCGTAAGAGTGCCAAGATGGTAAGATACTGAGCACCTGATCCCCTGGTTTTGGTTGGATGACAGCATCTAAACTTTTGACTTGGTGCAAGAGATTACCGTGGGATAACATGGCACCTTTGGGTTGTCCTGTGGTTCCTGACGTATAGATTAAGGTGGCTAAGTCGCTGTCATTTTTTGTGACCGGTTGTAAGCTTTCTTTAGCCCCTAGTTCCATCAATTGGGAAAAGTTGAGGGTTTTGATGGAATCGTCTGGGTTGGGTATTTCGTCGCTGAGGAAGATAATTAATTGTAGGGGTATTTCGTCGCAAAATGCGCGTATTTTGTCTAAGGTTTTCTGATTTTCGACAATGAGGGTACTACTATCACTATCTCTGACAATATAAGCTAATTCGTTCTTATCTGCTTGTGCCGATCTCACTGCATTGGCCGCCCCTGCTAACATCGATCCTTGATCAGCGATGAACCAACGGGGACTATTATCAGCGATCAAGCTAATTTTATCATCTGGGGTTACTCCCAAAGCTTGTAATCCGGCGGCAAATTGTTGTATTTTCTCGTACAATTCAGCGTAGGTCAATTTAACAGCAGGTTTACTGTTGGGATCGTGAAGTGCGAGGATATCGGGGAATTTTTTGGCTGCGATCGCCCATACTTCTGGTAAGGCAGTTAAGTTAGCATATTCGGGAATATTGGCCATAACAATAGTATTGATATTTTTAATGGTTTCACCCTATAGACTAGCTAATGAGGGTGTTATTGTTCCCATATTAAGGTTTCAATGCTAGGGTTTGTCAGAGGAAGAGTGACAGTTTTTTCACTGATCTACTCATCAATATATAACTGAGTTGTTAGATTGAAGTCTCAATGCTTTGAAAACAACACATACTATAGCATGAAACAATAGTTAGGATACATATATTTTGATTTTGGGGAATAGGGAAATAGGCAAAAGAAATAAATATAGCAATTCTCATACTTGTGAGGTACAGAGTTTTCTAGTTTTAGGAGTTCGGAGTTCGGAGTTCGGGGTTCGTAGTTAGATGTTAGGTGTACCTCATGAGTCCGAGAAACGCTATAAAATCTCTCAACATTAATAAGTAAAAATATAGATTGAAGTACCCCAACTTCAGCGCTGAAGTTGGGGATTCTAACAGGGAATCACTTCCCCATTCACCCACTCAAACAAACTTAATTGATAAAAATAAAATTACAACACAACATAATTACTCCCAATATGTTGTTATCACAAAAATTTGTGAAAATTTAAGCTATTTTGCATTAAAATCCCATATCATAAAGTTCAGCAATAAATTGAAAACCCTCTAACTGTCTCTCGTTTACACCGTCTCACCCTCAGTATAATAGGTTCTACAGTATGAACTATGCTAAATCATCAAAAAGCCAGATAGGTTCACAAGTCAAAAGTTAGAAATCAAAAGTCACTCATTTTACCTCTTCCTATTCCCTACTTTTGCCTTTTTATTTTTGCCTTTGCCCGAAGGGCGCGGTAAGGCTTTGGGTTTTTATTCAGCAAACCCTACTTACTAGCTTTCAAACGTCGTTTTACCATCGTTTCAAAAGCATCAGATATGCGCTTTAGATGGGGTTCAGTATAAGGAAAATTCTTCGCATGATCGAAATTATGTCGCATTGCAGCATTAAGTTCAAAGATAAATAATCTGCCATCTGGGAGAATTGTAAAGTCAATCCCAAAGAAATCAAGGCCAATCAAATCTCGAATTTTGCAGAGTTTATTAAAATTTTCCCGACCGAGATAGCTAAGGGGATCATTAAGAAAAGACTGCTCTTCATATTGAGTCCAGGGTGCTTTATCCATCAATTGATAGCGATCGCCTGAGTGAATATTCCAAGAATCATTGAATAAGTGAGCAACTGGATATAAATTGCGGTCAATGAAAAATACTCGGGTTTTATTATAAACATTCTCGAACTTACGGCAGTCTTGAAACTGAATAACATAGTATTCTTTATTCGCAGGGCTTTTCTGAAAATAAATACGGAGGGCTTCCTCATTTTTAACTAACGCAACACTACTTCCCGTTTGCGAACCTACCTGACGAACAATCAGAGGAAAGACTAAACCCCAACCCATAATCTCTTTAGCGATCGCATCGAAGGAAAGACCATCCCACCAAACTTTTTCTGTTTTTGGGAAGCAAACCCCCTCAATCATATTCAAACGCAGAGAATTACGCTCACGAGTTGTTTCGAGAACACGCCGAGGATCATTAATCACAGGAATATTGGGATAGCGATCAATCAATCTGGCCACAGCTAGAAGGGACTCTTTTTTGAGATCGGGACAGGCAATTGTATTGAGGAATAAATCAAAGTTAGGAATCTGTTTTAAATTATCTGCATTTTTTCCTAGTATATTGAGAATAATCAAGTTATAGGGTTGCTTATCAAGCAAATACTTAATTGAGAAATGACCACCCCGTAACAAATTACTGTAAGTACCATCCGCTTGTTTAACAATCGCATAAGCGGAGTTTTCAAGCCCTCGGGTTCTTAAGATAGTCGGCTTTTTGGGATTTACTTTATTTAGGAAAACAAAAGGATACTCTTGAGTCACCTCTTCTAAGATAGTTTTAGCTGTTTCCCCATCGCCAGTATCATAGAGCAAACTCGATAAGGCCAGCCCACAATCGTAGTTTTTCGGTTCAATCTCCAAGCAGCGACGGAACCCTTCTCTTGCTTCAGCAAATTTTCCGATACGCAAAGCAAGTTCCCCATAAGCTTGCAAAGCTTGAAACGCAACTTTGTTATTGGTTGCGAGTTCACTGGCTAAACGGTAATGTTTAAGTTCATCATCAACACGATTTAACTGCTTCATTTTCTTGGCAACAACGAGATGAGACTCTGCATCATTTATTTCTTGTTGTTCAAGGTTCTCAGTTTTATTGGCTACTATTTCGGTAGTCTCATTGGACTGTATTACTTGAGATTGATTGCTCACTCGAGCAAGACAAGCTTTGAGTTGATTGACAACGGTTAGGTTAGGAATATGAAGGCGAACCCGATATAGTAAGCGATCGCTCTCGGTAGAAAATCCTGTACGTCCATGCAACACCTTAGTATTGTTCATAAACAGCATTTGTCCAGGTTGCAATTGAAACTGAGGAAATTCATCTGTTTGCTGAAGTACCTGATCCAAGGTTTCCATGGCACTAAGATATTCACTCGATAAGGGTTCTGCACCTTTTTCTAGCATCTGCTCGATTTGAGAGCGATAATAGCGAATTTTCTCATGGCCAGGTTCCCCATAAATAATGGGAAATGGTTTATCCCCAAAAGGATAAACGGGGGCTTTAAGTAAGGCTAACACTTCCCTATCGATCTTTTTTAAGATGTCTTCTACAGGAATCATAATCGATAGTCCCCCTGTCTCAGCCTTAACAATACATTGGAAAGCCACTAATTCATGGGGATGAGACAGATAAGATGAATCAGTATGAGCAGAAAGAGGTTGATGGGTTCGGCTGTATTGGGTTACATTGGTCTGCGCACGAGCTTTTTTTTCGTCAATCCGAACTTGTGTGAAAGAGACTTTGTCCTGATTCTTAAAATTGATTTCAGAAATCAGTTTTCCAGATGCAATTCCACGAATCGCTTGAGATAAATTTATCAGATTTGAACGGTCTTCAATGGCAGGAAAACCTCTGACAATTGTGTAGTGAGGATAGTTACACAAAGCTTTGCAGATGGATAATGCGATATCTTGAAACGCTTCCATTATAGGATCTTTTTAACTAATGGGAATTTGATCAGTTTTGGTCATCAGAAAATTTATATTAATGTCGGATTGAATATCCTCGGTTTTACCGATGGGATGACAATCTGACCAATATATAAACCTATTTTAGCTAAGTTTATCCTAATGTCGGGCAGAATACCCCATCCTTCTCAATGGTGTTCATGAATGACCGACCAAAATATAAACTGACCGAAGGGAATCCTATTAGAAAAATACAGTGGTAATTCTTGAGATTAACCAC
>JBFRWO010000091.1:0-9497 GCA_051439625.1 Crocosphaera sp. | reverse complement strand
TAAATATACTGTTGTTTCCCTATTTGATTTTTTTGTCAGTAAATTAAAGCTACAGAACTACGGATTTTGGTTAGGACTTTAAAGAGATTTCTTGTTCCTTGGAATGAAAGCTAAGGAGATAGAAAATGTTCTAACTAGTTTTTGTATAGCTATATTTTAATTTAACGGTAAGAAAATGGTAAAAATTTCTCCTTGTTGCGATCGCTGACGAACAATTAACTTACCCCCTAACCGATTAAATAAGTTTTTTGTCACGTCCAAATTTAAACTAACACTGCCGGTTTCTGGTTGTAATAATAATAGTTGTCCTAAAGCTTTGAAAGGGTTATGTTTTCGGTGAGATTCTGTTTGAAATTGTAGTTTTAGTTGATGACCTGCTGTTGTTACTTGTACCTTAATTTCTCCCCCACCGGCAAGACTACGGGTACATTTTTCCATTAACCCCGTTAACACTTGATCTAACATTCCTGCATCACTGACCACTTGCGGTAATTTTTTAGGAAGTCCGATTTCTAAATCAACGTTTCGTCTTTGTGCTTGTCTTTTCCAACGAGGAATAGATTGACGAAATAGACTATCTAAGGGTGTTTTAACCAATTCTACAGAACAATCTTGATAACTTTTACTTTTCAATTCTGTTGCCCGAAAAATCAACTCCATGCGGTTAATTTGTTCACTACATTCTTGATCA
Organism: Crocosphaera sp.; assembly: GCA_051439625.1. GTDB lineage: Bacteria > Cyanobacteriota > Cyanobacteriia > Cyanobacteriales > Microcystaceae > Crocosphaera. The sequence continues at coordinate 8,806 of JBFRWO010000091.1, read as the reverse complement.
ATATTTTCTAATAAGCGTCTCATTTTTTGCTCTAAGTCCTTATTCCTCAACAGTAAGCGAGTCATGGTACGAATACTGGTTAAAGGCGTACGAATTTCGTGACTTAAGGCTTGCAGTAAAGCAACATCTGTGGTTTCTTCAACCTTAGAACCCGTTAAAGGTTTCTGTTGAGGTGAATGGGATTGATGATGTTTTTTTTCTAAGTCTTGAAGATAAGAATTTTTGCGGCTAATAATAGGGGGAATTTGCGGAAAATAATGAAGTAATAAGCGAGTAAACTCTGTAACCACTTCATAGCTAGGAGTTACAGGTGTAAATTGTTTAACTAATTGGTCTAAATAAGCAAGTTGGGGATGGTTAACTAATTTGAGACGCGATCGCAAACTTAACCACCCTTGAGTAACCACCTGGGGAGCAAAAGAAAATTGAAAAGCCGGCAGTCCTAAGCTATCTTCCCCTAGTACCATCAACAAAGGAAATTTCGGGGTTAAAACAAGGCAAAATTGCTCGGTTGCCAGGGGATCTTGGGGAAAGATCGGTAATTCGGTTAAATTGGAAGTATTCTTATCCTCAGCGTCATCAGATACCCCAGGAAGTTGAAATTGTTGATAACTATGATGAGGATGTTGTAGGGTAAAAATCCCTGTATGCAGTGTTTTCGTTAGATGGGGATGGCATAAAATAGGAGTTGGGGCGGATATAATAAGTCCTTGAGGAGTTTTCTCTGAGGTGCCTTCTCCCTCTGATAATAAGAGGGTTTCTAGAGAGGCGATCGCACTAACCCATTGTCCTTGAGCTTTCAGTCGTCGTTGCTCAACTTCTATCTGGGTAGGTTGAGGGGGAGAGGTTATCAAGTTGACCCCTCGATCTCGGTTGAGAATATCGCTTAATTTTTCTAATAACGCCTCGGAAACCATCATAAATTTTTCTCAGTCTGCCACTGACTTCTAACTTCTTTGATGATAAACGGATTAACCTATTTAAAACAGTGGTGGAACCGAACCGAAAAAGTGGCAATTTCCTGCTAGGCTTTTTTACAAGGTAACTTGACTGAGAATGTATTGTAGGCGATCGTAATCATCTCGTAATAAAATGCTGAGGGTTCTTCCTATTTTTACTAACCAATCTTTATCCCCTTTTCTTAATAGATAAACATCTCGAATGGCAGCAGCCATTAAAGCATCTACTGGTGCATCTCTAACCTGTAATAAAATACGTAAAAATTCAACCTGCTCACTAAAATTAAGAATTTCTGCGGCTTCACAACGATAAACCCCTTGATGAATTTGAGGGGGACGGGGAGGCAAGTATTGATAAACTTTACCTAAGTTATGACCATTACCATTTTCTGTATTTTGATAACTTTCAAAGCCAACAATAGTGGCTTTAAATTCTGTTTTCAACATAGCAAAAATCTGGGGTTGTTGTTCTCTTAACTCGCTTAAGGACAACCCTAATGCTCTGGCACGATGTACAGAATCAATGGGAGTGGTGGTAGCATAGGTTACAACAGCTATTATTTTATTACCTGATTTTTCATCTAAAGACTTTAGCCAACTGCCAAAGGGTGGCATAACCGGAAAACTTAGGTCTTCTGGTTCCAAACATTGGGCTAAAAATTGCGTGGTTGATGTTTCTATAACCTCGGCAATATGATCAGGGTGATGATGATCCGTGGCAAACTGAGGTAAAGGCAATCTCATACTAAACAGGTTCGATTTCAGAAAGTTTAAAAGTAATTAATTTATCCCAGTTACCTCCTTCAAATAAAACTGCAGCTTTGCCATCACTGACTCGTTGTACTAAGCCTTCAAACTTATAATACGTATCGTTAGGGTTTGTTACCTTAACTGTGGTTCCTGGTAAAATTAGCATTATTTTTTGTAAGTATATAGTGTATCCAGTATAGCATATTATTTGTGTTGAATTAACGATTAATAATAAGGTTACTATTATTCTCTATAAAATTTCCAGCTAAATGCAATAAATCTGGTATCACAAAAAGGAGCAATATTATTTTGTTTAGATAAGGCATTTTAAAATTTATAACCTTGATCTTTATAATCGCAAATACAGTCAAAATTAGCAGTACAGGTTTCTAAAATTTGGGGAATATTCTCAAGATAAATGCGCCCTGTTAATTTCCCAAAGTGAGTTACAGTTTGAATTAGCTTTGATTCTTTTAAGCCTTCTTGAATCAGCAAACATTCTCCAAATCCTTTTCCTTTAAAACCGTAACTGAGGTTATTATTGAGAGAAATAAAATCCACTTGCTTTTGATAGGGATTATTTTGAGTTGCTTATTCTAAAGCATTTAAGGAACTTCCAGGATTTTCAATAAAAATAATTTTTTTTAGTCTGGGATGATTATGGAGATAATAATTTAAAGTATTCAAGTATTGCTGTTCTCTCACTGATTTCTCAGCAGGATAGACTCTTGGTAAATTATCCACACAGATGGTAGCTGTTAAAATCAAGGCAAAGTTGTTTTCTATATCTAATGGTTCATTAGCTTTTGAAGTAGAGTCTAACAGTTTTACATCTCAGGATTTAATGGAAAATAAGCAATAATAGTATAGCAGTTTTTTGTTTTATTTAGGTGTTTTTAATAAGTCTCTCATAAAAACTGAGTGATTTTTGTGCTAGAGCTTTATTTGTATAATAATTTAAAATTCTTTGATAGCCTTTTTCTGATAATTCACTGGCTAGTTTTTTATCTGACATTAATCGAGTTAAACAATTTTGCAAAGCGAGATCATCTCCTTCAGGAAATATCAAACCTGCCTCTCCAATAACATTGGGAATTTCTCCAGAATTTGAACCAATCACAGGAACTTTACAAGCCATTGCTTCGATCAAAACATGACCAAACTGTTCTTTCCAACCCACAGCAGTTAAGGTTTTGAACTTATAAGTTGTTTCCGAAGGTAAGACTAAAACATTCATTAAGTTAATATATTTAGGAACTTGATCGTGAGCAACACTTTCCACAATTATTATTTGCTTTTCAATGCCATTTTTTTGACCTTCTTGAATAATTTTTTCTTTCAGTTCTCCTCTTCCTAATAAAAGAAATTTCCAATTTTTTTCTGGTAAAGATTGAATAGCTTTTAATAAAGTCAAAACACCTTTTTCTTCCACAAATCTACCCACAAAACCAATGACAAAATCTTCTTCTTGAATACCTAATTGATGGGCTAAATCTGGTTGTTTTTGGGGACAAAATAAGTTTTCATTAACTCCCAATTGTGGCATAACTACGACATCTTGATCATAACCATGATCTCTAAGGATATCGGCTGCATCTTGGTTTCCTGCCACTAAACCATCTGTATTACTTAAATTGTATCTTTCTAAATAAGAAACAGGAAATTTCGATTTATAGGGAAGATTCCACCAGGTAAAAAATACATTTTTTGCTTGCAAATTTAACCATTTATTCAGGGTTATTAATTGAGCATAAGCAAAAGATTTAACACCTTGTTCTACCTGGATAATGTGGGGTCTAAAATCATTCAATAGTTTAATAATATCACTTCCAAAAGTCAGTAATCCCTGATTATTCTGACTAAAATTAGAGATAGGAACAACTCGAAAATTTCCTTGATCCTGGGGTTTAGTCTCAATGATTTTATTTTGAACTCCTCCAGGTTTCCATTTTTTAGGAACAATAATAGTAACTTCAATATCAGGATGAAGTTTTGCTAAAGTTTCAAATTTTTCACAATTAAGGTCAACAATATAAGTGTGACTAGCAACTAAGATTTTCATGAGCTTTTCGTGTTTTTTATTATTAAAACTTAAGATACAGATTCAAGAGAATTATTAGGTTTTAATTGCTGATTGTAGCTATCATTTTTACTGTATATTTGTCCATCGTCCCAGCGAGACAGAAAGGTAGTTTTAACAGCATCTATAAACCCCAAAATGTAAAAGAAGAAACGTACTATAATCTTAAGAGGAGATCCCCCTTTATTACAAGGAGGGTTCCCCAATACATGGCAGTCAAAAAGTTTTGTGTATAAACGGAATTGTTGTGGCGAATTTAAGTTTTTTAGTGCCATTAAAAAATGGTTGTGATAGAAAGTTATTTGATAGGAAAAAGAACGGGTACTTAGATCGTGACAACCACCAGTTTCTTCCCCTAAGTGAACCAAGTAAGCATCAGGTTCATACCAAATTTTATAACCTGTTTGACGTAAACGTAAACAAAAATCTGATTCTTCTCTAACAGCATTTCCTCTAAATCTTTCATCGAACCAAATATTATACTTAGTAAAAATTTCTCTTCTAAATGACATATTACAACCGCGAGTTGAAATAACTTCTTGAGGTTTTGTAGTATGAACTAGATCGATATGATACCAAGCAATACCAGGATCCATTGCTTCTGGGGGTAATAGTTCTATGGTGTAAGGAGCTTGAGAGTCATTAATTTTTTCAGAATCAGCCAATTTCATTCTATCTAAAACCCTTCCAGCTACGGCTCCAACTTCTAAGTTTTTTTGATAAACCTTTGCATGAGTGTATAAGTAATTTTTGGGTAGTTCAACATCATCATCGATAAAAATAATAATCTCACCTTGAGAACGACGAACCCCATAATTTCTAGCTGCTGGTAAACTGGCCCAACTAACAGAAAACAACTTTATTTTATCAGTCTTAGCTAGGTTTTCTAGATAGGTTTGAATCTTAGGATCATGGTTTTCTGTTTGATCAATTACCAAAATTTCCAGATGAGGATAATCCTGTTTAAGAACATCTTCTAAGGTATCTTTTAAAATTTGTTCTCGTCTGTAGGTTGGGATAATCAGGGAAATGGAGGGATAAGACATGATTTTTAAGGTTTATAATTAAATTGCGGATGGGTTTTTTCTATTAATTTTAACACGCTTTTTAAGTGCATCTTCGGCTGCTTTTTGGGCTTTAAGTTTAGCTTGTTCTTCTTTATCTATTACAGGAAGTTTTAAAAGGACTCCAGCAAACAACCAAAAATAAACACATACTGGATCTGTATCCAGAGGATACCAGTAAGGAAAATAACTAATGATTAAGAGAAATACCCAAAAACCAGAGGCAAAACTTTTTAGACATTCATCTTTCAAACCACTGTATACTTTGAAGGTTACAAAACATAAATGACTGACAAAAATCATAAAAGCTATCAAACCAGGAGGACCCATTTCAAAGAAAAGTTTAGGATGATAAGTTTCTACGAGAGAAACTTTCCCAAATATTCGGGTTGAGTTGGTCGCTGAACCTAAACCATGTCCTAAAATACCTCGTTGAGTTCTGAATGCAAAATCAAACTGGTTTTGAATGAATTGGTAAGGAGGAGAGGTATTCCATCGCCCGACAAAACTATCAATTCGCTGTTGAATAAAGTCAGGATTGAAAAAAGAAAATCCTAGAAATAAGACTACAGATAAACCGACGGCAATGGGAATAAATCGTTTAAAATCAGCAATTTTTCCCGTTAAAAATAGCATAATAATTAGCACACCTGGAACCGCAGCCAAGGCCAATCTTTGACCACAAATAACAGCATTAATAAAGACCATGGCCATGCCAACCAAACCACAATTTCTCCAAAAGAATGCAGTATCACTAAAAGCAACAGAAAAACAAATAGCAGCATTTGCCACTAAAAACCACCCCCAATGCCAAGGAGAAACAAAAGTTCCAGGCATACGTATTTGCCCCTGACTGGGAGAGTATAAAGCAGAACCTCCAACTAAACATTTTGCCTCTAGGGTTGGTTTAAACAATAGTGATCCGCCTAAATGATCTGTGCCTTGACATCTTCCCGTTTTAAACATCCAAAATTGTATCAGTGCCAAGCCACAACAAATAATTGCTATAATCACTAATAAGCGACCTAAAAACAATAACTGTTTTTTATCTTTGATTAAGTAATAACCACAAAAAATTAGGGGAATGTAACCAGCTAAGACTTTTAAACCCAAAATTCCTTGGGCAAAGGGAATTGATTCTTTACAAGGGGTTAAAATGACTCTCCCCTGCGCATTTAAAATAGTTTCTCCATTAGCATCACGCAATAATTTCTCGAATTCGCTAAGAGAATCACAAGTGGGTAAAAATTGCTTGAATCCATTAACTAAAAATAAAGTTAATAAGGCACAAGTAGCTAGTAGTATCAAGGTAGTCAGAAGTGGTTTATAGACAATAATGCTTTGTCGTTTGCGCCTACAATACTGCATCAAACCCAAAAGTCCAGGAATATAAAAAGCATCTTTAGAAAGCTGAAATAGGGCATTACCACCACCAATCCAATAGGTTACAGTCCCACTAAATGGCATATAAATTAGAAAAGCCCACAAAGCTGTGCGAGGATAATTGTAACAAATTACAAACAAAGGAATTAGTAACCCCACAGAGCCACCAATTTTAGGACTTACAGTAAAAGCCAGGGGAACACCGACAAGAATGGCAAAGAATACGGAAAATCCGATTAACCCCATTAATTTTCTTCGCGTTTCTCTGGCTTTACGTTTTTGTGCTAGTTTATCTTTGATGTCAACAGATGAATTATCTGATTGTCGTTTTCTTGATTGTCTTCTTCTTAAAGAACGGGTCATTAGATATGCAAAAGTTTTGACTGTCTTTATAAATTATACCCACTTATTTTAAAAATTTTTCTCTTTTTTCTGAGGATTTGAGATCACCTTCTTTCCAGTCGAAGGATTACACTGATCTTATGATATGATGGTTAATTCTAAAGAGATTAAATTTTCTTGTTATGTCTATTTCTCCCATTATTTTAACCTTAATTATTGTAGTATTAGCTTTAATTAGCTTTGTTTGTGAATTTTTTCCTGTGGATACTACAGCGATTGGCATTACAGTTTTATTGATATTATGTAAATTAGTTACCCCAGAAGAGGGAATTTCTGGATTTAGTAATTCAGCGACCATCACAGTGATGGCTATGTTTATTTTAAGTGCAGGAATTACCAGAACAGGGGGCTTACAAATTGTTAGAGATTTACTGTTTCAATTGGGGGGAAAAAGTTTAAAAAAGCAAATTGCTGCTCTGGGTATTATCGTGGGATTTATAAGTGCTTTTATTAATAATACTGCTGTTGTTGCTGTATTTTTACCTATCATAGAAGGTTGGGGTAAAAAGCGTCAAATATCTTTATCTAAATTACTAATTCCTCTTTCCTATACTGCAATTTTAGGGGGAGTTATGACTATTATTGGAACTTCTACTAATATTTTAGCTAGTGGCTTATCAGAAAAATTAGGTTATGGTGAATTTAGTATTTTTTTGATAACACCCATTGGCATTCCTGTGTTTTTTATTGGCTTAATTTATTTGACTTTTATTGCTCCGAAAATTTTACCTGATCGCAAATCTGTTAATAATAATGGTTTGGATGTTGATTATGGAATGAAAGACTATGTGAGTGAGATTATTATTACTCCTCGTTCTAGTTTAATTGGACAAACTTTAAGAAAAAGTGGCATACAAAGAAAATTTGATGTTGATGTTCTAGAAATTATCCATAATGATATTCATTTTCCTCAACCTTTAGCTGATAAAATTTTATCTTTGGGAGATATTTTATTAGTAAGAGGAAGGAAAGAGGATTTATTACAAATTAGAGATGAAAGGGGGGTGGATATTTTGGCGGATGTACAATTTGATCAAGAAAAAGTTGAAGAAGAACTAACTTTTGGAGAGGATAAAGTAGCTGAAGTTCTGATCTTATCTAATTCTCGTTTAATTGGTTCTACTCTCAAAGATTTACGCTTTAGACAACGATATAATGCGACGGTTATTGCTATTCGTCGAGGGGAAGAATTATTACGAGAAAGATTGGGAAAAGTTCGCTTAAAATTTGGGGATTTATTGTTAGTACAAGGACCAAGAGAAAGCTTTATTGGATTACAAACAACCAGGGAATTATTAGTATTAGAAGAAAGAGACGTTGAAACTTTAAGACAAAATAAATCTTATATTGCGATCGCTATTGTTTTAGGAGTTGTTATTCTAGCTGCTTTGAAAATTTTACCTATTTTGGTGAGTAGTTTAGTGGGTGTAATGTTAATGATATTTACAGGATGTTTAAAACCAGGAGAAATTTATGGGGCAGTTCGTTGGGATATTATTTTTCTTTTAGCAGGATTAATTCCTTTAGGTATTGCTATGGATACATCAGGAACTAATCAATTACTTGCTGAGTATATTGTTAATTTAGGTTCTTATTTACCTAATTATTTAGTTCTAGTTCTTTTCTACTTTTTGACAGCATTATTAACTGAAATTATCTCTAATAATGCTGCTGTTTTATTGATGTTACCCGTAGCTGCTGAAGTTGCCAAAAATCTTAATCTTAATCCTATCGCTTTCATGTTAGCGGTTATGTTTGCTGCTTCAAATAGTTATATAACCCCCATTGGTTATCAAACAAATACTATGGTTTATGGACCAGGAGGTTATCGCTTTTTAGACTTTACCCGTGTAGGACTTCCCCTAACTTTAATGTTTACTTTTATTGTTCCTTTATTAATTATTCTTGTTTACGGACTGTGACTTAATTTATAAGCATTCGCTATTCAGCTAAGAGATAAAAAAACAGCATTTGTTTAATTTCAGTTACTTTCGATCAACATATAAAATAAGCTAATATCTAATAGCTTATAACTGAATGCTTAGATTAATTTAGCGATAATAACGATGGTATTGGTAATTAGGAACAACAGGATAATTACGGCCACGGCCTCGATAATTTTGGTAGGGATTATAGTTATTATAGTAACCGCAATTGTAACAATAACC
>JBFRWO010000090.1:0-4344 GCA_051439625.1 Crocosphaera sp. | reverse complement strand
AGGCAGTTAGCCGTGTGGAAGCATCGGGAAAACTATTTGCATGAAGCTGGTGTTTATCGTAATAAAAAAACTTGATTTTAAACAATAATTTCTGACCAAGTTTTAGCTTCAATAAAGCGACTTAAATGTTTAACATTGGTGGTAGCGACAACTAATCGTTGACCTGGATATTCTTGTTGAAGTAATTTGCAGCTTGCCCCAATAATAACATCAATATCAATATTTTTAACTTCAGCAGTGGGTCGTCCTTGGTAACGAATTTCTGCCCATAAATATGAGGATAACTTGAGAACATTCGGTGTAACTGGTAAAAATTCAATTAATGAAAGCATTTCATCTAAATTTTCAAGGCTTTCAGTAGCAATAGGATTTTTAAACTGATTTAATTGTAAACTTCGTCTTACTTCATAATCACAAAGATAACTACTTGTTACATAAATACCTCTTGCTAATAATTGATAAAACCATTCTTGACAGTGACTAACTGTAAGGGTATTTTCAGAGGAACATAAGATTCCTAAAACCCCTGAATCTAAAAAAACAATCATTCTTCTGTATAGAGTTTATGTCCAGTTGGTCTAAAGCTATCAATAGTTTCTTGAAAATCTTCCCATTGTTGTTTTCTTTGTTTAGCTTCTTCTTCAGTTATGTCTTGTGCTTGTTTCTTTTCCATCCATTTTTTTAGACGTTTCATTAAAGGTTTATTCTTTTGTAGTTGTGCTTCTGGTGTTTGTCCATAATTTTTCATATAGGGAGCAAACGTTTCTGTTGGTTTATTCATTGATTGCTTCATCTTTATATCCTAACTTAATTATATCTCATTTCTAATCTTATTTGGATAAACTCAATCCTTTTTTATGCTCTTGCTTAACCTGTTTCTGCTTAATATAATTCTTAGCAGATGTGGAAATATCGGGAAAATTATTTACATGAAGCAGGGGTTTATCAGCAAAATAGTCAGAACAAAATCTGAAATATTAAACTTGAACTACTTGATTATGAAAAAGTAAAAAAAATTAAGCCTTTATGCTATTATTAAGAAAGGAAATAATCAAAAGAGTAAAATATAATGAACTTAGAATTAAACTTAAAATTAAATGAGTCACAAGCAAACTTTTTAAATCATTATCAAGACTATGGCTTTAATAGCCAATCAGCTATGATTCAGTCAGCTTTAGAAAAATTAAAGGAAGAAATAGAAGATAAAGAGTTAGAAGATTCAGCTAACCTTTATGCAGAAATCTATCAAGAAGATTCTGAATTACAAGAATTAACAGAGGCTGCTTGTGCAGGTTTTAAGGGATTAAAAAAATGATTTTTACAGTAATCCATAATCATACTCTGTTAATATCTCAGATAACAGTAAAGGATGATGCTCAACTAAGTTACCTAAATTATCCTCCTGGAGATCAGAGGCAATGCGATCGAACAACCCACAACAAAATCGTTCATCATCGTGGCGTGAACGATATCGGATGCCGTCAACCTGCATGGGGTGTTCCCATACAGCCTTAGCCCAAATACGAGCCATATTATAAGAACCAGAAGAAATTCTGCCATCGGCTCCTAATTTAACTAAGCCACTCCCTGTAAAATCCACTAGAATGAGGGGTCGCCTCGTCTTGATAGCAAAAAGGTTTCGTTGTTTAAGCACGTCTTCAGACACTCCTTTAGCCCCATGAACTCGACCAAAAGTTTCAATGAACGCAGCATATTGACCAACTCCCACATAGAGGATACCGTAACCCTGAGTAGGACTATCAAATCGACCTTTGCCACTACGGTCAAAATAAAGGGCAGAAGAGTATTCGACAGCATTTAAGCGATACCAGATCCCCACACTTTCAATAACCGGTAGAGGACGGTTGAAAAAATCAGGGGGTGGTTCCGGATGGTTGGGAAGGGGATCATTACGAGGCAAGTTGTTCACCATAACACGAAGCAGCCCAAACAACTTGCTCAACATCTCCTGCCCCAAGACGTTGTAGAGGGGTATCTCCCTCTAAACGAATATCACCGGTTTTGAAAAACATCAGTCTCGTCCAGGGATCATATTCACTGAGTTCTTTCAACACCTGTTCTAAGCCCGGTAAAACTTGCCCTTTATCAAACTGCCAAACTGGGTAGAGATAGCCCCGTCGTCCCAAAGTAATGCCCAACAACTGACCTTTTTTCCGTCGTTTATCAACAGCTTGTCGAGTAATACCTAGTAAAGCTCCGACTTGTTCGCTAGTTAGAGGTTGTCCATCTTCATAGAGTAATTGACTTTTAACCATAACGCCCTTAAGACGCGCAGCAGCTAAAGGATCATCAGGAGCTAAAGTCTTCAAAGCTTCTGGAGTGGTCAACACTTCAACGATCCTCTCTAAAGGGGTTTTTTTGGACAAATCAGGTGAAAAAGACACTTCTTTGCTCACCTCTACTCCTACATCAACGATCGCTTGTAGAAAGGGTATTGTCGTTTTTTTATTCTTAATTTGGGATAAGGTTTCTGATAAACCTTCCTGAAAAGATTGGGGAGCATCAAGAATTTGAGCGATGAGGTGTTGTTGCTCTAATGTTGCCTGATTAACTTTTTTGAGAATAGCATTGGTTTTCACAATAGTTACCTAATTTTAAGGCTCTAATCATAAGTTAACTAAGTTGTGCAACTTTGTCAACTATCCTATTTTGTCAAACTCAATCCTTTTTTAGACTCTTGTTCAACCCGTTTTTGATTAATATATTTTTTTACTGTTTCAGAAGTCCACTTCTGCACATCAGCATCCCTTAAACCAGGACTATTTTCAGGCAATTCAGATAACCATTGACTTTTCTTAGTTGCAGGGTTAACCCCAACAAAACGGGCTTTCATTTTAATACTATTGTCTTGATTATTCCTAATAGTTAAATGACGACCATCGTAATCAATGGTTATCTCTTTGCCTTGAAAATGACGAGTAGGAGAATTACTTTGGTCTTGAACTTTGAGAAATTGAGCAGCAATAGGAGCAACGAGATCAGTTTTAACTTGTTGTTCTGCGGAAACATCAATTTCAAGGTTAGAAGGAATATCATCAATGGATATCAATGGTGTATTACTCTCTGTACTTATGTTATCATGGTTCTCTAAAGTATTAATATTTAACTGTGCTTTAGCTGAAAAATAATTATCCTGCTGAGTCAATTCATAACCACGTTCTTTAAGATAATTAATAACTAATTTATCAGTTCCTTTAGCATTGCCTACAACAAAAGAAGCTTGAACATCAATCGCCTTTTCTAATAAAGGTTTATAATGTGTTTCAAAAGTTGCCTTAATTTGTTCATGAGTCACACCACGCCAAGGACCACTACCACTAACCATGATAGTATCATCAGGGGTGTAATCGCCCGTATTAGCTAAATTATATTGATTCCAAGCAATTTGATAATCACGGGTAGAAGAGGCTTTATTGGGGTCATTTTGAGCCGGTACACCAATAAATTGAGTGGCTATACTAGCCATATTTCGATCTTTAATACGATTTTTTTCAACAGCAGAATTATTTGAGAGTGGAATTAATTGATAAACATTTTCTGGTTTTTTATATTTCCTATTATTAACTTCTTCAACCATGTATGATAATGGTTTTGAACTTTGATTGACTTTTTGATAAACTGCTTCACTATTTTTCAGACGTTCCTGTTGTTGATTTGCTGATAATGGTAAAATAGAAATTAACCTTTGATGGTAAGGACTAAGAGCATTTTTATCAGAGTTATTAGCATCAAAAACCCCCTTAGAAGCTTGTTCCATCCATTGACGTATATTAGGAGGAACATCAGACTCAATCATCGTAAAAACCCCATAACTGCGTTCTGTTTCCATTTTCACACTCTTATCATCAAGAGGAATTAGTTTGTAAGGAATATGATACTTTTCCAGAAATTCTTGAGTAGCAGCAACCCGATTCAAATCAACACTTAAACCCAAAGTAGGTAAGGTTTCTATTTGTCCTTGATGTTGCCATTTTTGGTCAAAACGATGCAGTAAAGTTGGTTGAGTTGTTATAGTTTCAATAAACCGCTTGGCCGTGGGTTCTAATTCTATTTCTGTGGTATTTTCTGAAGTTCCTTGCCATTGTCCCAATGCAGGATATTCTAGGGAATCTGGTTTAATTTCAATGGATGCAGCAGTAACTCTAGAATTAATCTTAGCTTGAAAAGTAGCCCCTTCTTTAAATAATCCTACCTTAGATAAAGCTAATTTTGAAGCTTTTTGATTAGTGGTAAATTCCCCAATAGGTAATAAAAAACCATCAGCTTGTCTAATATTAGCCACCATCGCCTTCTTTTTCGGAGTTTCTAATGAGAGAGTGACCG
>JBFRWO010000089.1:0-3565 GCA_051439625.1 Crocosphaera sp. | reverse complement strand
TAGCCAATTTACCCAGTTATCGCCAATTAGAACAAGGTGTTAAAACATACGAATTAAGACGATTTAAACACGAAAAAGGAGGAGGAGAAGGAAACTTTTTATTTCGTCCCGTTGGACAAATAGCCTTAGCGCAAGCTTTAGGATTTTTAGTATTTAGTCAAAATTTTGATTTAGAAACTATCATAAACAAACTAATTTACTTCGATGAAATTGGAGGTTTTAGTTATATGGACACATCTCAATCTATCTGGTACGGTGTTCTTTACGATCCTATGAAAAAAAGAATTCAGGTATCAGGTAAAAAATTAGCTAGTCGTTTATTAATTTACTTATTAGGAGGCGTTAAAGATGACTTAGAAAAAGCAGAAATACGTAGGGCATTAGCAGAAGCAAGAACTATTAAAAATGCTGCCACTAATGAAGAAAAAACTATTGATTTTCAAGGAAACTTTGTCAACCCCAAAAAGGTAGGTTTACCTAATATTTTGGTTGATAGTTGATCCTGATTATGGCATGATAATTAAAAGTAAATACTATAATTAATCTTGCTTTAATATGAATTCAGACACTATTTTTCAACTTCTACAACAATCTTTAAGGGTTGGGGTGGGTTTCACTGCTTCTGTTTTAGAAACCCTCCAAGATAGTCAAAAACGCAATCAAACTCTATCAGAACTGCAAGAAGAAATCGCCAAAAAAACAGAAGAATGGGCAAAAAAAGGAGAAATAACGGAACAAGAAGTCCGAGAATTTCTGGATCAATGGTTAAGTCAACAGACATCCTCAAAAACTAACCCAAACTCTCCTACTTCGAGCAAAACTAAAGCTGATGTCGGCCAAGAAATTCAACAACTAACCGAAAAAATTATCACCCTTAGACAAGAACTTGAATATCTAAGAGAGAAAAAAAAGAAAAAGTCTTAAACATCTAAAAATAAACGTTTAAGACTAATATTAATTATCCATTATCCATTGTCCATTATTCATTATTGAAAGTTTAGTCATTAGACCAGGTTTCACAACTAATCAGATCACATATCCGATCACGTAATAAATAATCAAATTTTTCTAGTTCTTGTTCAACCCAGATCCATTCCCTTGCTGGAATATAATTGCATAAGCTAGAAATGCGCTGTTGACGACTAATCAAACCCCGATCTACCAGATGACGTGCTTCTTGTTGTATAAAATCGATAGAATAGCGAGAGAAAGTAACAGGAAATTGTGTGGAAATATTCATCTCTAAAACACCAAACCAGTGAACATCAAGACCCTGACCCTTAGAATAATCCAACTTACAGACTAAAACTGCAAATCTTTTTTGTATTCTTGATTACATTCTCACCCCAATTATGTCAGGAAGCCCAGAAAATTCTGTTTTCTTTTATAATTGCCTGTTGAACAGCTTAAACAAAATTTAAGCCCTAATCTGGGGATTAGGACTCAATGGGTGTATTCAAAAGGGTTTACTGGTAACAAGAGATAGTTTTTTGTTTACTTATGGAACAATTAGACTTGCAAAAATGAGCAAAATCGTTGTAGGATGGGGGTTCAGTCATTATCCCAACTTTCACAAGCCATAAGATCCCCGATTTGATCTCGTAATAAATATTCACATCTTTCCAATTCAATTTCAATACAAACCCATTCACGGGGAGGAATAAACTCACAGAGAACATAAAGGGGTTGGCGACGACTGACAACACCAGTATCCACTAAATGACGCACTTCGTCTCTGATCATGCTGATGGTGTAATTAGTGGAAGGGACTGAACGAGAAGGAGAAGGTAGAGTGATGGGACTCATAGTAAATTACCAAGTGACTAGGAAGGCTTACTGTTTACTATAATCTAAATCTCATTCATAAGAAAGTATTTTTTTGCTGTAACAAGGGATACATTTTGCTTTTTGGGTTCTTAAGCCTCTTTATACAAAGGTTTACGGAATGTAAAGAAATATTAAGCTTTTGTGAATTTATCTTGAATGTCGGGGGAAGACCCCCGTTACACGAACGCGCTTCGGTGCGAGGTCAATAGTCATGCTTCAGGTAGATGATCATCACGGAAAAATAGGAAAGATTTAGAGTCTGCTGGTGACGTAGGTTTTGATAAATTTTCTCTTCTGCTTGGGTTGCCCGTTCCACAATAAAAGCGTGATCTAATAAATCTAGGCTATCTAATTTTTGCCAAACTTGAGTATAAACCGAACTAACTTTTAACAAAACAATAACATCAGCCCAACTTAAAACTTGGTCTAATTCAGCCACATTGTATAATGCAGGGATAATGGCTAAATTTTGCGAACCAAGGGTTAAAGGAAGTCCTAATACCGAAGCAGTGGCCATGGGAGAAGAAACCCCAGGAATGGTCTTTATGGTGACTTGGGGATAATTTTTGCTGAGGGTTTGGGCAAGATAGGTAAAGGTACTGTAAAAACTGACATCTCCTTCACAAGCAAAGGCCACATCTATTCCTTGATGGAGATACTGCCAGACAGTTTCGGCCGCTTCTTGCCAAGCTTTGTTTAACTGCTTTTCATCTTGAAGATAGGGAAAATAAAGGGGTAACTTTTTTTGCTGTGGGGTTATCCAAGGGGCAATAATTTTCTGGGCTAAACCTTGTTTCCCGTTAACTCCTAGAGGAAAAGCGATAACAGGAATTTGTTGCAATAACCGTTGTCCTTTGACGGTAATTAATTCTGGATCACCTGTTCCTACACTCACTCCGTATAAGGTTCCCACTCCTGTTTTCATCAAAATTACTTTAACTACTTATTGAATCTTAATCATAGCAGAAATTAATAATTAATAATTTGGGAATATGTCAAAATGAAAAACCAATTATCAAACACTAACGCCCGTCAACTTGCCTTAGAAGTTTTACAACAAATTGATCGCAAAAATAGTTATACAGATATTGCTTTAAATAGGGCTTTAAATAAAAGTAATCTTAATCCTAGCGATCGCAGTTTATGTACAGAATTAGTTTATGGTATTATTCGTCATCAACGTACCTTGGATAGTTTAATCGATCAATTAGGCAAAAAAAAGGCACAACAACAACCTCCAAACTTAAGACGCATTCTACACATTGGACTCTATCAACTACGATACCTCGATCATATTCCCCCTTCTGCTGCTGTTAATACCAGTGTGAACCTAGCCAAAGAAAATAAATTACAACGACTTTCAGGGGTCGTTAACGGAATTTTACGGCAATATATTCGTAGTATTGAAACTAACCATGACCCTTTAATTTCACCTAATGATCCCCTAAAAAAAATCGCCATTCAATACAGTTTTCCCGACTGGATAATCGAAACTTTGCTGCAAGAATGGGGAGAAGAAACTACAGAAAAATTGTGTCATTGGTTTAATCAAACCCCTAGCATTGATATTAGGATTAATCCCTTAAAAACCTCCTTAGAAACTCTAAAAACTCAACTAAAAGAAGCAGGAATTAACGTTACACCTTTACCCCCTTTTCCCTGTGCATTGAGACTAAAAGGAAAAATAGGAACCATACCCACCTTACCAGGGTTTAGCCAAGGTCATTGGACAGTACAA
>JBFRWO010000088.1:0-38133 GCA_051439625.1 Crocosphaera sp. | reverse complement strand
ACAAGAATAATTATCATTATTGTTCATTCTCAATAAGGCTTCTAGTTTTTGACAATTTTTAAGGCGATCTCTACAGTTGAAACTCTCTTTCAATCAAGGTTTCAAAGGGCTTGTCACCCCGTGAGCTTATTTATATTATATTGTAGAATTATCAGTCCACAAAAAAAGTAAATATTCTTAATTACAAATTAAGTCTTAGGTTACAGGTTTATTGACAAGTTATTTAACAAACCGTAAAACCCTCTCCCCGTCTCCCGATCTCCCCGTCAGTCACTACGGAGTAATTTAACTGCTTAACAGCTTACTGAAGGGAACTAAACCATTTTCCCACAGACTCCAGCCTTTCAGTATTTCGTTGACGACGCAGTTGATATTCTTCGTAAGCGGTATTAATACGGGCAGTAATTTGATGTGCTAGAGGATGTTCGGTGCGATCAGGATGCCACGATCGCAATAAATTTTTGTAAGCTTGTTCTACTTTATTAGGGGGAGAAAATGCGGTAATTCCTAACACCTTCCACCAAGAAGAAGCAGGATCAAGTAAGACCGGATCAATCACTAAAGAAGTATCCCAGAGAATTAATTTTACTCTTTCCCAAGGCATTCCATAACAACGATGATAAATTTTTTTGAGGGGAGCTAACCCTAAAATCTCTGTACTGAGTTGATGCCATTGTCTAAAGGCACAAAGTTTATCCCACTGCCAAAAGGTATGATGGTCTTCGGCCAAAGATTCTAAAACAACTTTAACTAAGCTTGGTGGTTCTTTTAACTGCAATAAATTGGATAATTCAGGAGAAAATTCTCGATACAAAGGATAATCAACCCATTCCCAATAATTAAACCCTGGTTGTCCTAAGCGTTGACGATAAAAAGAAAACCAACCCATTTCCCATAGAGAAGCCAAAGGGGTTGCTAAGGGGTAAAATTGACCCTTGAGAGCCGTTTCCGGACTGTCTTCTAAGATACAGGTTAAGGGAGTGAGTAAAGGGGTTGCTAAGGGGTAAAATTGACCCTTGAGAGCCGTTTCGGGGCTGTCTTCTAAGACACAGGTTAAGGGAGTGAGTAAAGGGCTTGCTAAGGGATAAAATTGACCCTTGAGACGATCTAGGGGAATATCCTCTAATAAACAAGCGATCGGTTTATGTTGACCCCTTAAAATAGGGGGATAAGACTTGTGACGTTTGGCTGTGGATAGGAGTAAAGAAACTGCCAGCAACATCCCTCCACAGATTAAGATGTTAGATAAAAAATCACTAATAAAAGCCATCACTCCCATAATTAAACCCCAAAAAATTCTAATAATCTATAGCAGTCAGTAATGATATGCGAGAAGAGAGAATATATCAGGACATAATATAGTTATGTCCCCACAAATACACCCTTGTAGGGGTTTAACACTGTTAAACCCTGCTCTTGATTGTCTCACAACTGAAACCTGATTTCTACAGTTACGAACTTAATAATGGTTGTAACCCATGTTTAACAGATGCTCCTCCTATTTGTTCCATCTTAGTCACTGTAATTTGATTACGTCCCCAAGAGAAATTAGTATGCCATTGTTCAAACTCTAATAAAATGGCTTCGGCAAAACAAGCAAACATTTGACGAGAAGGAACATCCATATTGACAGTTTCCATAATCTTCCAGTCAATATCTAGAGAATGTTCCACAACTCCCCCTTTAATGATATGGACATCAGGATGTTTAATTTTTGTGTCTAAATTCTTGGGATAACCACCATCAACAATTAAACAGGGTTTTTTAAGGGTTTCGGGGTTAATTTCTACCCCTTTGGGCATACTCGCCACCCAAACGATAACATCTGCTTCGGGTAAAGCTTCTTCTAGACCCATAATTTTACCCCGTCCTAACTCATCTTGTAGTCGTTGTAATCGTTCTTTATTGCGAGCGATTAATAAAAGTTCCTGGGTATCGGTTTTTTTATCTAACCAACGACACACCGCACTACCAATGTCTCCTGTTGCTCCACAAACGGCAACAGTGGCCTGGGATAAGTCAATACCCAGTTTAGCTGATGCGAGTTCTACCTGACGGGAAATGATATAAGCAGTGTGGGTGTTTCCGGTAGTGAAGCGATCAAATTCTAAAGAGACATTCCGAACTTGTCGATTATCCTTGAGGTTGAATTCTTCAAAAATAATCGAAGAAAACCCCCCCAATGCTGTGATATTCAGGTCATTTTTCTGCGCGAAGGCCATTGCATTTAAGATTTTACGAATTGCTGCTTTAATCCGTCGCTTGATCAGCATTTCTGGTAAAAAAGCAGATTCTATATACTTTCCTTCGATTGTTTGTCCTGTGATACTGGTGACATGAAAATGCTCGACGAATTGGGGTGGAGCAGAACACCACAAATCAAGTCCCTGACTTGCATAAGGACCATAGCCAAAAGCATCAGCGACGGAGTGGGCGTGTTCTAAACTTGTAAGATGACCAATTAAACCAAACATTGATTATTCTATATGATAATTAAGCAGAAAAGAGACTATATTATAGGAAAAAGTTAAGACTCTTAACAATAGTACCGTAATCTTTTACTTATTGATCATATTTTGAGAGTAGATACCCTTTATCATATAGGTAAGATTGGTAAAATTACCCATATTGCCGGTTTAAAATCTAAAAAAATACTGGACTTGAGGGAAGTATCGGAAATTTTGATCTAGCTTTTTAGGGTATCACATCCAATTTTTGAAGTCTTTTTACCCTCTATCTATGGTTAAAAACAA
Source organism: Crocosphaera sp. (assembly GCA_051439625.1). Taxonomy (GTDB): domain Bacteria; phylum Cyanobacteriota; class Cyanobacteriia; order Cyanobacteriales; family Microcystaceae; genus Crocosphaera. The sequence goes on along the minus strand of JBFRWO010000088.1, from coordinate 35,380 downwards.
TATTTTACGTTGGTTTCCCCCCTGTCTCAGTTTGGGGCTATTTGCTTTATCCCTATGGACGATACAACATAACTTACAGCATTATCAAGCTGAACATTTTTGGGACAGTTTATCGCAGATTCCTCCTAGTCGTATTATCTTAGCGATCGCCCTGATGGCAATAAACTATTTAATTATGACTGGATATGAATGTTTAGGATTAGCTTATATTCGTCAATCCCTTCCCTATAGGAAAAAAGCCTTAGTGGGTATTATTTGTTCTGGGATTAGTAATAGTGTGGGGTTTGCGGTTTTGAGTAGTTGTATGATTCGTTATCGTTTCTATTCTGCTTGGGGATTTTCCGTTGTCAAAATTGCCCAAATTTCTGCTTTTTGTAATCTTTCATTTTGTTTGGGTTTATTTGTAGTTGGTAGTATCATTTTTCTGAAAGAACCTTTAGCAATTCCCCAGTTAATAGACTTTCCATTTCTATCAGTTCGTCCCATTGGAATTATTTTTTTAATTGTTATTTTAGCCTATTTGTTTTTAACTGTTATTCGTCAAAAGCCTTTAATTATCGGTAATTGGATTATACCCCATCTTCCTTTCAAATTAGCAGCCAGTCAATTGATTATTTCTGCTCTCGATTGGTCTTTAGCCTCTGCGGTTTTTTATACTCTTTTATATCATTCTGTTTCTTTATCTTATTCTGCTTTTTTCGGAATTTATATGTTAGCACAAGTTGCCGGATTAGCCAGTAATATTCCAGGGGGTTTGGGAGTTTTTGAAACGGTAATAATGTTATTATTAACTCCATTTATTACGTCAGAAGAATTATTAGGAACCTTGTTAATCTATCGGGGTATTTATTATTTTATTCCTTTAACTGTAGCCTCTATACTTTTAGGAAGACATGAATGGAATCATTTTTTTTACAAGAAACATTCAGAAATTAACAACTAACAATTGTTAATTATTCGGTGACGAGTAATCTCTTCCAGTTTCTAACTAGAAGGCTCACTGTTTATAATTATATTTATGAACGGTTTAAGTATTTCCAAGGAACTATATTGATGTTTTTGTGAGACTTAGTAGAGTTATATAAGTAAATTCACTCGATCTTTATTTGAAATTTAAAAAGATCGATTATAGAAGATAGTTTTTGTTATGGGATGGGTATTATATAAATGAGACTATCAATTGATTATTAACTAAAAATAATGATAAAACTTAAAAAAATGATTCCTTGGGTTGCCACAACCCTTAGTTTTGCTATGATTTCTTCTGCTGAAGCAGTTACCGTAAACTTCGGTGATTCCACTGATACTATGATTAATAAACAAGATAATGTTCTCAGTATTGATAATCTTGTAATTTGTGTTAGTCATCCTACCATTTGCCAGACATCTGACGATCAACTAACGGAAAACAAAGTTCTGGAAACCTATAATGTTGACTTTCTGTATGGCACCTTTGAAAACATTTTTGGGGCTGATGCTACTAATAATGCCAGCTGTGTTCAGCAAGATCCAGATAATCCAATTGTAATCGACCCGGTGGACAAGCTATGTTTCTGGAACGATATAACAAAAGCTGAGTTAGCCCAAGCAGCAATGAATTTAGCAATAAATAACCAAGCACCTGCTCCTCCTGGGGACATTTTTGCTCCTCGAGTGCCACAGGTCACTGTACCCGGATTTGTGCCAGTAAGCATCGAAATATTCCAAATAGTCAGTAATGCGAATAACCCAACCGACACTGAGTATCTTATCCCCACAGGTTTCAATGGTTCCAATCTTTCTTCTCTACGTAGCTCACATGAGACTAATAACACCTGGGAACCCAATGGTCGTCCTATCCCGTCTCTCAATGACCTTGAAATGTATGCTCTATTTGAATTTCAGGGTAGTGAGACTATTGCTCCCCCTACTACCACTACTCCTACCACTACTAAAGTACCTGAATCTTCTAGTACGATCGCCGCAATTTTAGCTGGGGTTTCTGTTTTATTAGTAAAGGGTAAAAAAAAGTCAGTGAGCTTTTTCTAGACTAATATCAATTTTTGATAAACTCACATCTTGCACCTTCGATAACACTAGCTAGTGCCGCTACGCGAAAGTCAAAAGTCAAAAGTATAGATTGGTAAGGGTTTGAGGCTTTTGCGACTGGTGGGTTATTTCCACCAAGCTGCACTAGTTTAGAGATTGTCTAACTATTAATTCCCTATGTTCCCGTAATGGGGGAATATAGGGATTTCTTTGTGAAGTACCCTAACTATCAAACTGACTAACGAGAACCAAGTTATTAGTTGTGAGGATTTAAACATTAAAGGGATGGTCAAAAATCGAAAGTTAGCTAAGCAAATCAGCGATGTAGCTTGGGGGCAATTTTTAACGCTTTTAGAGTATAAAGGGGATATCTATGGTTGTGAAATTAAGCGAGTTGATAGATTCTTTCCTAGTTCTAAAAGATGCTCTAAGTGTGGGTATATTAAAGAAGATTTAACCCTCAAAGATAGAGAATGGACTTGCCCAGAATGCCATGTACATCACGACAGAGATATTAATGCTTGTCAAAATTTGCTTCAGTTTTCTGAGCTAAAAATAGGGTGGGAAGCACCCAAATCTACGCCTAAAGAGACGGTTGAAATACCGTGTATCAAGAAGGTTACGCCTTGAGCGAAGGCGCGCCCCACCCTCAACGTAGTAGGGTGGGGTACTTCACCTTGTTTTTCTGCTAAGTAATTTCAACGCACCCCCTCCCGTTGCAAAAAAGGCCAAAGCAACTATGGAATTAGGTTCAGGAACAGATGATGACAATCCTAATTGCTCAAATCTTCGGTCTCGTACCTCTTGAGAAGTTGGTTGATTCAACTGTGGTACGGATTGTAGAGCTAGAGAGTTGAGGTTAAGAATTTTGGTTAAAGGAATCAGAAAAGTCTGGTTGTTGCTACCAGAGCGCGGACTTTGAGGCGCTCCTCCAGGTCCCCAGGACATTGTTACAGTTCCCTTGATGTTTGTCGCTCCCAGTTGTTCTCCTACCACTCCAGGGAAAGCAAAAAAATCCTCAACAAAACGAGAACCTGATTGTTGAGAAGACACAGACAAATCAGGGATATTAACCACATTGCCGTTTAAAGTAGTGTACTCTGTGATGGCATAATCCATCTCTGCTCCATTGGTGCGAGCTGTAGAAAACATCTTTAATCCGTCAATTTGGTCGCAGGGAACGTTGAGCAAATCAGAGGTTGTTGACGTGATTTGACCATTGTTCAAAGTCATACTCACGCCACCAGTATCAGGATCACAAACTAACTCGAACTCAACTTCTTGACCATTTATCCACGTCCATTCTTCTTGCTTGAGATCGTTTGCTCCTTGAGAATCTTGTCCGTTCCTGGTACGAAATACACCTAATTCCCAATCTTGACGACCAGTGGCACCACCTCGTGTTTGAGCTTTGAAGTTAGGACCACCATCGGCGTTAGTTCCTTCCTGTAATAGCTCATAGCTGACTGTCAGCCTTGGCTTAAAAAAGTCATTATTGCTGTCTTGGGAGAAGAAACTTTCAAGAGCATTAAAACCAATCTCAGTTGCTTCAGCAATCTCAGTTGCTTCCAAGGTAATAGATAAATTGGTATTATCATTCCCTGTATCACTATCGAGATTATCATTCAAAATACTTGTAATCACCTGATTAAGCCCAATCCCTCCGTAATTATTCTGGAAGGTATCTTCATCCTCATTCGGATTAACTTGAATATTCCCATTAAAAAGAATTAAGTTTTTATTACGTGGGGGTAGTCCGTCTCCATTTGTACCTGTATTAATAAATCCAGTTTCACTCCAAGATCCGGGATCTACCACTTGAAAGGCATTGATATTGTCGATTCTCGGTACGTCTGGTAAAAATCGTCCATTTTGACCGAATGGTGGTGGAGCAGCGTCGTTAGGGTTGTTTGGATCGCTTTTAGTGTGGGTCAACGTCACCCTAGCATTAAGATTACCCAGAATAATGTCAGTATTAGGATTATCATTCCTAATATCATTGATCTGACCAATAATACTGCTCAAATCCCAATTAATGAAAGCGACTTCTTCGAGAACCAGTGATGCATCTTCTCTACTACCCACCTGAATGAAATTTGACAATCCATTCTTAATATTACTATTGCTGGGATCGGAATAGTTATCTGCACCAGAGATAATCTGTTGCTGAAAGAGGGTTTGCGCTGTTACTGGTTTGATGTTGAAAACGGTCAAACCCAAAACCGCACTGCTTACTGCTAATTTTAAAGATGAGATTAGAGTTGGCATTTTTCTATATGTTTTTTTGTCTATGTTCATGGTATAAAGTTAATTTACCCAAAAACTTTTCATAACTTTTCAGGGTACTCAGAATAGAGTTTTTCTCAAGCTATTCAGATTTTGACACATAAACTATATTTTTGCTTTTGCGAGATAGTTTAATTTCTACGTAACATAGACAATTGATGGGTTAGGAGGATTTTAGTCTTTGTCACAGCTTTCAGAAACCTTAGACGGGCAAATAAGACTGCTCCCCAATGAACCTGGGGTCTATTTAATGCGGGATCATCAAGGGGACATTCTCTACATTGGTAAGTCGAAACGGTTACGAACGCGGGTTCGTTCTTATTTTCAGTCTGGGCAAAAGCATAGTCCTCGCATCAGTTTGATGGTGCAACAGGTGTCTAACATCGAGTTCATTGTAACTGATACCGAGGCTGAAGCTTTGGCTTTAGAAGCTAATCTGATCAAACAGCATCAACCTTATTTTAATGTTTTACTCAAAGATGATAAGAAATATCCTTATGTTTGTATTACTTGGTCGGAAAGTTATCCCCGAATTTTCATTACTCGTAAACGACGTTTAAATCATCAACGCGATCGCTATTATGGACCTTATGTCGATACCCATTTACTACGGGAAACATTACGCTTGGTTAAACGGGTTTTTCCTCTGCGTCAACGGCCTCAACCTTTATTTAAAGATCGTCCTTGTTTAAACTACGATATCGGTCGTTGTCCTGGGGTCTGTCAAGGGTTAATTTCTCCTCAAGACTATCATAAAATTGTGGAAAAAGTGGCCATGATTTTTCAAGGAAGAACGGAGGAATTATTACAAAAATTATCGGCACAAATGGAATTGGCTGCTAGTCAGTTAAACTTTGAAAAAGCTGCTCAAGTTCGGGATCAAATTAAGGCTATTCAAGGGTTAGGAATTGATCAAAAAGTTACTTTACCTGATGATACTATTTCACGGGATGCCATTGCTCTAGCTGCTGATAATACTTACACCTGTATTCAATTATTCCAAATTCGTGCAGGCCGTTTAGTAGGAAGGTTAGGCTTTTTTGCTGATACGCTTTCAGGCAGACCAGAAGGTATTTTACAACGGGTATTAGAGGAACATTATCTACAGGTTGATGCTGTAGAAATTCCCAGTGAAATTTTAGTGCAGTATCCTCTTCCTGAAACTGATATTTTAGCTAATTGGTTAGGAGAAAAAAAGGGAAAAAAAGTCAATATTCTTGTACCTCAAAAGCAGCAGAAAGCTGAGTTAATCCGTTTAGTAGAACGTAATGCAGGATACGAACTAGAAAAGACTAAACGCCATGCTCAACAAAATTTATTAGCATTAGAAGATTTAGCGCAATTATTAGATTTGCCAACGATTCCACATCGTATTGAAGGGTACGATATTTCCCATATTCAAGGGTCAAATGCTGTTGCTTCTCAAGTTGTTTTTATTGATGGGGTTGCGGCGAAACAATCTTATCGTCATTACAAGATAAAAAATCCCAATATTACTATTGGTCATTCCGATGATTTTGCTAGTTTAGCAGAAGTATTAGGTCGTCGTTTTCGTTCCTATGAAAATAAATCAGAAACAGAGTTATTAGAGTTAGATGATTATCCCGATTTAATTATGATCGATGGAGGAAAGGGTCAACTTTCTGCGGTGATAAAAGTTTTAGAAACGATTAATCTTATTCCTGGTTTACAGGTGATTAGTTTGGCTAAAAAAAGAGAAGAAATTTTCTTACCTAACCAATCTCAACCTTTAGCTACTCACCCCGAACAGCCAGGAGTTCAATTATTAAGAAGAGTTCGAGATGAAGCCCATCGATTTGCTGTAAGTTTCCATCGTCAACAACGGTTAAAAAAAAGCCGTCATTCCCGTTTAGATGACATTCCAGGGTTAGGCTTCCAACGACAAAAACAACTACTTGCTCATTTTCATTCTATTGATTATATTCGAGAAGCTTCTATTGAAAAATTACAAGAAGTATCGGGAATTGGTCAAGCTTTAGCAACAGAAATATATAATTATTTTCATTTTCATTCAAAATCTTGAATTAATCAATAAAACTGTAGTATTTTTGATAAAAAATTACTGTTTATCAATCCTGCGTGTTATAAAATATAAGATGGGGTTGACAACTGGATTTTTTATAAGAATAATGAATTAATAATGTCTAGGTAAAAATCCTCTAATAATGTCCCTAACTAACATCAACTCTGAATTAGTAAAGAATGAACTGAAAAAGATTAAATTAATAGCCACTGATATTGATGGAACCTTAACCAAAAATGGTCAGTTTAATAGTCAGTTATTATCAAATTTAGAAACATTAAAACAACGTAATATTTTGGTTCTCTTAATCACAGGACGTTCAGCAGGATGGTGTCAATCTTTAGTCAATTATTTACCAGTATGGGGCATAATTGCCGAAAATGGAGGTGTTTATGCTTTAAAAGAATCACAAAGTATGAAACCGTTAACAGCTATTAATAATATAAGAGAACATCGTCAATTATTACAAAATAATTTTGAGGAAATAAAACAAAAATTTCCCCATCTTCAGCCATCTTCTGATAATCAATTTCGCATAACAGATTGGACATTTGATTGTCACAAATGTTCTCAAGAAGAATTACTAACTATAGAAAAGATTTGTCAGGAGAAAAAATGGGGATTTACATATAGTCACATTCAAGGACATCTTAAACCTCTTAACCAAAATAAAGCTAATGGATTAATAACCATCAAAGAAACTTATTTTCAAGAGTTATCTTATTCAGAAATTATGACAGTGGGTGATAGTCCTAATGATGAAAGTTTATTTGATAAAAACTTGTTTCATATTACCGTTGGTGTAGCAAATATAGCTAAGTATCTAGACAAACTAAAACATAAACCTTTCTACATAACAAACTTATCAGAAAGCGATGGCTTTGGCGAAATAGTTAAACTTTTGGTAGAACAAAATAACCAAAAAAGTAATTTATAGAAAAAATGCTTATTCACAATGTCTAATTATACTAAGTGTTAATTATTAATTATTTGGTAAGAGGATTCAAAAAACGATTCTTTTCTTTCTTTATTCTTTATAAATAAAGACACTTTAGACCTAACTTGGGCTTATTATCTACTTTTGCATGAGTGCCTTTTTATTTTTGCCTTTGCCCGAAGGGCGCGGTGAGGATTTTTGAAACAGGAGTCCAATACCATTTGTTATCATTAGGAAACGACTTGGCAAAAGCAACTTTATAATCTGTGAAAGCTAGAATATAAGAGGTTTTGAAGCTGGAAAGACCTTAAGGAATTTACACAGAAAAATTATAATTTAATCTATCTTTACATATCGCCCTATTGTCTCCGTAGGATTAAGTAGGGTGTAATTAAAAGAACTGTTTAAACAATAGTATAAATCCCGTTGTACGCAACCTTCTCTTCATTTTAGGCTAAGTATAGTTAATTGCTTGCTAACAACAGTGAAACAGCGCGAATTTGCCATGTGTACTCCCGTAAAAGAAAATGTAAAACTCGAAACCCTTAAGTTGTTTCAAGAGTATCAAAAAAACCCAAAAACTAGAATAAGAAACAAAATTTTAGAATTAAATTTTGGTTTGGTTCGCAGAGAAGCACATCACTGGGTTCATCAATGTCCAGAAAGCTATGAAGATTTAGTTCAAGTTGGGAGTTTAGGTTTAATTCGTGCCATTGAAAGGTTTAGTCTTGGAAAAGGTCATGCCTTCAGTTCCTTTGCTATTCCCTATATTAGAGGAGAAATTCAACATTATTTACGAGATAAAAAATATACAGTTCGTATTCCTAGACGCTGGTTAGAAATAGGAAGACAATCTATCCATGTTCGTCAAGAATTTAGAGAAAAATTTAATCGTCAACCCACGGATTCAGAAATTGCTCAAGTTCTAGAAATCTCATTAAAAGAATGGCAAGAAGTCAAACTAGCTTTCCAAAATAGAGAACCGGTTAGTTTAGATGTCAAAATCAGCAATGGTGGAGAAGGACAAACCAGTTTAGGAGATTTAGTTCCCGATGCTAATTATCATAGTTTTCAACTAGCACAAGAAGATCAAATTCGTCTCCAACAAGCATTAGGACAATTAGAAGAAAAAACAAGAAATATTCTTGAATTTGTTTTCCTCAAAGACTTAACTCAAAGAGAAACAGCCGAACAATTAGGAATTAGTGTTGTTACCGTTTCTCGTCGTGTCAAAAAAGGAATAGAAATGCTCAAAAATAATATGAGTCAAGAGATATATTGATTTTTAAAAGAGCTTAATTTACTCTTAATCTGTGATCTTAATCACCTAAAACCGAAAGAAATTATGAGAGAATGGAATTAAGTATATAACGTAAACTAATAAAAGGAATTGTGTCAATGGCTGATGTTGATCTAGAAAAAAGAAACACTCCATCTTCTTTAACCACCCTTTCCATGACACAGAGAACTTGTGAACCCGCTTCCCCTATTTGTTTCCCAAAATTTGCCACTACCCAACAGGCAGCCTTATTTCAAAAATTAAAAAATAATCAATTTAGTGGTAAAGTTTTTTGCCAAACTGCCCAAGGAAAACAATCTAATATTTATTGGTATTTAGGGAGAATTATTTATGTAACAGGGGGAACACACTCTCTAAGAAGATGGATAAGAACAGTGTTGCAAAATTGCCCAAAACTGAAAGCAATGGGATTACAATCTCTCTCCCTGGAAAAAGATATTTCTGTCTCCATTCGTCAAAATCATCCCATTAGTTGGGACTATGATTTATTATGTAGTTGGCTGAAACAGCAAAAAATTGATCGCACACAATTATCAGATATTATTGCTAGTCTGGTAACAGAAGTTTTGTTTGACCTCATGCAAAGTAGTCAAGTATCTTGTCATTTTTATCCTGATAAAAAATTCTCTTATCCTCCAGTCTTACTTGACCCACAACAAAGCATTGTTACTACCTGGAAATATTGGCAAAATTGGCATCGTTCTACGTTAGGAAATCACTCTCCTAATGAAGTTCCTGTAATTAAAAATTTAGAACGATTAAAAAAACGTTCTTCACCGAAAACCTATCAATTTTTAACCCAGTATATTGATGGAAAACGTAGTTTACGAGATTTAGCTGTTTATATGGAGCAAGATTTATTAAGGTTGACCTCATCCTTAGTACTGTACATTCAACTGGGACTGATAGACTTAAAAGAAATTGAAGACTTACCTCAATCTTTGACTTTACCTAAACAAAAGTTATTAGCTAAAAATCCAAAAAAGTTGATTGCTTGTGTCAATGATAACCCTCGAATTTTTCAGTTAATGAATGATATTATTACAGAGGTAGGCCATCAATTTTTAGGGATTAGTAATAGTAATAAAGTTATTTCCTTATGTGTGGTTCATAAACCTGATTTAATTTTTGTTGATTTAGAAATGTTGGGAATAGATAGTTGGAAAATTTGTCGTCAACTTCGTAAATCTCAAAAGTTACCAAAACCTCCCATTATTATTTTCTTAACAAAAAAAGGAGTGTTTGAAAGGTTACATAATACAATTGCAGGATGTGCTGGTTTTATTAGGAAACCCTTGAATAAACAAGAAATATTGGAAACAATCATTGAACATCTACCCCACTCAGTCGCTGCTTAAGAAAAGCTTTCAGTTCGTCTATGAATATTGTGATCAAGTAAAATTATAAGTAAAATTAGGCGACAATAATGTCCCAACCCAACCCACCCGTGCTTGAAAAGAAATCCTCCTCCTTCAGCATTGACTGGAAAAAAGTCGGTCGTATGATGCTGAGATATTTTTTACCCATCAATCCTATGAGTACCCAACCCGATGAGAGGGAAAAGGATGGGAAAGACCTGCTAATCCGTTTAGACTGTATTCAAAGTACTAATTGTAGTAATGCTTATTCAAAAAATTTTCAAGACAAATCATCTCAAGAGAAACCCCTTCAATCTAGGGAATTAAATCGCAACAACTCTCAAGTAGAACTATTATTTAAACAAATTTGTGATTCAGATAGAGACCCCAGACGCAGACGCAACATTGCCATTATTGGGGAATCTGGAACGGGAAAAAGTGTTTTTTTGCAAACCTTTGCTCGTTGGATGTTAGACACAACAGACTATATCCCTATTTGGGTTTCTCCCGAACAACTAGGCAGCTTTTCTCTTGAAGAATATTTAACCCAAAAATGGCTCACTCAATGTTCTAAGCACTATAGCAAAAAGCAGAAAATATCTCTAGAATTTTGGCAAACTTCTTTTGATGAGTTATTAGAAACCGGCAGAGTTTGGTTATTTGGGGACGGGATAGATTACTTATTCACTGAATCTGGTGATAATAGCAGAGAGTCTCCCCTTTCCTTCTTCAAAAAACAACAAGAATACACAGGCAATTTTCATCTCATTTTAACCTGTCAAACGGTTACCTGGAAAATACAATCGCAAGCTTTAGCTGCATTTGATATCTATGAAACTAAATCTCTTTTAAATCAAACTGAAATTCAACAATTTGTAGAAAGATGGTTATATCCCTACTCATCTCCAAGGGAAAATTCAGCAATAAAAAGGGATTTAGACAGAAATTTATCCACCTTATTAGGTCAACCCGAAAACCAACACCTTCAAACTTGGTTAAATAATCCCTTACGCTTATCTTTGCTTTGTCGTCTTTGGCAGAAAAACCCTGAAACCTTACCCCAAACAGCAGCAAGTTTATATCAAGTCTTAGTTAATGAATTTTATCAATGGCAAGGAGAAAACAGCAATGTTACCCCCGCAGAACAAGAACCATTGAATGAATTTTTAACTCGTTTAGCCTTAAATCATCGAGAAACGGCCTTGTCTTCTGCACCTATTTCTCCAGAGATGATCGAAGATAATACTTGGTTACTTTCTTTGAGTCTGCAACTACACTGGTTAAGACCAATAGGCATAGTAAGAGAACTAGAAAAACATAATCAGTATCGATTTGAAGATCAAACCTTTGAAGATTATTTCGCAGCTCTGGGCATTGAGAACTGGCAATATTTTTTCGCCACAGAAACAACAAAAATCGAGATGTTTAGTGATAAATGGCAACACATCTTGCTCTTTTGGATAGGACGAGAAGACATTGCTTGCGAAGAAAAAGAAGCCCTAATGACAGCTTTAATTGAGTTTGATGATGAATGTGGTCAGGAAAATTTTTATGGTTTTTGGGCTTATTTAACCGCAGCTATGGCCTTGTCAGAATTTCAGGATTGTTCTTTAAAAGAAATGATCATAGAACAATTGTTTATCTGGGCATTAGCAGACGAGGAGGACTCAAACTTACGTCGTCTGGCAGCTAGAGAAGCGATCGCTAATATTTATCGTCCTTTGGTGATTACTCATTTAATTAACCATTTTCAAAATGATTCCCAACCGTTACAACAACGACAAAGATTGAACTATCTAGAACAATTAGGTAAAGGGAACAAAAAGGCGATCGCAGCTTTAACGCAATGTTTACACAATACCCAAGATACAAACCTTCGTTGGCAACTAGCAGAAACTTTAGGAACAATTGATCCAGGGAATTCTACGGCTATTAATTTAATCGTTCAAGGGTTAGAAAACGCTACCAAGGAACAAGACTATCAAAAAGCATTTTTAGCATTAGAAAAAATTGCTCAAGGACAGGGACAAGGGATTAAAGCCTTAGTACGTTTATTACATAGTCAACCCACTCCTAATTTAAAAAGAAGGACTTTTCAATGTTTAGAAATTATTGGTCAAGGAAATGCAACAGCTATTGCTATTTTAGTTCAATTAATTCGTAGCACTAAAGACGAAACTATCCGAAAACAAGCAGCGGAAAGTTTAGAAAAGATCGACCACGGTAATCCCACAGCAATTGCTGGTTTAATTAAATTAATAAAGACAACAAAAAAAACAAGTATTCGTCAAGAAGTGGTTTATATTTTGGGAGAAGTTTCTCCAGGAAATTCTCAAGTTATCGCCGCTTTAGTTTCTCTTCTCGAAACGAATGATGATCTTTATATGCGCTGGATGGCTATTAGTAGTTTAGGGAAAATTGGGGGAGGAAATGAACAAGCGATCACAATTTTGGAAAAATTAATTGAACCAGAAGAACCCTTACTAATTCGCAAGGAAGCATTAGATAGTTTAGGTAAAATTGATCCCAAAAACCAGAGTATTATTAAAGTTTCTATGCAATTAATGGAAGAAGCAGAAGACGAAGAAATATATCGAGAAATTGCCGAAAAATTGGGTAAAATTGATCCAGGAAATCCCACTTCTATTAATGCTTTAACGAAAAGTTTGCAAGTATCAACAGACGAGTTTGTTTTACGTCAAGTTGCGGTGAGTTTGGGCAAGATTGATCCAGGAAATTTAGAAGCATTGATGGTTATAGTCAATCTTATTCAATCTACAAATGATCCAGATATTCGTAGTTTAGCGGCCGAAAGTTTAGGGGAAATTGGAAGAGGAAACCCAGCCGCGATCGCAACATTAATCCGACTATTAGAAACAAGTCCTCACCTAGAAAGTCGGCGTTGTGCAGCAAAAAGTTTAAGTCAAATTGCTGTAGGAAATAAAGAGGCGATCGCTACTTTTATCAGAGTTTTACAAACCATTAAGGATCAAGATTTAGGGACACAAATTGCTGAAGGATTAATAACTATTTTACCAGAAAAACAAATGCCCCAAGTGGTTAGTCAATTGCGAGATCATCTGCTATCTAGATCATTACCGCATAATTCTTCCTGTTATCAAGTGATGTGGCATTGTGCGCAACATTTACCCTATCAAACTTTTAAAGAAGTTTGGCAGCAACGAGGTTTACCACAGAAACTGTCATTAACTTTACAAACTACCGAACCAGAAACACGAGAGAATAACAGCAGTTTTGAGAATTTACAACAACAACTCAAAAATGCACCCGAGTTAACCTCCGGTCAGATTATTTTCATTGAAACTCGCCGCTTTATCGATGCAGAAAATCCTGCTATTGATATCTACGACCAAATGTTAGAACAAAACTGTCCAGTATTTGAATATGGTTTACCAGAAACCCTTTCTAAACTTCGTCTTTATTGGCATCTGCTACCAGAAAAATGGAATAAAAGCCAGTTAATTTTACTTTTTTATGATCACGGTAATTCTAGTTTATCGTCCCATCTTTTAAATAGTTTAGCTAAGTTTAAAGGCATCATTGCTGTTATAACCCGACAGGAATCATCAGAGTTATCTGTTTTTTCTCCTGATGATCCCCAGCTAGGGCAAACCCTCATAGACTGGCTGCAACAAAAGTTAAATCAGTGATGTTCATTGACGGGGAGTATGTGGGAAATGTGGGGAGTGTGGGGCGAAAAATTAATAATTACATCCCGCTTTTGGGAAGATGTAATTATTAATTGTTAATTGTTAATTGTTAAATGGGTCTTAGGTTACAAAAGACCGACATAGTGTAGCGGTCCTTGACCGACCATGAACTCGATCAACAAGCCGAAAAACCCTAACATGGCTAATCTACCGTTCCAAACCTCAGCAGCAGTAGTCAGTCCCCACTGCCAACGTTCTTGGGGATACATTTTCATGTTTTTCTTGGGATGGGTAACAGAGTCAAAGCTGACGGGGGGTTCTTTGAGAGAATGGGTCACTAAGTCTGCTAACGCATCGATGAAAAGAGAATGGGTGTTTAAGGCCGGAACTCTGAGAAAATTAGTGATACCGGCTTCTTCAGCTACTTCACGATATTCGATATCAATTTCTTGTAGGGTTTCGATATGTTCCGAGACAAAACTGATGGGAACTACTAATAAATCTTTGACTCCTTCTTCCCCAAGTTCTTGCAATGCTTCCTCTGTGTAGGGTTTTAACCATTCCACCGGGCCGACTCGACTTTGATAGGCTAAAGTATGAGCATTGGGACGGTTGAGGGTTTTCATGATCAAACGGGTACAAGCTTCAATTTCTGCTTGATAGGGATCGCCAGCTTCTTCAACGTAGCTTTGTGGAACCCCGTGGGCGCTAAAAAAGATATGAATGCGATCGGGGTTAGGACATTTATCCAATTCTTGGGCAATGAGATCGGCCATCGCTTGTAAATAAAGAGGATGATCGTACCAAGATGGAATCAAAGTATATTCGATCTGTCGTAGCATAGGATCGGCTTCCCACATTTCTTCTAGTACCCGAAAACTAGAACCACTGGTACTGATAGAAAATTGAGGATAGAGAGGAAGAATAACCAATTTACGGAGGCGATCGCGTTTGATGCGGGCAATGGCTTCTTCGGTGAAAGGATACCAATAGCGCATTCCGATATAAATATCAGCTTTTTGCCCAGTTTCAGCCAGTTTCTGTTCTAGGGCTTCTCCTTGCGCTTCTGTAATCTTCCGTAATGGTGAACCTCCCCCTATCTGACGATAATTTTCTTGGGAGGTATTGGTTCTCGCATTAGCAATGAACCAAGCTAAGGGTTTTTGTAGCCAAGGAAAAGGTAGTCTGATAATTTCTGGATCAGAAAATAGATTGAACAGGAAAGGGCGAACATCTTGTAATTGTTCTGGACCCCCTAAATTTAGTAATAAGACCCCAACGCGATCCATAATTTTTTATAGTTAATTAAGATTTTTCGATTCTTAAATAAGTGTAACAAGATTTGCACACTTAATAACAGTTTTCAATTAGATTAATCAATATGTACTATCAGCGACGGGCAAACCTTGATGATGCCACCGAGATCGCCCCTCTGTGGATTGCTTTTTTACAACAGCTTGGTTTAAGACTTAATTCTGCCTCCCTTCGCAATCTCTATTTTCTTGTTCAGTTGTTTTATTGATTGCTTCGGGGGGATAATGAGGATAAATCAGGATCTAGTTTATCTCAGTAACAATAATACGGTTTGAAAAGATCCTACTAAAAATCCTAAAATTCCCCCTAAATTAACGATCGCTTGTAATTCACTTTTAACAATACCTTGGACTGCCATTTCTAAATTTTGGGGAGTAGTCGCATTAACCCTATCAATAATAACTTGATCAATAGATAAAATAGGAATTGCTTGAGCGACAATTTTTTCTAAATCTTCCTCTAAATATCTTTCTAAAATTAGAGCTAATTCTTCACTAATAGTTTCCAAAGATGAGGTTATAGCAGAAGAATCTTGAAGTCTATTAATAATTAAAACAGATAGTTTTTCCCAATCAACAGTTTTTCCAAAATCTTGAACAAATTTTGCTCCACTCTGTTGAACATAAAGTTGTACCGTTTCACGGGTAGTTTTGCGAAGTTGTCTAACAGTAGAAACTGGTAAATTTTGTAAGGCAAGACTCTGTAACCACTCTCTTAAACGACTGCGAACTTCTAAAGATAATAACAGTTCTTTTAAGCGAGTATTAGCCATTTCTTTGTCTTCCAAACAAAAACTTCTTAACCGTAATAATGTATTACGAACCCCGAATAAATTAGCAACAACCCAATAAGTTCCACTGGTTTTTTCTCTCACTCCTTCATCAATAACTTGGATATTTCTTTCTGTTAAAAAATCTATCAATGTCTGTCTTATAGTATCAGGAGGGATAACCCCTTCTAATAACCAATCAGCAAACTGTCTAGCTTGAGCATTATTCAGTTTAAAATCTAAAAGAATTTGATCAAAAATTTGATTGATTTGAGTTTCTAGAAAATCTTGTCTACGGGCTAAAGTTCTTAAAAGTCGGGGTAGAGATTCGCTAAATAAATCCTCTAAAATTCCCGATAAAATTTTCGCAGTTTTTTGTTGTTTATCTAATTTAACTTGTTTAATAGCTAGGTTTAATAGCCATAAAATAGCTGCTTGTACCCGTTCCGTCTTCAACAAACGTTTTGCTAATTTTTGTAATTCTTCAGGGGTTAATAATGACCCCATAATTGTATCAGAAACCTTTTTAGCTAATCGTTCTTGGTTACGAGGAATTAAACCTGGTGTAAACGGTAAACGACGCTTACCAATATAAATCGCTTTGTAAGGGCGAAATAACATATTAATAGCAATATCATTGGTAAAATAACCAATAATAGCCCCCGCTATCGGCGGAATAATAATAGTAGAAACTAGAGATAAATTAATAGAAGAAATATCTAACAAAGTCATGATCAATAACCAAAGATTTCAACTCATTTTGAAGAGTTATCAGTCATCAGTTAAGTTTATTTTCACTGTTAACTGTTTTACTGCCCACTAAAACCCCCATTAATCCTCCAGCAATGGGATAATGAATAACAGGATTAAACCCTACTTTTCGAGATAATTTTACCTGTTCTGTTCCGATAGGAAATCTTTCTAAACTAGGCATAATATAGGCATATTCGTCCTTCAGTCCATAATATTCTGCAAGAGGAACCACTAAATTATCAAGATACCATTTTTGGAACACCTTTTGCCAAGGTTGTGAAGGACGATGGAAGTCTAGAATAGCTACTTTAGCCGATGGTTTCAAAACACGGTGTATTTCTTGTAAAGAACGGGAAATATCCGTAACATTTCGTAACCCATAGCCCATAGTGGCACAATCAAAAGTGTTATCCTCAAAAGGTAAATTTAGGGCATCCCCCTGTATCCATTCTAACGGTAACGTAGGATACCTATCATAAGCTCGTTGGGCTGCGATCGCCAATAATTCTTGAGAAAAATCTAAACCGATAACTTTTCCTGTTTTACCGACTTTACGGGCTAATAATTGGCTTAAATCGCCACTACCACAACATATATCTAAGCCCATACAACCTTCTTTTGGTTCGCTCCAGTTTACGGTCATTTGCTTCCAGATACGATGCTGCCCAAAACTTAACCAGCTATTGAGTTGATCGTAAACCGGGGCAATGCGATCGAAAATAGTTTGAATATCCGTAGCAGAATGCCAAGTATGATCACTCATTCTTAATGATTTTTCCAGACAACTGAAACCATTATCTAATATTTCGTCACTATTTTAAAGATAAAGTAATTATTAAAAATGTAAATTAGATTATTTTTTTAGTTACCATGAATATGTGAATGGTACATATTTGAATGTAAAAGATGAAAGGTATAAAAATGTTTAAATTTGGGAGAATAAGAAAAAGATTATTACAATTTATGTTAGGATTTTGGGTAGTTATTGTTATTCCTTTAATCCATGTAAATTTTGTTAAAGGACAAAATAATTTAGATTCTAGTGAGCTTATCCACTCGGACTACAAAGAATGGTATGACATAGGAGCAAAACTAGGAGAATGGTTACATAATCTGGCAGACAAAAACTGGTTTTTTGCTGGATTGTTATATTGATTTTAAGTGTTATTATTCTTCTGATTTTTTTGCCAAGAACGATCTTAAGAAGATAATAGAAAAAAAAGGGATTAGAAAGATTGACGATTTGAAAGAACAGGCAGAAAAAGAAGCTAAGAAGGTTAAATTAAGTGCCAGTGGTGAACGCGATTATTCTTGTCCAGAATAATCAGTATCGAAAAAGCAAAACATCGGAAATAATGGGTTAGACCCAACTAACCCACCCTAACTTTTTAATTATTGAGAATCAGAAGAACTTTCCACTTCTGGCGGTAAATTCTGTAAAAAAGCCCGAAGTTTCATCCGTGTGATGTAAGGCCATCCTCCCGTCTCGTCAATATCCCGTAATAACTCATACAAATCGTTGCGAGTATTGGGTAAGGAAGGTTCTAATAAATTAACCCGAATATCGCTATGTAACGCTTCCAGGGTTCGCAGTAACTCAAGTAACCGTTGCGGGTCATTCTCACACTGAGTGGAAGCAATATTTACCCTGGTAACAATCTCTTCTAGAGACGCTGGAAAAGAACCATGTTTAGAGTTAAGGGACGGATCGGTTGTTGCTGATGAGTTGGTTTGTTCCATTCTTTTTTTGCTCTTTTCCCTAGCCATACCAATCATAAAAGATTTTCGGCTCAAAAGAATTGCAAACTGAAAAGGGATGTTGGGGACGAATTTTGGTAGAGTAGATCCCGATGCGATTGCCTAACTTGTCCATGAGATGGCAAGCAACAGCCTTTTTATGAGTGATGGCCAGAGGGACAAGACATTTTAATTTCAGATTAACAAAGCGAGGATGATTATGAGATTTCGTACATTACTGGTTGCTTTTTTTGCCTTATGTTTAGGGTTACTAACCGCTTGTAGTGACGTACCCGATAGTACAGCTAACCCCCAAGACTTAACTTACGACGAAATTTTAAACACAGGAATTGCCAACAACTGTCCGCAAATTTCTGAATTTACACGGGGTTCTCTTGCTATTGAACCAGGTCAAACCTATTTCGTTGATGATCTTTGTTTGCAACCCCAAGAATATTTTGTCAAGGAAGAACCGGTTAACAAACGTCAAGAAGCAGAATATGTTCCTGGGAAGTTATTAACCCGTTATACCACTAGCTTAGAGCAAATTAGCGGTAATATTACTGTTGATGACGAAGGAGTTGTTACCTTCAAAGAAGAAGGTGGTATTGACTTCCAACCTGTGACAGTTCAACTTCCTGGAGGGGAACAAGTTCCTTTCTTCTTCACCATCAAGAATTTAGTGGGTAAAACCGAACCTGGATTTAGTTCTATCAATACTTCCATTGATTTTGTGGGTGATTTCCGAGTCCCCTCCTATCGCGGTGCAACTTTCCTCGATCCTAAAGGTCGTGGGTTAGCTACTGGTTATGATAACGCTGTTGCTTTACCTGCTACGGCTGACAAGGAAGACTATGCTAATGTGAAACAAACTCCCATTGGTCAAGGGTCTATCTCTCTTCAGGTGACCAAGGTAGATAAGGAAACAGGAGAAATTTCTGGAGTATTTGAAAGTGAACAGCCCTCTGATACCGATTTAGGGGCTAAAGAACCCGTTGATGTTAAAATTCGTGGTGTTTTCTATGCTCGTCTGACCCCTGAAGTATAAGGGTGAAAAGAATATAAGTTCTGTCAGATTCTTTCCATGAAACAAAGTGGCAAACCGCCCCTTTTTTAACAAAACCCCGCCCTTAACGGCGGGGTTTAAATTAATTTACATTTATTAATAATTAAACCCCAACTTTTGTAAAAATTCTTAATGAAAATTGCCCTTAATTTAAGATACTCTACACAACTAGGCGGTTTTTTAAGCTTTTGTCATGAAGCCACCGATCGAGTGTTCACTTACAATAACAGGAAAAGATAGCATGAGCGTTAATTTAGCAACCATGTTACGGGAAGGTACAAAAAAGTCCCATACAATGGCGGAAAATGTTGGTTTTGTCAAGTGTTTTTTAAAGGGAGTTGTTGAAAAAAATTCCTATCGAACATTGGTGGCTAATCTCTATTTTGTCTACAGTGCCATGGAAGAAGAAATGGAGAGATTATGTCATCACGAATTAGTTTCTAAGATTTACTTTCCCGAGTTAAATCGTAAGCAGTGTTTAGAAAAAGATTTAAGTTTTTATTATGGGCCTAATTGGCGCAATGAAGTTGCCCCTTCAGAAGCAGCAAAAGCTTATATAGCACGTATTCACGAGGTTGCAGAAACTCAACCTGAATTATTAGCAGCACATTCCTATACTCGTTATTTGGGGGATTTATCCGGCGGACAAATTCTCAAAAAAATTGCACAACGGGCGATGAATTTGGGAGAAGATGGCACAGCTTTCTACGAATTTGAAACCATTTCCGATGAGAAAGCTTTTAAAAATCAGTACCGTCAATCATTAAATGAAATGCCCATTGACCAAGCAACAGCAGAAAAAATTGTTGACGAGGCCAATGCTGCTTTTGGGATGAACATGAAAATGTTTATGGAATTAGAAGGTAACTTAATTAAAGCTATTGGAATCATGCTCTTTAATACCTTAACCCGTCGTCGTGCTACAGGAAGTACCGAGTTAGCAACGGCTGAAAATTAAACTTCTTTTTTGTCTTAGACGAATTTTCAAATAATAATCCTGACAGCTTGGTTTAGGTTATTCTTATCTTTATCAAGTTATCAGGGTTATTGTTAATTAATAATTGTCATTCTGAGGAATGAAGAATCTCCAGTGTTTTTTTGTTGAACAAATATAAATAAATATTAAATTATTTATCAGCTTAAGATAATAATAACAAGATAACTTAATTTCATTAGTAGGATCGGAGTAGAGAAGAAACTCTCGCAGATAACCTCTTCAAAGCAATGGAGGTGAGAGATATGATGAGATTAAACCAAAAACTTTTTTCTACTATCGGACTATCAACTTTTATCACTTTATTAATTAGTTCAGGAATGGTTCAAGCAACTCCACTTTGTTATATGGTAAATCAAGCGGGTCAAACCGTCGATTTATCTTATATGTGTAATCAAAATACCGCTAGAACTCAACCTCAAGAAACCGAACCAGAAGGACGGACTTTTAGTCGTCGAGTTCCTGTTAATAATTCAACATCCCAAAATAATCAAACTCCTCAAACACCTGAAACACCTATCAGAAGCTATTCTGATATTCAAAATTATGTTCGTCAGCAAAGAGAAGCGGGAAATGTGGATAACGTTTGGGAAGATATTAACTATTACAATGGGTTTCTAGAGTTTCCTAGTACCATGTCAAGAAGAACAGCCGTCCGACAAGAAATTAGTCCAAGGATTGTAAGATATAGTCGAGAAGTGTGGGTAAATCCTGATGGTTCAGAAATTGTACTCAGTAATGGTAATTCCAGTCGAGTTTCTAGACACAGAGTAATTGGTTCTAATGGATTACCAGAATATATCTTTGTTGACTATACTCAATCACCGTCAGTTTCCTTTAGTCCTTCCTATACACCAGTTCCTAGAAACCAGGTAAGAAGTAGTATTCCTTCATCAAGTACCGGGCAATCTTCTAATGTAGTAACGAACTTTATGCGTTAATATTTGATGGGATTGGTATAATGATTTTTAAGCCCGTTAATTCGGGCTTTATTGCTAAATAAAACCGTGAAGTTGAGAAAGTATTATGATCCAAACTGAGAATAAATCTTTAACATTAGATGAATTTTTACAACTTCCTGAAACAAAACCAGCACAGGAATATATTAACAATAAAATTATACAAAAACCCATGCCCCAAGGAAAACATAGTCGCATTCAAGGTAAATTAGTTAGTATTATTGAACAACTAGCAACAGAATCCTCTATTGCTATTGCTTTGCCTGAACTCCGTTGTACATTTGGGGGACGTTCTCTAGTACCTGACGTGGTTATTTTACAATGGAATAGAATTCCCCGTGAGGAAAATGGAGACATTGCTAATAGTTGTTTAACTCATCCCGACTGGACAATTGAAATTTTATCCCCGAATCAAAGTTATGTGAAAGTAACAGGAAATATTTTACATTGTCTCAATTATGGAACTGAGTTGGGTTGGTTAATTGATCCTGAAACCCAATCAATTATTGTCTTTATTCATCAACAACAACCCCTATTATTAGAAGATGTAGAAGATAGCTTACCTGTCCCTAAGTTTTTATCAGAATTACAGTTAACCGTTGGTGATATTTTTAGTTGGTTAAAACTGTAAACCGATAACTGCTAACTGTTCACTGTTCACTGTTCACTGTTCATTCTTCACTGTTTTTAACCAATCTAATAAAATAGGATTAAAGCGATCGGGACATTCATCCTGAGGACAATGACCAGCATGATCTAATTCTATTAAAGTTATTTGATCATTTAACTTAGAAAATGTCGAAGCTAAAGTAACAGGAATCATTCTATCTTGAAGACCCCAAACTAACAACATAGGGATAGTTAATTGTTGTAAAATATCCTTGACGCAAGGCGAATAACTAGGTTTTATTAACCCTTCAAATAAGAGACAAAACGTTCTCGCAGCCCCCCGATCTTGGGGAGGAATAGTAATCATGTCTAATAACTCATCATTAATAGCTGATTTATCATAATACGCAACCCCAACCCAAGGACGAATTACCCCAGGACGACGAATAATATTAAACAATAATTTTAATAACAAGGGAGGACTAAATACCCCTTCAATGGTGTTAACTATCGGGCGTAAACCTTTGGGAATTGCCTCCTGTCGTAAAGAAACATCAGGTAAACTCAACATCACCAAACCGGCCACCATTTCAGGATATTTAAACGCTGCGGTTAAACAAACCAAAGAACCAATAGAATTACCTACCAAAACAACCGGTTTTCCGATAAAAGATCGCCAAAACTCATAAATTTGTTCCGCCCATAAATAAGTAGTGTAATCCGTTGCCGCTTTCTGGGATTGACCAAACCCTAATAAATCTAAAGCATAGACTCGATAGTGTTGCCGTAGGGTAGGGATATTGTGTCGCCAATGTTCAACCGCAGCCCCAAAACCATGTACTAAGATTAAAGGGGGTTTTGTATCGGGTTGCGCTGTTTCTGCTGGTAAAAAAGTGTAACGAATTGGCCAACCACGCCAAATCCATTGTCTTTGTCGTCCGATGCGCTTCTCCCAAGCTTGTTGTTGACTCACTTAATGATCCTGTTATAAATCTTTACACCTTTTTATTTTACGATCGCTCATAGAAGGATTAAACTAGGAAGTAAATAGGGTAAGCATTATCCTTAAGGGTAAATTGCCCCAACCTAACAATATAGTCAATAAATACAATCAGAACTTAGTAGAAAATGATTACAATAAAACAGGCTAGTCTTATGGCCTGGATTGACTACTAACGTTCATTAATCATATCAAGAGACATTAACAAACGCCTGTGATAGATAAAAGACGCACACAACGCGATCTCCCTAAAATCAACGAAAGAATCCGCTTCCCCGAAATTCGAGTCATCGATAGTGATGGTTCCCAACTGGGGATAATTACCCCGGAAGAAGCCTTAAAGGTTGCCCGGGAACGAGAATTAGACTTGGTGTTGGTTAGTGAAACAGCTAAACCTCCTGTTTGCCGGATAATGGATTACGGTAAATATAAATTTGAACAGGAGAAAAAAGCCAGAGAAGCTAAGAAAAAACAACACACCGCTGATGTTAAGGAAGTGAAAATGCGCTATAAAATATCAGAGCATGATTATCAAGTGCGAGTCAATCAGGCTAAACGCTTTCTTAAATCAGGGGATAAAGTCAAAGCAACTATTACCTTTCGAGGGAGAGAAATACAACACTCTAACTTAGCACAAGATTTACTCAGTCGTATGGCTACCGACTTACAAGAATTAGCAGAAATTCAACAGCATCCCAAACGAGAAGGCCGTAACATGATGATGTTAATGAGTCCCAAAAAAGACTCTAAATAAATTAGTTCCTAAATTATTCTTTCATCAGCAGACGTACTAATGTACGTCTGTATTTTTTTAAGACGAATTTGAGGGAAAAACCATGAAAAACCTACAATTTTTAACTTTTTTAGTGATCGGATTATTAATAGTAATGTTGGTGAATATTATGCCGATCGCTGCTAATGGTGATAACAACTCTTCCTTAAGAGAAACATTAGAAGAAAATCGTCAATTATGGCGATCGCAGACCATAAAAAATTATCAATATATCTATCAACAATGGTGTTTTTGTCCACCTCCCAGTAATGATTATCTCAAAGTTTCCGTTAAAAATGATAAAATTACTGAAGTGGTTAATTTAAACAAGAATCAAGTCATCCCAGATTCAACATTTCCCAAAACTATTGAGGAACTTTTTAACATTATCGAAGATGCAATTAAACGTAATGCCGATGAAATTTTAATTACGTATGATCCGACCCTTGGTTATCCCACTCGTGTAGCTATCGACTATCTCAAAATCCTAGCAGATGAGGAAATGACCTATACCGTTGAAAACTTGAGCAAACTCGATTAATTTACCCCAAAAAGATATGATTAATAAACCCAGAGACGTACAAGTTTATCCCATTGCTTCTGATACCATAGCAATAAGATCGCGGACATGGGATCGCTTAAAATTTGAAATAGAATACGGACTAAAACGAGGAACCACAGCTAATTCTTATCTTATTCAAGGGGATAAAATTGCCTTAATTGATCCCCCAGGAGAGTCCTTTACAGAGATATTTTTAAAAGCCCTACAAGAACGGATCGATCCAAAAACAATTGATTATTTAATTTTGGGTCATGTTAACCCCAACCGAGGGGAAACGATCAAAGCTTTACTAAAAATTGCTCCCAAAATTACCATCGTTTGTTCTAACCCTGGGGCCTTACTATTACCTAATATTTTATTACCCGAATTTCCGCCCCAATTAAAAGTAGTCAAAGGAGAAGATATCTTAGATTTAGGGCAAGGACATCAACTAGAATTTATTCTAACCCCAAACCCTCGTTATCCCGCACAAATGTGTACTTACGACCCCAAAACAGAAATTCTTTACAGCGATAAATTATTTGGGTCTCATGTTTGTGGGGATCAAATTTTTGATGAAGGATGGCAAGTTTATGCCGAAGATCGACGCTATTATTTTGATTGCGTCATCGCCCCTTACGCCAAACAAATTCAGACCTCTCTCGATAAATTAAGCAGTAAACCTGCTAAAGTTTACGGAACCGGTCACGGTCCATTAGTACGTTATGGCTTAAAAGAATTAACTGATTCCTATCAACAATGGTTAGAGGCGCAAAAAGCCCAAACTCTAAGCGTTGCCCTCGTTTACGCCTCTGCTTATGGCAATACCGCCACCTTAGCCCAAGCGATCGCCAGTGGGATCACCAAAGCCGGGGTCAGGGTTGAGTCCATCAACGCCGAAGTAGCCGAACCCGATGAGATCAAAGAAGCTATTAATAACTGTTCCGGGTTTATTTTTGGGTCCCCCACCCTTGGAGGCCACGCCCCCACCCAGATCCAAACCGCGTTAGGGATCACCTTAGCCAACGCCGATAAATCGAAACTAGCCGGCGTATTGGGCTCCTATGGCTGGAGTGGAGAAGCCATTGACCTCTTAGATAACAAATATAGGGATGGGGGTGATCAATTCGGTTTCGACCCCATCAAGGTCAAATTTACCCCCACTCAGGCAACATTAAAAACCTGTGAAGAAGCAGGAACAGACTTTGCCCAGGCGGTGAAAAAAGCCCAAAAACGCCGTCAACCGAAAAATTCAGTCAATCAGTCCCAGACAGATCGGCTACAACAAGCTTTAGGGCGTATTGTTGGGTCATTATCCATTGTTACCTGTCAAGAAGAAGAATTAAGCGGGGCCATGTTGGCTTCTTGGATCTCTCAAGCGACCTTTAGCCCTCCTGGGTTTACCGTAGCGGTGGCCAAAGAACGGGCGATCGAGTCTTTGTTACATCAAGGGAGTTACTTTGTCTTGAATATTCTCAAAGAAGGGGATCATCTTGGTTTGATGAAGCATTTTCTTAAGCCTTTTTCTCCTGGGGAAGATCGTTTTCAGGGGTTAAAAACCCAGGTGGCTGATAATGGTTCTCCTATATTACAAGATGGGTTGGCTTATTTGGAATGTAAGGTCAGCGATCGCATGGAATGTGGGGATCATTGGCTTATTTATGCGATCGTCACCAAAGGAGAAGTTTTACACGATGGTGTAACCGCTATTCATCATCGTAAGTCTGGTAGTCATTATTAATGTGGGAAGTGTGGGGAGTGTGGGGGGTGTGGGAAGTGTGGGAAGTGTGGGAAGTGTGGGAAGGGTGGGAAGTGTGGGAAGGGTGGGAAGACTAGAAACAATATTAATATTTGGCTCCCTCTGCTCCCTCTGCTCCCTCTGCTCCCTCTGCTCCCTCTGCTCCCTCTGCTCCCTCTGCTCCCTCTGCTCCCCTATTTCAACTTATCCATCACCTCAACATTCTCACTCCAAACAGCAGCAATATTAATGGTTCCATTCAAGAAGTTTTGACGACAGGCGCGACGTTGAATTTTACCACTGGCGGTTTTTAAGACGGTTCCAGATTTAGCTAAAACGATGGCGTAGGTTTGGATTTCGTGTTCTTCGGCAATTTCTTGGCGAATATCTCCCAGTAATTGCTCAAAGTCCTGTTCTCCACTACGTCTTTCTAACTCCTGAACAATAACTAATTGTTCTTCTCCTTCTACCTCAACAGAAAAAGCGGCCCCATAGTCAGAACGAAAAATAGGATTCAAATGTTGTACCGTCCACTCGAGATCCTGAGGATAATGGTTAGTACCGCGAATGATAATTAAGTCTTTCATCCGTCCAGTAATATAGAGTTCTTCGTCTTTGAAAAACCCTAAATCTCCGGTTCTTAAAAAGGGACCCTCTTGCGTATCTTTTATATAAGCTTGAAAAGTTTCTTCTGTTGCCTCTTTGCGCTGCCAATAACCTTCGGCCATACTGGGGTCAGATACCCAAATTTCTCCCACCTCATCTTCAGCGCAACGAGTTAAGGTATCGGGGTTGACGATCGCTAGATTGGTTTCACACACCAACCGTCCACAACTAGCCATGATCCGGGTTCCTTTTTCCTGTTGGGGATCAGCTTCAACAATTTTATCTTGTTCCATGGCCGACGCATCGACACAGATAAACACGGGATGAGTTCCTTTCGGTTTACTCGATACGAGTAGGGTATATTCAGCCAACCCGTAAGCAGGGGCAAAAGTTTCCCAACGAAACCCACAAGGGGAAAAAGTTTCCACAAAATTCATCATTACCTTGGGGTTAATGGGTTCGGCCGCGTTTCCGGCTGCTTCCCAGCTACTTAAGTCTAGTTGGGCAATATCTTTGCTTTTGAGGCGACTTAAACAGAGATCGTAGGCGAAGTTGGGGGCTTGGGAATGGGTAACTTTATACTTAGTAATGTTCTTTAACCATTGAATGGGACGCTTGATAAAAGAGAAAGGAGACATCACATAACAGGGAGTTCCGTTGTACAAAGGAACCATCATCCCTTCTACTAACCCATAATCATGAAAATAGGGCATCCAAGTATGGGTAATACTGTTTTCATCGTAGCCACAGGCCCTTTGTAAATAGCTGGCATGGTGCATTAAATTGAAGTGAGATAACATGACTCCTTTGGGGGTGGAAGTGGACCCAGAAGTATATTGTAGGTAGGCTAGTTGGTCTTTATCCACCTGGGGATCTTGCCAACCCTCAGCCAAGGATAAATCCACTGTAGCGGTGTCGATCCACTTCATTTGGTCAAATTCGGGAAATTCTCCTTTAACCCCTTCTACAAGGGATAAAATGCCCTCTGTGGTTAAGGCAAAGGTGGCGTTAGCATCTTTAACAATAGCCCGCAGACGGGGTAAAGTTCGTTTCAGTCTGCCTGACTCTGGTGGAGGGACGGGAATGGCGATGACACCAGCGTATAAACAGCCACAGAAAGCGGCGATAACCTCTAACCCTTGGGGATATAAGAGTAATGCCCTTTCTCCTTTAGCTTGATATTTTTGTAATAAAGTGGCGATCGCCTTAGCTTGTTGATTTAACTCAGCGTAGGTTAAGGGTGGGGTTTCTTTTTTTCCGTCTATTAAAAAAGTATAGGCGTGGCCGTTGGGGGTTTGCTGGGCCCTCAGACGCAATAATTCTATTAGGGTGGTGGGAGTGGTTAAAGATTTTTCTAAGCCTTGAGTCATGGTTATTTTTGAAAAAGGAGTTAGAGGGGAGTTAAATATATAAAGAAACTGTATTAATTCTAAAGGAAATCTTGATCTTGGCAAGTCCTAGCCATTTAACAGTTACCAGTTACCAGTTACCAGTTATTGTTCACTGTTAACTGTTCACTTTCAGAAGGGAAGATCGGGGATATTATCGAGAAACCCCTCAATATTTTGATAGACTTCTACTAAGCGATCGCCGTCTACATGAATTTCTTCGGTGGGATAGTTTTCAAATATTTCAACTAAGCGTATATTTTGATCGGATAAGGCTGAGGTGACTAAAGCACCTCTTAAGGATTCTTTATTAGCGCGTTTTGATGGAGTGTGAATTACTTCCCCGATGGGATCAAGTATCATTCCTCCTGCAAAACTATTAAGAACTTTGGATAAAAAAACGGGATCAACATCCACATTCTGATTTAATAATGCTCTTAATTCTTCTGGTTTTTTATTGGCTAATCTCAGATAGTTTTTTAGGGATCTTGATGTTTCTCCTGTGTTTGCTAACTGACTTAATTCTTGAACAGAAATAGATTCCCTTAAAATGCTGTATTTTAAGACTACTCTTTCGGCCGCTTGCACCGACTGTTTAGTAGAAATTAGCCCTAATATAGCTAAGATAAAACTAAAAATAAGTTGAGATTTTTTAAATAGCTTTTTGTTCTGTGTCATGACAAATAGTATCTTTAGCAATATTTTCATTGTTACTATTCTAGCAAGAATTAAATAATTTGACCGCAGTTTCAAGACAGTAACAAAAACTGTCACAGTTAAGGCAGTCAGGAAGTTTGAGATCCTCTTGTCTTAAACAACTTCTAATTATTGCCTCTTGCCTGTTATATTTTGCATTGAATATAATAAGAATGGTAGCTCATTAAATTAGGAGGGTATTATATGACACTTCAGCCCGAAATTATGCAATCAGTTGAACAATTAGGCTATCGTGTTACTGTAGGAGACGTGGCAGCAAAATCAGGGTTAAATATTAATTTAGCACAACAAGGATTACTGGCTTTAGCTTCTGATGTATCGGGACATTTAGAAGTTGCAGAGTCGGGAGATATTGTTTATCTTTTTCCTGAAAATTTTAGAACTATTCTTCGTAATAAATACTGGAAGTTACAATTAAAAGAAACCTGGGATAAAATTTGGAAAGTATTATTTTATATTATTCGGATTTCTTTTGGTATTATTTTAGTTGCTTCTATTATTTTAATGTTAATTGCTATTACTGTGATTATTATTGGTATTAGTTCTAGTAGGGATGGTGATAGTAATAATTCTGGAAGTCGTGGGGGAGGTTATCGACGAGGAGGGATCTTTTTCTTCCCGAATTTTGGTGATCTATTTTGGATATTTTATCCTGATTATGGTTATAATCGTTACGGAAATAATTCTTCTCGAAGTTCCCAAAATAGAGATGATAGTGGGATGAATTTTTTAGAAGCAATTTTTTCGTTTTTATTCGGGGATGGTAATCCAAATTATAACTTAGAAGAACGTCGTTGGAAAGCAATAGGAACGGTTATCAAAAATAATAAAGGTTCAATTATTGCTGAACAAGTTGCCCCATATCTGGATAATATTGATCGCTATAATCGAGAGAATGAAGATTATATATTACCGGTTTTAACTCGCTTTAATGGCAGTCCCGAAGTCTCCCCTAATGGTGAACTAATTTATCATTTTCCTGAGTTACAAGTCACTGTTCAAGAATCAACTCAAAAATCAATTTCTAGTTATTTAAGAGAGAAATTGTATAAATTTAGTGAAGCTGGTAGCGGTAAAATAATGTTATCTATTGGCTTAGGGGCGTTGAATTTTATTTTAGCATTGATATTAGGTTCATTTTTGAAAGATCCGAGTATCGTACAACAATTCGGTGGTTTTATTTCCTTTATTAATTCAATTTACTGGTTATTATTAGGATATGCGATCGCTTTCTTAGGGGTTCCTCTTGTTCGTTATTTTGTTGTTCAAATGAGAAACGGTAAAATTGAGTCAAGAAATGGTCAAAGAAAAGAAAGAACTGAAGTTTTATTGAATAAAAATGAAACCATACAACATAAATTAGACTATGCAAGTCAATTTGCTAATCAAGCAATGATACAACAGTCTGACATTGCTTATACCACAGAAAAAGATATCCTAGAACAAGAAATTGAACAAGCAGATAAAATTGATCAAGAATGGCAAAAACGTCTAGATGCTTTAGATAATTAATGATTAATTTTTAGTTAGTCAGATCACATTCAATTAAACGCATAAAGCAAAAAGTCGCCATCTTAAACCCATAAGGAGACTTCCACCAAATAGCAGGAAAAGAACCTTCTGGAGCAGATAAGCTAAAGTCCCAATTATCATAGTTACCCCCCTCCCATTTTCCATTTTTACGCCATCCCACCCGATCGCCGTATTTCTCCAGGATACCCATATTTTGAGCGCGCAGGGTCTCGATACTACCACCAACTTCCATATAAAGACGTAACTGGATACTAAGTCCAAAGCGATCGTTGCTATAGTCTCGCCAAAGTTTATCAATCACTTGCAAAATGGTGCAAGGTAGTTGTTTCATGTCGTTTGGGGTGAGATCGTCTCGACTACGGTTAACTGCATCGAGGATCACTCTGCTGGTTTCTTGGTCCGCTTCTTTAAATTTTCCTGCTTTTAAATATTCTTGTAATTGACTATATCTATTTATATCTGAGACTAATTTTAATTTTTCTTCTAAATTTGTAACTTTATCTTTTAATGACTTTATTTCGCTTAGTATTTCCGCTAAATCAGGAGTTTCTTCTGGGGTAATAGCTGGGGTTAAAGACTCAGACATAATAAATTATGGGTAACAAATAGATGATATCTTAAGAAAGTTAAGGCAAATCTCAGGAAATTCTCATTACTTTCCTTTTTAATGATATTACATTCCTGAAAAAATGGTCTATTTTGTTTTTCTTTTGTAATTAGTCAAAGGTGGTTTACGGATAAATATGGTAACCTCTCACTCTTCAAACGCTGTTAGTTATGATATCGAAAAAACTGTCCTAGATCGTTATCAAGAAGGGGCAAAAGTTCAACAACCTAGTTTATGTTGTCCCACTGAATACGAGGGAAACTATCTAGAAATTTTACCTCAAGAAATTATCGAAAAAGACTACGGTTGTGGTGATCCTACTCGTTATATTAATGAGGGAGAAACTGTTTTAGATTTGGGTTCGGGAACGGGTAAAAATTGTTATATTTTAGCTCAAAAATTAGGAAAATCTGGTCAAGTAATTGGCGTTGATTTTAACGATGAAATGTTAAAAATTGCCCGCAAATATCAACAAGATATTGCTAATAAAATTGGAACCCATAATACAAAATTTGTCAAGGGTAAAATACAAGATTTAACCTTAAATTTAGACTTAGTTGCAGGTTGGTTACAGGATAATCCTATTCAATCTGTGGATGATTTAACTAAGTTTGAAAGTGAATGCGATCGCCTCCGTAAAGACAAGCCTTTAATTGCAGATAATAGCATTGATGTGGTGATTTCTAACTGTGTTTTAAACTTGGTTAAACCGAACGATAAACAACAGTTATTTGAAGAACTATATCGGGTTCTAAAACGAGGGGGAAGAGCAGTTATTTCTGATATTGTTTGTGATGAAGATCCTACACCAAATATTCTTAATGATCCTGATTTATGGAGTGGTTGCATTGCAGGAGCATTTCGAGAAGATCAATTTTTAAAGATGTTTGAAGATGTAGGATTTTATGGGGTTGAAATCCTCAAAAGAGAGGAAAAACCTTGGCAAGTTATTGACGGTGTTGAATTTCGTTCTATGACTATTCGTGCTTATAAAGGAAAAGAAGGTCCCTGTTTAGAAAGAAAACAATCCATCATTTATAAAGGCCCTTGGAAACAAGTACAAGACGATGATGGACACACTTTTTGTCGGGGAGAAAGAATGGCAGTTTGTGATAAAACCTATCAGATTTTAACCCGTGCAGAAAGTCCTTATCAACAGGATATTATTGGAGTTCCTCCTTATCAAGAAATACCCTTAGAAGAAGCAACAGAATTTAGTTGCAAAAATAAGGCCATTCGTCATCCAAAAGAGACCAAAGGCAGTAACTATCACTTAACAGATATTAAAGAAGATATGGACTGTTGTACCCTTGGAGAATGTTGCTAATTATTCACTTAACAGTGATCAGTTGGCAATGACTGATCACTGTTAATTTATTTAATGGAGAAAAATAAATGATTTCTTTAAATACTAATCAAATAATCCCCTTTTTTCAAAAAGTTAAAAACCCTTTAAATAAACAAAAAATAACCGTATTACAAATCAATTTAGGCAAACGTTGTAATCTTGCTTGTAACCATTGTCATGTAGAAGCAAGTCCCAAAAGAACAGAAGAATTATCACCCGAAATCTGTCAACAATTAATCCAATTAATTAACCGTTTCCCACAACTTGAAACCGTTGATTTAACGGGAGGCGCACCGGAAATGAACTATGGGTTTAAACCCTTAGTAGAAGCAGCTAGAAAAGCAAAAAAAGAAGTTATTGTACGCTCAAACTTAACTATATTTTTCGAGGAAGGTTTTGAATATTTACCAGAATATTTTGCTAAACATCAGATAAGAGTAGTTGCTTCTTTACCTTGTTATTTAGAAGATAATGTGGACAAACAAAGAGGAAAAGGGGTTTATAATGCTTCAATTCGTGCCATTCAAAAACTCAATCAATTAGGTTATGGACATGATCCTAATTTAGTTTTAGATTTAGTCTATAATCCACCTATTCCTAACAATAATAAATTCTCTTTAACCCCTGATCAAATAAACTTAGAAAAAGACTATAAAGTATTTCTAAAAGATAATTTTGATGTTTGTTTTAATCAACTTTTTACAATCACTAATTTACCCATTGGGAGGACTAAACAATATTTACAGAATAAAAAAATATATGAGCCTTATGTTCAATTTTTAGAGTCTAATTATAATGAGCAAACCCTGGATTATCTTATGTGTCGTAACCAGCTATCTATTGATTATTTAGGCAACATTTATGACTGTGATTTTAATCAAATGGAGAATATTCCAGCAACCCTACCCAATGGACAACTTTTAACCGTAGAAACCTTATTAAAAATTGGAAATTTAGACGTTATTACTGACATCAAAACTGCTGATTTTTGTTATGGTTGTACTGCTGGAAGTGGTTCCAGTTGTGGGGGATCACTAATTTAATTTATTTAACTATTAATTTAAAGAAAAAATCATGATACAAAAAACAAAATCAAAACAACTACTATTAAAACTAGGAGGACTTGCTGTGTTAACTGCTGCTACCATAATTATTATCAAACAACTAGGAATTTTAGATAGTTTTAGTATTACTGAAAGCTTACAAAACCTATTACAATGGATACAAGATTTAGGAACTATTGGTTATGTAATCTTTATTTTGGTTTATATGTTATCAGCTGTTTTCTTGATTCCTGCCTCTATTTTAACCTTAGGGGCCGGAGTTATTTTTGATGTAATTGAGGGGTCAATTTTAGTGTCTATTGCTTCGATTGTAGGGGCAATTTTAGCCTTTTTATTCGTACGTTATTTTTCCAGAAAATGGGTTGCTAAACAAATAGAAAACTATCCAAAATTCAAAGCAATTGATGAAGCAGTAGCAAAAGAAGGATGGAAAATTGTGGTATTAACTCGTTTATCACCTATCTTTCCTTTTGTGGTCTTAATCTATGCTTTTGCCATTACTCAAGTGTCCTTAAGAGATTATGCGATCGCTTCTTGGATTGGGATGTTACCAGGTACAGTTATGTATGTTTATATTGGTTCTTTGATTGGTAATATTGCCACTTTAGGGGCCGGAGGAAGGGAAAAAACATCCTTAGAATGGGCCTTATATATTGTGGGATTAATTGCTACTGTATTAGTCAGTGTTTATGTTACTAAAATTTCTCGACAAGCATTAGATAGTCAAATCGAAAAAACATAAACTGTACAAAAAATTTTACTGTTTTATTAACTAATATAAAAGTTAAGAAATAAACCCAAAACTAAAATTAATTGTGCTGTTAAGATAACTATGTAACTAGCAAACTTAGTCCGTATCATCCCCAACAGCAAAATTATACTAGAAATATTAAACAAAGAATTTAACAGTAAGAAAACTAAACCTGAACCATATAAAATAGAAGACAAAACAGGAGTTAAAAAGTAAGCTGAATTGAGAGAATTAAAGGATACGAGGAAACCAAACACTATCATTATTAATAGTTGGTTTAAAGGAGTTGAACCCCATTGAAAAAGTTGTATTTGAGGAAGAAAAACTTGAAAAACTGTAGAAATAGCCATCCCAAAAACCAGAATACTTCCTAATTCAATAAACTCTCGAATTATATTATCAAAAAATAAAGATAATTGTTGCCTTATACCCACAGATGTTCTAATATTACCTTGATATTCATAAATTAAATTACCAGAACGATGAAGCGGTTTAAAAGCCTCCAAACGTGATATAATGGTCCCAGAATGGACCAAGGTAGAACGGCTTTTAATAACAGAAGAGGACTCATCTATGACGATAGATTTTTCTGGGTAGGCACTAAAAATTAAGCCTACTATAATAGCAATTAACCAAGCTCCTAAAATTCTTAAAAATACCAATCTGGGATGATCTACCAAAACTTGCCAACTGTTACTAATAACAAAAGGGTTAACCGTAGGAGAAGCGATCAGGAAGCTAATACATAAAGGAATCGATACACCCTGCAACAATAACCGTCTTACTATGGGAAGATTCCCGTATTGTCCTACAGGAAGCAAGAACCCCAAACTACTACCAATAATCACTGCTAAAATACGAGTACGGGGTAATCTAGTGACTAATTGATGTTCGTCAAAAAAGACTAATAAACCACTGGAAATAACAATACCCAGGAGAAGAAAAGGTAAAGAAATTAACAGGTTACTGATAAATAAAGTATAGATATAATTCAGTTGAGACATATTCAAAAAGCAATAAGTAATAATTGATAATTGATAACCCTTGTTTAAGGAAATTATCAATTATAGTCGTTTCAAATAAGTTTGAGATAGAGGAATGTTAGCATACTTCGACAAACTCAGTACAAGTCTTGCTCACTATGCTAACAAGAAACGAGGTAGATTTTCTCTCATTTTTATTTGAATTAACTATATCTCAAGTCTGATGTCTATGAACAAGTCAGGAAATAATATCCCTCTTCTGTCAGACTCCGAAAAATGGGGGTCAAACCCTGATTCTTTCGTTAGGTGTCGTTGTCTGTAATGAAGGAAATTCGTCATAAATTCGGAAAGTGACAGAAGAGGGTTATTTGGTGTTGTTTCTTGTACTAAACATTCAGTACAGTAGGGGTCAACGGCCGGTGAACCCAAAAAAAAGTTTTAATTTTGGGTTTAATTTTGGGTTTGGGTTTAATAATATTGGCTTAATAAAGTTGGCTTAATAATATT